>NZ_JABWQV010000074.1 GCF_014268615.1 Pseudomonas tehranensis | reverse complement strand
AGCTGCCGAAGGCTGCGATCTTTTGATCTTAATGCTCTTCCAGGTAGCGTAACGCCAGTTGCTCGGTCGCAACCTTTGCCGCCGGCGGCAGGTGCGGGGCCACCAGCATCATGACCTGATAGACCACCAGTCGAACTTCACCCTCGCGGTCGAGGATGCGCTGATAGTCCAGCGAGAACAGTAAGGTCATGGTGATCTGTTCCACCAGTTGCCCCAATGCCTGGGTGTCGCTGACCAGCATCCCCTGGGCTTTGAGTTGCGCGAGCAGCGAGGCCAGGGTGCGTTTCAGGGCGTTGAGCAACTGGCGGATGCCCTTGGCCAGTTTTGGCAGGCGTCCGGCCAGGTTCGACAGGTCCTGAAACAGAAACCGGTATTGAGCCAGCCGTTCGACGATCAGGTGCAGGAACAGCCAATAATCTTCCGGCGCCAGTTGTACATCTGCCGGTGGGTCCAGCAGCGGCGCCAGTTCGCCCTGGAAGCGCTCGAACAATCCGAGGATCAGGGGCTCCTTGCCATGAAAGTGGTAATAGAGATTGCCTGGGCTGATGCCTATTTCGTTGGCGATTTCCATGGTGGAAACGTTCGGTTCGCCCTTCTCATTGAACAACTGCAGGGCGCATTCAAGAATGCGGTCGCGGGTCTTCATCCGGTCTTCTTAGTGATGGTAATCGTGCCACGGCCCAGTGCCTGGCCGTGGAGTGAACCTTCAGCGCACGCGCACATAGGTTCCCGGCGCCGCGTCCAGAGGCGGGTAGTTTGCGTTGCCCAGGGTCATCTGTGTTTCGCGTTGGGCGCCGGAGCGTTCCTGGACCCAACTCAGCCATGGGGCCCACCAACTGCCCTCGACGTGCTTGGCGTCGTAATACCAGGCTCGTGGGTCGCTGCTCAGTTTCGGGTTTTCAACGTAATTGGCCTTGGGGTTTCCCGGCGGGTTGAGAATGCTCTGGACGTGGCCGCTGTTGGACAGCACGAAGCGTCGTTCCCCCCCGAGCAACAGCGTTGAGCGATAGACCGCATCCCATGGCGTGATGTGGTCATTGATGCCCGCCACGCTGAAGCTGTCGACCGTCACTTTGCGCAGGTCGATCGGCGTACCGCAGACTTCCAGGCCGCCGGGGTGGGTCAGGGGGTTGTGCTTGAAAAAGTCCAGCAGGTCGCCGTGGAAAGCTGCCGGCAGTCGGGTGCAGTCGTTGTTCCAGTAGAGGATGTCGAACGCCGGCGGCTCCTTGCCCAGCAGGTAGTTATTGATGAAATAAGTCCAGATCAGGTCGTTGGGGCGCATCCAGGCAAACACCCGGGCCATGTCGCGACCATCGAGGATGCCTTTCTGGTAGGAACGGCGCTTGGCGGCTTCCAGGGTCTGTTCGTCCGTGAACAGCGTGGCGGGGCTGTCTATCTGGCTGTCCATCAGGCTCACCAGGTACGTGGCGCTGGCGACCCGGCGCAGTTGGCGCTTGGCTTGCAGATGGCCTTGCAGGGCCGCGATGGTCATGCCGCCGGCGCAGGCCCCCATCAGGTTGACCTCACGGGCGCCGGTGATCGCCCGGCAAACGTTCATGGCTTCTTCCGTCGCCTCGACATAGCTGGACAGGCCCCATTCGCGGTGACGCACGTCGGGGTTGCGCCAACTGATGATGAACACCTGCAAACCGTTTTTCAGGGCGTACTGGACGAAGCTGTTGGAGGGGCTCAGGTCGAAGATGTAGAACTTGTTGATCTGCGGCGGCACGATCAGCAACGGCTTGGCATATTGCTTTTCGCTCATGGATTTGTATTGGATCAGCTCCAGCATTTCGTTGCGAAACACCACCGCGCCCGGTGTGGTCGCCAGGGTCTTGCCGACTTCGAAGGCATGGGGTGTGACTTGCCGCGGCAGCCCATCGTTGTGCAGCAGGTCGTCCACCAGGTGGCTGATGCCCCGAAGCAGGCTGGTACCGCCGGAGTTGAACAGCTCTTTGACCGCCAGCGGGTTGAGCAAGGTATTGGAAGGCGATACGGCGTCGTTGAGCAGGGCGAAAGCGAAGTGTGCCCGGGCACGGTCATCCGGACTCATGTCGCATTCGTCGATCCAGCTCCTCATCTGTTTCTGCCAACTGAGGTAGGCCTGCAGGCTACGACGATAGAACGGATTGAGCTGCCAGGTGGGATCGGCGAAGCGCTTGTCGTTGGGGTTGGTGGGGTGCAGGGTTTCTCCGAGCAGGACGCGGCCCAACTGGCTGCCCAGTTTCAACGCATGCCGGGCGCTGTGCACCGGATTGCGCAAGCCGTGTGCGGCTACGCTGCGCAGGGTGGAAAGCAGGTCCCTGCCCCGCAGGCCGGTGACCGCACTTTGTGCGTTGATGAAGTTGGCAGGGGCGGGCATGGAACCCTTCGCCGGTTTGTCGCGCATGAGTCAACTCCTTCGTCATCAGGCTAAAAACAAACACACCGAACCAGACAACATAGTCGCTGTTTCGGGTAGTTGCGCGATCCGGCGTCCTGCCAGGCGCTTTTGGGCGGTGTCAGCCGCCACCCAGCGGCGCGGGATGCGGGTGCATGACCGCGCGCTGACGTTCTTCCTCCAGAAACTTCATGATGATCGGCGCCACCGCCTCGGCCCGGGTGATCAGGAACAGATGGCCGTCGTCGATGATGTGCAACTGGGCGTTGGGGATGCGCCAGGCCAGCATGCGCATGTTGATCAACGGGATCAGTGGATCGTCGTCGCCGGCCAGCACCAGGGTCGGCTGGTGGATCTTGTGCAGCCAGTGGATGCTGGTCCAGCCCAGGCCGGCGAACAGTTGCCAGTAATAACCCAGCTTGCCAGCCGAACGCACCTTGGCCGCATGACTGGCCGCCAGGCTGGGGTCGCGGCGGAACGAGCCGCCGTAGATCAGCGGGGCGATACGCATCACGTGGGACGGCTGCACGTAGCGTCGGGGGCTTGCCATCATCCACAGCACTTTCGGTTTGCCCGGCACCATCACCGCGCCAGCGGCGGTGGCCGCCAGCACCAGCTTTTTGCAGCGTTCAGGGTAGTCATGGGCAAATTGCTGGGCCAGGGCGCCGCCCCAGGACACGCCGATCACGTTGACCTGCCCGTAATCGAGGTAATCGAGCATTCGCGCGGTGAGTTTTGCCAAGCCGGGAAAGCGATACGGCCGGCTGGGCGTCGACGAGCCGCCGACGCCGGGAACGTCAAAGGCGATGACTTCCAGGTCCGGGTCCAGGGCCTGGATGAACGGGAACACCAGCTCAAGGTTGGCGCCGATGCCGTTGAAAATCAGCAGCGGCGTCAAATGAGGCTTGCCGGGACGTACCGCGGTGCGCAAGGTCTGGCCATCCAGATCGACGGTACGGAAGATGTACGGTTGCGGCATGCTTCAAGCCCTGGGGTTCATGTCTCGGTTTACCTGGGTTCGGTCTGTCAGACCGAGTCGCGGCCTTCGCGAGCAAGCCCGCTCCCACATTGGATCGATTGCGAACCTGAAACTCACGTTCACAACTGAACCCCATGTGGGAGCGGGCTTGCTCGCGAAGACGGACGATCAGGCACTGAAGATTTTGGATTGAGTCAGTTGAACTCATCCCCCACCGGATACCGGCTGGCATTGAGGCTTTCCTTGATCTTGCGCAGATGCGGCTGGAAGTCCACACCGCGGCGCAAGGTCATGCCGGTGGCGAGCACGTCCAGCACGGTGAGCTGGATGATCCGCGAGGTCATCGGCATATAGATGTCGGTGTCTTCGGGCAGTGGGATATTCAGGCTCAGGGTGCTGGCCTTGGCCAGGGGCGAGCCTTCGGCGGTCAGCCCCAGTACCGACGCGCCGTTCTCCCGGGCAATGCGCGCCACTTCCACCAGCTCGCGGGTACGGCCGGTGTAGGAAATGATCACGAACAGCTCGCCCGTGTGGGCCACTGACGCGATCATCCGCTGCATCAGCACATCGGCGTGGGCGGTCACCGCCAGGTTGAAGCGGAAGAACTTGTGCTGGGCATCCAGCGCCACCGGTGCCGAAGCGCCGAGGCCGAAGAAGTGGATCTGCCTGGCCTGGATCAGCAGGTCCACGGCACGGCTGATCAAATTGGGATCAAGGGCCTGGCAGGCGCTGTCCAATGAGGCAATGGCACTGCCAAAGATTTTCCGGGTGTAGGCTTCCGGATTGTCATCGGCCTCCACCGCGCGACTGACATACGCGGCGCCGCTGGCCAGGCTTTGGGCCAGTTGCAGCTTGAGTTCCGGGTAGCCGCTGACGCCGAATGAACGGCAGAAACGGTTGACGGTGGGTTCGCTGACCGAAGCGGCCTGGGCGAGGGCGGCGATGCTGAAGCGGGTGGCCTGCTGTGGGTTGAGCAGGATCACTTCGGCCACTTTGCGTTCTGCCTTGTTCAGGTCTTCAAGGCGACTCTGGATCTGTTCCAGTAAATTTCGCACGCGGTCCATACAAGATTCCTAGAAAGACGGGTCTTTGATACGACCCTTTGCGGTGGCCTATCCTACTGATGGCTCCGGTGTACCACCACTCGGAATCGGTATTTTCGAAAAATGTTGTGGTTATTACTACATTTTTCCTTGAGTGATGCCTTGAAAAAAGGTATTTGTAGCTTAACTTGATAAAAGAACAAACATCATGCATTCGATTACGGTTGAACCGTGCACCTTCGCCTTGTTCGGCGCGTTGGGCGACCTGGCCTTGCGCAAGCTGTTTCCTGCCCTTTATCAGCTCGATGGCGCCGACCTGCTGCATGAGGACACGCGGATCATTGCCCTGGCCCGGGAGCCGGGCAGCGAGCAGCAACACCTGGCGTTCATCGCCGCTGAGTTGCGCCGCTACGTGGGCGACAAGGATCTGAACGAGACCGTGGTCGAACGCTTCCTGGGGCGACTGACTTATCTGCACGTGGATTTCCTCAAGGCCGACGACTATGTCGCCCTGGCCGAGCAGGCCGGTTCAGCCCAGCAAGTCATTGCCTATTTTGCCACCCCTGCGGCGGTGTATGGAGCGATCTGCGAGAACCTGGCGAAGGTCGGTTTGTGCGAAAACACCCGTGTCGTGCTGGAGAAACCCATCGGCTCGGACCTGGAATCGTCGCGCAAGGTCAACGACGCCGTGGCGCAGTTCTTCCCGGAAAACCGCACCTATCGCATCGACCACTACCTGGGTAAAGAGACGGTACAGAACCTGATCGCGCTGCGGTTCGCCAACAGCCTGTTCGAAACCCAGTGGAACCAGAATTACATTTCCCACGTGGAAATCACTGTCGCCGAGAAGGTCGGCATCGAAGGCCGCTGGGGCTATTTCGACAAGGCCGGCCAACTGCGCGACATGATCCAGAATCACCTGTTGCAGTTGCTCTGCCTGATTGCCATGGACCCGCCGGCCGACCTGTCCGCCGACAGCATCCGTGACGAAAAGGTCAAAGTGCTCAAGGCCCTGGCACCCATCAGCCCGGAAGGCCTGACCACTCAAGTGGTGCGTGGCCAGTACATCGCCGGCCACAGTGAGGGCAAGTCGGTGCCAGGTTACCTGGAAGAGCCCAACTCCAACACCCAGAGCGATACCGAAACCTTCGTGGCCCTGCGCGCCGACATTCGCAACTGGCGCTGGGCCGGGGTGCCGTTTTATCTGCGCACCGGCAAGCGCATGCCGCAGAAGCTGTCGCAGATCGTCATTCACTTCAAGGAACCGTCCCACTACATCTTCGCCCCCGAGCAGCGCTTGCAGATCAGCAACAAACTGATCATCCGCCTGCAACCGGACGAAGGGATTTCCTTGCGAGTGATGACCAAGGAGCAAGGCCTGGACAAGGGCATGCAATTGCGCAGCGGTCCGTTGCAACTCAACTTTTCCGACACCTATCGCAGCGCGCGGATTCCCGATGCCTACGAGCGGTTGTTGCTGGAAGTCATGAACGGCAATCAGAACCTGTTTGTCCGTAAAGATGAAATTGAAGCCGCGTGGACGTGGTGTGACCAGTTGATTGCCGGATGGAAGAAATCCGGCGATGCGCCCAAGCCGTATGCGGCCGGGTCCTGGGGGCCAATGAGCTCCATTGCACTGATCACGCGGGATGGGAGGTCATGGTATGGCGATATCTGAAGTGAAACTGCCGCAGGGCGTCAGCGCCCACGAATTCAAAAGCCCGATGCTGTTGGCCGAGGGCTTGGCGTTGAAGGTGGCCGAGCAATTACGCACGGCTATCGAGGCGCGCGGCACGGCGACCCTGGTGGTCTCCGGTGGTCGTAGCCCGGTGGCGTTTTTCCAGAGCCTGGCCAAACAGGCGCTGGACTGGTCGAACGTGGTGGTGAGCCTGGCCGACGAGCGCTGGGTGCCGGTTGAGCACGCTGACAGCAACGCCGGTCTGCTCAAGCGTTACCTGCTCCAAGGTGCGGCGGCCAAGGCCCAGTTCCTGAGCCTCTACAGCGCCAGCGCCGACCTGGAAGCCGCAGCCGAGCAGGCCGATCGTTTGCTGGCCGAGCTGCCGCCCATCGACGTACTGGTGTTGGGCATGGGCGATGACGGGCACACCGCCTCGTTGTTCCCCGCCAGCCCGAACCTGGCTCAAGCCTTGGATGCCAATGGCGTTCGCCGCTGCTGGCCGATGCTGGCGCCCACCGTGCCACACCAACGCCTGACCATGAGCCGCGCCTTGCTGGCCTCGGCCAAGCACAAAGTGCTGTCGATTTCCGGTCAGTCGAAATTGACCACCCTGAACGCTGCGGTGGCCGGTGACAATGTTGCCGAAATGCCGGTTCGCGCGTTTTTGCAACCTACGTTAGAGATTTACTGGTGCCCATGAACCAAGGATCAGCCGCTATGAAAAACCCATCCCCGACCGTTTCCATGGCGGACAAAGTTACCCTGATCGACAGCCTTTGCGCCAAGGCGCGGATCCTGCCGGTGATCACCATCGCCCGTGAGCAGGACATTCTGCCGCTGGCCGATGCCCTGGCTGCTGGCGGCCTGACGGCGCTGGAAGTGACTTTGCGTTCCCAGTACGGCCTCAAGGCTATCCAGGTGCTGCGCGAGCAACGTCCGGAACTGGTGACGGGCGCCGGCACGGTGCTCGATCGCCACATGCTGGCCGCCGCCGAGGCCGCCGGTTCTCAGTTCATCGTTACCCCAGGCATCACCCGTGATTTGCTGGAGGCCAGCGTTGACAGCCCGATCCCGTTGCTGCCGGGCATCAGCAACGCCTCCGGCATCATGGAAGGTTATGGCCTGGGCTATCGCCGCTTCAAACTGTTCCCGGCAGAAGTCAGCGGCGGTGTCGCGGCCATCAAGGCCCTGGGCGGCCCGTTCGGCGAAGTGAAATTCTGCCCGACCGGCGGCGTAAGCCCGGCCAATATCAAGAGCTACATGGCGTTGAAAAACGTGATGTGCGTGGGCGGTAGCTGGATGCTTGATCCTGAGTGGATCAAGAACGGCGACTGGGCCCGTATTCAGGAATGCACCGCTGAGGCGCTGGCGCTGCTGGACTGATTGTCTTACCGAACCTTCGTTGGGTGTTCTACGGTTTTACGGTGCGCTTGGTCGGCGCGCCGTTTTTTTTTGCCTGGGTTTTTGTACCGCGCATGACCGCACAACACTAGGCTCTTGTGGCGAGGGAGCTTGCTCCCGCTGGGCTGCGCAGCAGTCCTGATAGCAGCTCCTCGATCTACCAGACTGACCCCGCCCAGCCTTTTGGGGCTGTTTCACAGCCCAGCGGGAGCAAGCTCCCTCGCCACAAGAGCTGTGCAAGCCGCTACGTTCGGTTCAGTTCGAGCAGCGCCTGGATCAACCGCTCAATGTCACTCGCCAACGTAATCAACCCAGGCGTAATGCGGATACACGGCCCGACACTGGTGTTACGCACCACGGTGAAGATCCCATAGTCATTGAGCAGTCGATCAGCCATCGCCTGTTGATCGGGGTGCGCGGTGAAGCGCATCGACGTGATGCCGCAGTACAGGCGCGGATCGTCCGGCGTCATGATTTCGATCCCCGGCACATCACGCACGGCATTCACCCAGAGGTCGCGCAGATAACTGAGCCGCGCGCCCTTGGCCGATGCGCCCCCCAATGCACGGTGCTCCTCCAGTACCAGGGGCAGCGTGAGCAAGGCCGGGATATTGGGCGTGCTGTGGGGCGTTCGCGAGCGCACATCAGTGGCAGGACAATGATCTTCGTCCATGTCCGGGTCGATGTCGGCCAGCCGTTGCGGTGCGATGTATAAAAAGCCCAGGGCCAGTGGTCCGCCGATCCACTTCTGCAGGTTGAACCCGGCGAATTCGATACCGAGCTTTTTCAGGTCGAAATCAATCTGGCCCAAGGCGTGGGCACCGTCGAGAATGATATCGACGCCAAATTCACGAGCGGTCTCGGCGATGGCCTGGACCGGCATCACCAGCCCGGTGAGGTGGTTGACGTAAGTCAGCGCCATCAGCTTGAGGCGCGGATAACGAATGAACGCCTGGCGATAAGTGCCCACCAGGCTTTCGAAACTGGCGGGGTAGGGGTGGACGAGTTCAATGACTTGCACGCCCCGCTGCCGGGCCAGCCAGCGCATCGCGCTTTTGACCGACGCGTATTCCAGATCACAGATCAATACCTGATCGCCAGGCTTGAGGCCGTTGTAGTTGCGAATCAGCGTTTGCAGAGCGTCTACAGCGCTGTTGGCCAGCGCTACGCCAGCGGGGGATGCGTGGATCAGCTGTGCCACTTGCTGGCGAATCGCTTCGCCATGGTCCCGGTCGAAATGCTGGCGCACATACACCGAGTTACCACGGTTGACGAACTCGATGTTGCGTTGGTACTCCTCGACCACGGTCCGGGACATGCGGCCGAAGTAGCCGTTTTCCAGATTGAGCGGTGCATGGGGGTCGACATCGTAGCGACCCACGAAAGTCTCCCAGAAGCTTTCATCGTGGGCGCGCAGGGTGTTCTCGGGCATGGCGGGGCTCAATCAATGTTGGGGCTTGGGTTTGCCATGTTTGGCGCGCAGTGGGTCAAGCAGATCCGACAGACCGTTGTGGTCGATCTCCTGCATCAGCGCCAGCAAAGCGCCCAGTTCCCCATGAGGAAAACCCTCGCGAGCGAACCAGTTCAGGTATTGCCCGGGAAGGTCGGCCAGGATTCGGCCTTTGTATTTGCCGAAAGGCATCTGGCGCGTGACCAGCAGTTCGAGCTTTTGCGGATTCATGGTCTGGGTCTTGATTCAGTCAACCTGGAAAATACAGGCATTCTGCATGCAGGCCAAATGACAGATCATGCAAATAACGCGGATACAGTTTTTTGGTTTTTAACTAACTTATTGATTGTTAAGTGTTTTGTTGGTGGTCTTGGGCTGGCACGGCCGATGCAATATTCCTTGTAGGTTTTTATTCACCAAGCAAAGGAATTGAAAAATGACCGACATCAACAAAGAATCCATCTCCGTCCTGAACGACCTGATCGAAACCAGCAAAGACGGTCAGGAAGGTTTCAAGACTTGCGCTGAAGACATCAAGCATCCACAACTCAAGGCCTTGTTCGTCCAGCGCGCCGCAGACTGCGCCACTGCGGCGGCTGAGCTGCAAGCTGCCGTACGTGCGCTGGGCGGCGACCCGGAAACCTCGACCAGCGTGGCCGGTGACCTGCACCGCCGTTGGGTCGACGTGAAAGCCGTGTTCACTGGCAAGGATGAAGAAGCGGTGCTCAACGAAGCCGAGCGCGGCGAAGACCATGCTCTGAAGGCTTACAAGGAAGCCATGGAGAAAATCAGCAAGCACAACCTGGTAGGCATTCGCGACCTGGTTGAGCGTCAGTACCATGGCGTGCAGCGTAACCATGACCAGGTAAAAGCCCTGCGTAACCAAGCGCGCGCCAGCTAAACACGCGCGCAGGACAAAAAACGCCAGCTTGTCTGGCGTTTTTTTATGGGGATCATCGATTGGATGGGGGAGAGATCGCAGCCTCGTTGCACTCGACAGCTCCTACGCTCCGGCGTGTCTAGGCAGCTTCTGGAAACAACTCTGGACTCAAATAGATAGCTAGCTAATAATTGCACCCTCCATCACCCTTTTATTGCATCTATCGTTACTGCGTTCCCAGAAGAGTTTTTCGCGTGCCCATTACTTTCCAGGCCTTGTTCGCTCCCGACCGCCTCGCTGTGCAATTCGCCATCAAGACCGTTCTTGGTGGCGGACTGGCGCTTTGGCTGGCCTTGCGCTGGGGGTTGGAGCAGCCTTCATGGGCGTTGATGACCGCGATCATCGTGGCGCAACCGCTGTCCGGGATGGTGGTGCAAAAAGGCTTGGCGCGGCTGCTCGGAACGTTGGTGGGCACCGTCATGTCCGTGGTGTTCATGGGGCTGTTTGGCCAGGCACCGTGGTTGTTCCTGCTGGCGCTGGCCCTGTGGCTGGGCGTGTGCACGGCCTGTTCCACACTGCTGCGCAGCGCCTGGTCCTATTCGTTTGTGCTGGCCGGGTACACGGTGGCAATCATTGCCTTGCCGGCGATTTCCCATCCGCTGGGGGTGTTCGATCAGGCGGTGGCGCGCTGCACGGAGATCAGCCTGGGCATTGTCTGCGCCACGGCGGCCAGCGCGTTGCTCTGGCCGTTGCGGGTCGAGCGGCAATTGGCCGATCAGGCCCGTGCCGCCTGGCAGAGCGGCATGCAGGCGGCACGGGCGACGCTAACGGGGGATGCGCAGGCCCGTAAGGGGTTGCTGGAAATCCTCGGCAAGATCGTCGCCGTGGACGCCCAGCGCGAGCACGCCTGGTTCGAAGGCAGCCTGGGGCGGCAACGGGCTCGGGCCATCAGCGCTCTGAGCCAGAAACTGTTGATGCTGCTGCGCATCTCCCGCTCGGTACGGCGGCAATGGAAACAACTCGACCCTGAGGAAGCCGAGGCTCTCAAGCCTTGGATGAGCGAGGTGCAACAAGCCCTCGACGCCGACAGCGCGACCCTGCAAGCCCTGCGACCACGGGTCTTGGATGCATCCCACGATCCACTGATCAGCTCGGCGCAAAGTTATTGCCTGGCCCGCTTTGCCTTGTTGCTTGATACCGCCCTGGCCGCCTGCGCAGCCTTGAGGGCGGTGCAAGAGGGCAGGGAGGCGGTGGATCCACCGCGTACCCTGGCGCCCCATCGTGACCTGCCCCTGGCCATGGTATTCGGTGCGCGCAGCGCCCTGGCATTTCTGGCGGTCGCCTGTTTCTGGCTGGCCACTGCCTGGCCCGCCGCCTCAGGCGCGCTGGTGCTCACCTGCGTGGTGTGCAGTCTGTTCGCCAGTCGTGAAAACGGCGCGCAGATCGGCATGAGTTTTCTTCGGGGAATTCTGTTGGCGGTGCCGACGGCGTTTGTGATCGGCGAGATTTTGCTGCCGCAGTGGAGCAGTTTTGCGATGTTGTGCATGGCCATGGGCGTGCCGCTGTTCCTGGGGGCGCTGGGCATGGCCAAGCCGCAGATTTTCGCCACGGCCACCTCGTTCTGTCTGCACTTCGTGGTGCTGATATCGCCGCTCAACGCCATGAAGTATGACGTGGCGGCGTTCTTCAACAATGCGCAAGCGATGATGATCGGTGTGGGCGCGGCGGTGTTGGCATTCAACCTGCTGATTCTGCGCGATCCAGCCTGGCATAGCCGTCGCCTGCTGGCTGCCACGCTTGATGATCTGGTGCGCCTGACGCGCCGTAGCCTGCGGGGCGCCGAGAGCTGGTTCGGCGGACGCATGGCTGATCGGCTGCTGCAACTGGCGCGGCATTATCCCGAACTGCCGGTGCCGGCGCGTAGCCGTTGGGATGACGGATTGCTGGGCCTGGACATGGGGGACGAGTTGCTGCACCTGCGTTTGAGTCTGGCCGTCGCCCAAATGCCCGACAACCGTGCCCAGCGCCGTTACTTCGAAGCGCTGGAGCAGGTGCTTGAGCGCGGTCCGGCAGTTGATCAGGCCGAAGCACTGGGCCCGGCGAGCGACGAGTTCCTGAACGTGTTGTCGACGCAACCGCCCGGCGATGCGCTGAAACTGGCTCAGGGCGCGGTGGTGCAATTGCAGAACAGCTGGCGCGCCTGGTGCCGTCAGCATGAACCTGAACAACGGGAGCACAGCCATGGGCTTGCGTGAGTGGTCGATAGGCGGGGTATTGCTCAGCCCGTTTTTGATTTATGTGGTGCTGGCCTTGCTGGTGACCGGTGGGCTGCGCCTGTTACTCAGCCTCGTGCCGGTCGGGCGCTGGATCTGGCATGAAGCCTTGTTCGACTGCGCCCTGTATGTCTGTGTCCTGACTGTTATTACCGTGGTCCTCGGACCGTTATAAGGAGTTGAACATGCGTACCTCCGTACGTGTTGCCGTCACGCTGAGCGTGGTGGCCGTGGCGATCTTCGCCGGATTTCATCTGTGGCAGTACTACATGCTCACGCCCTGGACCCGGGATGCGCGGATTCGCGCCGACGTGGTGGTGATCGCCCCTGACGTATCGGGTTGGGTGCGTGAGCTCAAGGCGGTGGATAACCAGCAGGTCAAGGCAGGCGATTTGTTGCTGAGCATCGACCGCGAACGTTTTGAGGCCGCGCTGGAGAAAGCCCGGGCGGTGGTTCAGACCCGCCAGCAGCAACTGAGTTTGCGTGAACACGAAGCCAGTCGACGCGCCGCCCTGGGGCCTCAGGCTATCAGCGCCGAGTTGCGCGAGAACGCCCAGATCAACGCCGGCATCGCCCGGGGCGAACTGCGCGAGGCCCAGGCCGAGGCCAAGGTCGCCGAGCTCAATCTGGCCCGCAGCCAGGTTTTGGCCCCACGGGGCGGCCATATCACCAACCTGCGCCTGGCCGAGGGCAACTACGTGAATGCCGGGCAACCGGTCATGGCGCTGATCGACGATTCAACGTTTTACGTGCAGGCCTATTTCGAAGAAACCAAACTGCCCAGGATCCGCGTGGGTGATCCGGTCAAGGTCTGGCTAATGAGCGCCGACCATGTCCTGCAAGGTCACGTCGAAAGCATCAGTCGCGGTATCACCGACCGCAATACCAACCCCGATGCGCAACTGCTGGCCGAGGTCGAACCGACGTTCAACTGGGTGCGCCTGGCCCAGCGGATTCCGGTGCGGATCAAGCTGGACAAGGTGCCCGAAGGGGTGAACCTGAGCGCGGGGATGACGGCGAGCGTGCAGGTGCGCCAACCTCAATAATCGTCGCGCTGCGTTCTCTGTGGCGAGGGAGCTTGCTCCCGCTGGGGGGCGAAGCGCCCCTCAAAAGAAAAGCGGCCGCGTTTGATCAGATTAAACGCGGTCGCTTTTTTTACGACGGCTTCGCCGCCGAGCGGGAGCAAGCTCCCTCGCCACGGGGAAGGTGTCGTTTTGGATCAACCGACCGTAATCGCCGGCAGCGTCGGCAAGGTCACGGTCTGTTGCTTGCGTGGCGCGAGGATTTCAGCTTCGCCGTCCACCACCAGTTCATCGCGCTGATTGAACACGCGAGTGGCGATGCGTACGCGAAATTTCGGCAGTTTCTCAAGGATTTCCAGGCGCACGGTCAAGGTGTCGCCAATCTTCACCGGCTTCTGGAAGCTCATCTGCTGGCCGATATAAATGGTGCCCGGCCCAGGCAGCTCGCAGGCCACCGCCGCACTGATCAGCGCACCGCTGAACATGCCATGGGCGATGCGCTCCTTGAACATGCTCGCCGCGGCGAATTCGGCATCCAGGTGCACCGGGTTGTGATCGCCCGACATGGCGGCGAACAGCTGGATGTCGCGCTCTTCGACGGTCTTGCTGTAGCTGGCGGTCTGGCCGACTTCGAGGGCTTCGTAGGGGATGTTGGTAACCTGGGTCATCTATCAAATCCTGTGACGAGTAAAGGAAAACGCTGCAAACCTATTCGCTGCGTGGCGGTCGCTTGTGACTCAGGGCCTGGGCAATCCAGGCCAGCACGTCGGCCGTCACTTCATCGCGGTTGGTTTCATTGAACAGTTCGTGCCGGGCTTGCGGGTAAATCGTCAATTGCAAGTGCTGGCTACCGGTGCCGCGCAGGGCGTCGGCCAGATCCTTGAGACGCTTGCCTTCACTCACCGGATCACATTCGCCGCCGATCACCAGCAGGGGCAGGCCCGGATCGATCTGGGCGAGATTGGACGCTTTGCTGATCTGCTGCAACCCGCCGAGCAGGTCGACCCACAACTGATTGGTGCAACGAAAGCCGCACAGCGGGTCGTGGAGGTACTTGTCGACCTCGGCCGGGTCGCGACTGAGCCAGTCGAAGGGGGTACGCGTGGGTTTGAATTTCTTATTGAAACTGCCGAAGGACAGCCACTCGATCAAGGCGCTGCGGCCCTTGGGACCCTGGCGCTTGCGCTCGAAACAGGCGATCAGGCGCGCGGCACGATAGAGCGCCACGGGCTGGAAATTCGAGCCGCTGAGAATCGCCCCGTGCAGACTGGCGCTGTGATGCAACAGGTAAGCCTGGGCGATGTAGCTGCCCATGCTGTGACCCAGCAGCACAATGGGAACCTCGGGGTGTTGCTGGCCGATGTGTTGATTGAGGCTGGCCAGGTCGCCGACTACCTTGGCCCAGCCATCCTCGTCTGCAAAATGGCCAAGCGTCGCCGCTTCGCCGGTCTTGCCATGACCGCGCAGGTCCGGCGCATAGACACCATAGCCTGCATCGCACAGCGCCTGGGCCAGACGCGCGTACCGGCCGCTGTGTTCGGCCATGCCGTGGGCCAGCATGATCACCGCTTCAGGGGCGGTTTCAGGCAGCCACTGATTGACGAACAGGTGGCTGTGGTCGGTGGCGGTGAGCATGAACGTTTGGTGGATCATGGGCATTCCTTTACTCACGGGCATACACAAGGGCAAACACAGCGTCGCTGCATTGTATAGCGCATCCGTTGCGTCTCGCCTGATCAGGTCACGTTACGTTACGTCGTGGCAGGTAGATTCACACTATCTATGAAGCAGGTTGCCATATTTGCCTGATTGGCCATAGCTGCTAGTGTCCCAAGAGCACCGCCTGTGCAAGAGCCACAGAAGCGGCCCGGACACGTTCAGGTAAAGAGGATAAAAACAATGCAGCCTGATTTCTGGAATGACAAACGCCCGGCCGGCGTGCCCCTGGACATTGACTTGGGGGCCTACAAATCGGTGATCGAGGTGTTCGAGCGTTCCTGCAAGAAATTCGCCGACCGTCCGGCGTTCAGCAACATGGGGGTTACCCTGACCTATGCCGAACTCGAGCGCTACAGCGCTGCCTTCGCCGGTTACCTGCAAGCCCATACCGACCTGGCGCCTGGCGATCGTATCGCGGTGCAGATGCCCAATGTCCTGCAATACCCCATCGCCGTGTTCGGTGCCTTGCGCGCCGGGCTGATTGTGGTCAACACCAACCCGTTGTATACCCCGCGGGAAATGCGTCACCAATTCAAGGACTCCGGCGCCCGGGCGCTGGTGTACATGAACCTGTTCGGGCAGAAAGTCCAGGAGGTGCTGCCTGACACCGATCTGCAGTACCTCATCGAGGCGAAGATGGGCGACCTGATGCCAGCCGCCAAAGGTTGGCTGGTCAATACGCTGGTGAGCAAGGTCAAGAAGATGGTTCCTGACTATTCGCTGCCCCAGGCTGTTTCCTTCAAGAGCACGCTGCGCCTGGGGCGGGGGCATGGCATCAAACCGCTGAAAGTCAGCCTCGAGGACATCGCGGTGCTGCAATACACCGGCGGCACCACCGGCCTTGCCAAGGGAGCGATGCTGACCCATGGCAACCTGGTAGCGAACATGCAACAGGCCCGGGCATGCCTGGGCCAGTTCGGCGATGACGGCCAACCGCTGTTGCGCGAAGGCCAGGAGGTGATGATCGCGCCGCTGCCGCTGTACCACATCTATGCCTTCACGGCGAATTGCATGTGCATGATGGTCACTGGCAACCACAACGTGCTGATCACCAACCCGCGGGACATCGGTGGCTTTATCAAGGAGCTGAAGAACTGGCGTTTTTCGGCGCTGCTGGGGCTCAACACGCTGTTTGTGGCGTTGATGGACCATCCGGATTTCAAGACCCTGGATTTCTCCAGCCTCAAGCTCACCAACTCCGGTGGCACTGCGCTGGTCAAGGCCACCGCCGAGCGTTGGGAACAGCTCACCGGCTGCCGTATCACCGAAGGCTATGGCCTGACCGAAACCTCGCCGGTGGCCTGCACCAACCCTTATGGCACGAAGTCCCGGCTGGGCACGGTGGGGCTGCCAGTGCCGGGCACGCTCATGAAAGTGGTCAGCGACGACGGCGCCGAACAGCCATTGGGCGAGCGCGGCGAACTGTGCATCAAGGGCCCGCAAATCATGAAAGGTTACTGGAACAAGCCCGAAGCCACCGCCGAGGTGCTGGATGGCGAGGGCTGGTTCAAATCCGGTGACATCGCGGTGATCGACCCGGACGGTTTCGTGCGCATCGTCGATCGCAAGAAAGACATGATCATCGTCTCGGGTTTCAACGTGTACCCCAACGAAATCGAAGACGTGGTGATGGCCCATCCGAAAGTTGCCAACTGCGCGGTGATCGGCGTGCCGGACGAGCGCTCGGGGGAGGCGGTGAAACTGTTCGTGGTGCCGCGCGAGACGGGCGTCAGCCTTGAAGAGCTCAAGGCTTACTGCAAGGAGAACTTCACCGGTTACAAGATTCCAAAGCACATCGTGCTGCGAGAATCGTTGCCGATGACGCCAGTGGGCAAGATCTTGCGGCGGGAGTTGCGCGATATCGCCTGATTCTTCCGGCAGCATCAAAGAAAAGATCGCAGCCTTCGGCAGCTCCTACAGGGAATCGGATTTCCTGTAGAAGCTGCCGAAGGCTGCGATCTTTTACAGATAAGACCCATTAATCCAAGTGGATAGAATTTTTACTCTAAAAATGACCACTGCATATTCTTGAGTCAGATTTATGACTGTAGGGGCCACTTTTGGCTCTAGGCGACCTTTGGCAAAGCTGCTACTCTCGGCGCGCTTTTGTGACTTCTCGGCGTTGAACTAGGCCAGATTCACCAATAAACACACACCAATAATAATCGCATCAAATGCGGTGAGAATTCGCGTTGCTGAGGAGTGGGCTTCCATGATCGAAGACTTTTGGAAGGATAAGTACCCAGCTGGGATTGCTGCCGACATCAATCCAGACGAGTATCCGAATATTCAGGCGGTGTTGAAGCAGTCCTGCCAACGCTTCGCCGACAAGCCGGCATTCAGCAACCTGGGCAAGACAATTTCCTACGGTGAACTGTATGAATTGTCCGGTGCCTTTGCTGCGTATCTGCAACAGCATACCGATTTGCAGCCAGGCGATCGAATCGCCGTGCAACTGCCCAACGTTCTCCAGTACCCGGTTGCCGTGTTCGGTGCGATTCGCGCCGGTCTGATCGTGGTCAACACCAACCCGCTGTACACCGCGCGGGAAATGGAACATCAGTTCAATGACTCCGGTGCCAAGGCGCTGGTGTGCCTGGCGAACATGGCGCACCTGGCCGAGGCTGTGGTGCCCAAGACGGGCGTCAAGCACGTGATCGTCACCGAAGTCGCCGATCTGCTGCCGCCCCTCAAGCGTTTGCTGATCAACAGCGTGATCAAGTACGTCAAGAAGATGGTCCCCGCTTATCACTTGCCCAAGGCCATCAAGTTCAACGAGGTGCTGAGCAAGGGCCACGGCCAGCCAGTGACCGAAGCCAACCCGACCAGCGACGACGTGGCCGTGTTGCAATACACCGGCGGCACCACCGGCGTGGCCAAGGGGGCGATGCTCACCCACCGCAACCTGGTGGCGAACATGTTGCAGTGCAAGGCGCTGATGGGTTCCAACCTCAATGAAGGTTGCGAAGTCCTGATCACGCCGCTGCCGCTGTACCACATCTACGCGTTCACCTTCCATTGCATGGCGATGATGCTGATCGGCAACCACAACATCCTGATCAGCAACCCGCGTGACCTCCCGGCGATGGTCAAGGAACTGTCGAAGTGGAAGTTCAGCGGTTTTGTCGGCCTCAATACGTTGTTCGTGGCCCTGTGCAACAACGAGGCCTTCCGCAACCTGGATTTCTCGGCATTGAAGGTGACGTTGTCCGGTGGCATGGCCCTGCAACTGGCCGCGGCCGAGCGTTGGAAAGCGGTTACCGGCTGCCCTATCTGCGAAGGTTATGGCATGACCGAAACCAGCCCGGTCGCCACCGTCAATCCGATTCAGAAAATCCACGTGGGCACCATCGGCATTCCTGTTCCGTCGACGCTGTGCAAGATTATCAATGACGCGGGTGACGAACTGCCATTGGGCGAAATCGGCGAATTGTGCGTGAAAGGTCCACAGGTCATGAAGGGCTACTGGCAGCGCCAGGACGCCACCGACGAGATCCTCGACAGCGAAGGCTGGCTCAAGACCGGCGATATCGCGCTGATCCAGCCGGACGGGTACATGCGCATCGTCGATCGCAAGAAAGACATGATCCTGATCTCCGGTTTCAACGTGTACCCCAACGAGCTGGAGGACGTGCTGGCGACCCTGCCGGGCGTCCTGCAGTGCGCAGCTATCGGCGTACCGGACGAAAAATCCGGTGAGGCGATCAAGATTTTCATTGTGCCCCGCCCAGGTGTCACGCTGACCAAGGAGCAGGTGATGGAACACATGCGCGCCAACGTCACGGGCTACAAAGTGCCCAAGGCGGTGGAGTTCCGCGATGCGTTGCCGACCACCAACGTGGGCAAGATCCTGCGGCGCGAGTTGCGCGACGAAGAGCTGAAGAAGCTGGGTCTGAAGAAGTAAGGCCGCTATAAACAAAAAGCCCCGCGATTGCGGGGCTTTTTGTTGGTTTCGATTTCCTGGGCAAGGATGCTTGTGTGGCGAGGGAGCTTGCTCCCTCGCCACAGAGGAAGTCTGTTACTTGGCGATTGGTTACAACCGAAACTGCGCAAAATCCAGGTTGGTGCCACCCGGCCGCATGTCTTGCAGGTACGAATCCTTGTCGGCACTCAGCTCCAGGCTCAGGGCCGCCTTGCGCTTGCCCTGGTTGCGCACTTCCAGGCCTTCGAGTTTCTCGCGCAGGAACACCGTCGGCACTTTCAGGTGCAGCAATTCATCGGTGGCCGGTGTGTGCAGTAGCAGGTGAATCCATTCGTACTGACCGATGGCCAAGCGTGCCACCGGGATATCGAACCAGAAAATGTTGCGGTTACGGTTCAATTCGCTGAAATGGCAGTTATTGACGCCCAGTACGGCGCCGCCCAGTTCCTGGTTCCTGCGGGCAATGGCCTGCTTTTTATCAAGTTTCATAACGTTCCTACGGGATTGGAGCCTCAGGCCGCAGCCTGAATACGTGGGGCATTCTCGGGGGTGGATCGGCAAACATAAAGCGCAACCTGCATTCGACGATGAAATGTGCCGATGAAAAAATGAAACTCCCCGCAAATGGCCTCGGTCAACCCCTATGTAATGACTTTTCCCACAGCTGTTCACAGGAGAGACATCATGGGTAGCACGAGCGATAAAGTGAAGGGCGTTGCCAACGAAGCCGTCGGTAACATCAAGCAGGGCGTCGGCAAGGCCACCGACAATGACCGCATGCGCGCCGAGGGCGTGGTCCAGGAGAAAAAAGGCGAGGCCCAGCAATCTGTGGGCAAGGCCAAGGACGCCGTCAAGAAAGGCGTCGACGAGGCATAACCGGCCTGTTGAAAAGCGCTTGGAACGGCCATCTGCGGATGGCCGTTTTCATGTCGGCTCGAACTTGCAGCGTGGAAATCGTTCCAAAAGTCGCCAAACAGGTTACTTTTGTCTTGGATAACAATCCCATGAGTCGCCAAGCGACCTACCTTTATGCGGCGAAAGGAGACGCACATGATGTTCCCGGCCTTGAAAGGCTTGCCCTTGCATCGTGTGATGATGCGCACCGTGACCGAGTTCGTCGACGACGAGATGTCGACCTACGCCTCGGCGTTGGCTTACCAGATGCTGTTTTCGCTGTTCCCCTTCATCCTGTTCCTGATCGCCCTGATCGGTTTCCTGCACTTGCCGGACTTCTTCTCCTGGCTGCGCCTGCAATCGGAACTGGTGTTGCCACCCCAGGCCCTGGAGCAGGTCAACCCGGTGATCGACCAGCTTCAGCAATCCAAGGGCGGCTTGTTGTCGGTGGGTATCGTCATTGCGTTGTGGACGGCCTCCGCCGGTGTCCGGTTGATGATGAGCGCGATGAACGCCGCCTATGATGTGGTGGAAGGTCGTCCAGTCTGGAAGCGCTTTCCGCTGTCGATTTTCTACACCATTGGCATCGCCGGCATGCTGCTGGCTGCTGCGGCGCTGATGGTGCTCGGGCCGCAGGTGATGGGCTGGATCGCGGCCCAGGTCGGGCTGGAGGATTTCATCGTTACGCTCTGGACCGTCGTACGCTGGCCGGTGATCGTGTTTTTGCTGATGGTGGCCGTGGCGTTGATCTATTACGTGATGCCCGACGTCAAACAGGAGTTTCGCTTTATTACGCCGGGGTCGGTGCTGGCGGTGGTGGTGTGGATCATCGCGTCCCTGGGTTTCGCGTTTTACGTCAAGACCTTTGCCAACTACAACGCCATGTACGGCAGTATCGGCGCGATCATTGTGCTATTGCTGTACTTCTACATCTCTTCGGCGGTGCTGTTGCTTGGTGCGGAGATGAACGCGGTGATCGAACACATGTCCGCCGAGGGCAAGGACCGTGGCGAAAAGAGCCCGGGCGAACACGAAAAGCAGCATGTGTCGGGCCTGGGCCGTGACCATTCCATTCCTCACCCCCACAGTGACGAAACCTGACCATGATTCGTGAAATCCTGAAAATGGGCGACGAACGCCTGCTGCGTATTGCCCCGCCGGTGCCGCCGGAAATGTTCGATAGCCCAGCGTTGTGGCAGTTGATCGACGACATGTTCCAGACCATGGAAAGCGTGGGCGGCGTCGGCTTGGCGGCGCCGCAGATCGGTGTCGACCTGCAACTGGTGATCTTTGGCTTCGAGCACAGCGAGCGTTACCCGGATGCCGAGGCGGTGCCTCAGACGATCCTGATCAACCCGCTGATTACGCCATTGGGCCCACTGATGGAAGAGGGGTTCGAGGGCTGCTTGTCGGTGCCGGGCCTGCGCGGCGCGGTTGATCGCTATCAGCACATTCGTTACGAAGGCTTTGATCCCAAAGGTGAGCCGATTGTGCGGGTGGCCTCGGGCTTTCATGCGCGGGTGGTCCAGCATGAGTGCGACCACCTGATCGGGCGGCTGTATCCGTCGCGCATTACCGATTTCAGTAAGTTCGGTTTTACCGAGGTGATGTTTCCCGACCTGGACCCTGCGGCGGACGACTAGCCTACGCAAACCCTCTGTGGGAGCGAGCCTGCTCGCGATAGCGGTGAGTCAGCTATGAAGCTGTTGACTGACACGGCGCTATCGCGAGCAGGCTCGCTCCCAC
>NZ_JABWQV010000073.1 GCF_014268615.1 Pseudomonas tehranensis | reverse complement strand
GCGAGCAAGCCCGCTCCCACAGGGGTTCTGTATGTTGCACTTAATAATAAGGATCAGGTCATGCGCGCACTGGCTGCATTGAGTCGTTTTGTCGGCAATACCTTCGCTTACTGGGTGCTGTTTTTTGCCGTGCTGGCATTCTTGCTGCCGCAGTGGTTCGTCGATCTGAAAGTCGCCATCGTCCCCTTGCTCGGGCTGGTGATGTTCGGCATGGGCCTGGCGCTCAAGCTGGAAGATTTTGCCGAAGTGGGCCGGCATCCAGGACGCGTGGTTCTGGGGGTGATTGCACAATTTGTAATCATGCCCGGTGTGGCGTGGTTACTTTGCCAAGTATTCAGCCTGCCACCGGAGATTGCCGTCGGGGTAATTCTGGTAGGGTGCTGCCCGAGCGGCACTTCCTCCAACGTCATGACCTGGTTGGCCCGCGGAGACCTGGCTTTGGCCGTGTCGCTTTCGGCCATCACCACCCTGCTCGCACCGTTGTTGACGCCTGCGCTCATCTGGCTGCTGGCCTCGGCCTGGTTGCCGGTGTCGTTCTCGGCACTTTTCTGGTCGATCCTGCAGATCGTACTGCTACCTATCGTGCTGGGCATCGTTGCTCAGCGCCTGTTGGGTGATCGGGTTCGTCACGCGGTGGAAGTGCTGCCGCTGATCTCAGTCGTGAGCATCGTGATCATTGTTGCGGCGGTCGTGGCGGCCAGTCAGGCGAAGATCGCCGAGTCCGGCCTGCTGATCATGGCCATCGTGATGCTGCATAACAGCTTCGGTTACCTGCTGGGTTACTTCACCGGTCGCCTGTTCGGTTTGCCCCTGGCCCAGCGCAAGACTTTGTCGCTGGAGGTGGGCATGCAGAATTCCGGTCTGGGCGCGGCCTTGGCCAGTGCGCATTTCTCGCCGCTGGCGGCGGTGCCCAGCGCGCTGTTCAGCGTCTGGCACAATATTTCCGGGGCGCTGCTCTCGACGTATTTCCGCCGTATGAGTGAAAAGCAGGACCGTGAACTGCTCGCCCGCCAAGCGGCGGACTGAAAGGCAGACTTGATCGAGTGGTCAATAATGGGCAATCTATACGCCCATCGCGGGGACGACCCCGCCACTCGATCGACCTAAATCCGGGGACGACCCCATCCATCGATGGAGGTGTGTGATGTCCTGGATCATTCTGTTTTTTGCCGGCCTGTTCGAAGTCGGTTGGGCTGTCGGCCTGAAGTACACCGACGGCTTCAGCCGCCCGCTCCCTACCGCATTGACCATTGCGGCCATGGCCATCAGCCTTGGCCTGCTAGGCCTTGCGATGAAGGAACTGCCCCTGGGCACGGCCTATGCCATCTGGACCGGTGTCGGGGCCGTGGGCACGGTGATTGCCGGGATCATTCTGTTTGGTGAATCCATGGCGCTGGTTCGGCTGGCCAGTGTGGCATTGATCGTTGCCGGGTTGATCGGACTTAAGGTCAGCACCTGAGTTCACCAGCAGGACTGGAAGACCTGTGGGAGCTTTGCTCCCACAGGTGCTGCTCCCCACAAGGTTTTTGAGCCTACCTGACAGCCCCGCGCAAATCCCCCACCAACGCCTGCAACTTCGCCGGCTCCGCCACCTCAACGGCGACCGCCGGCCCCGCCACCAACGTCACCCGCGACCACAACCGGCGAAACAGTCCCTTGTTCGGGTCACGACTGAAGAAACTGCCCCACAATCCCTGCAACGCCAGGGGAATCACCGGCACGGGTGTTTCCTGAAGAATGCGCGTCAGTCCGCCCTTGAACTCATTGATCTCACCATCGGCCGTCAACTTTCCTTCGGGGAAGATGCACACCAACTCGCCGTTCTGCAGGTATTGAGCGATGCGCGTAAAGGCGCTTTCGTAGATATGGATATCTTCCTGACGCCCGGCAATCGGAATCGTCCCGGCGGTGCGAAAGATAAAGTTGAGCACCGGCAGGTTGTAGATCTTGTAATACATCACGAAGCGAATCGGTCGACGCACCGCGCCGCCGATCAGCAACGCGTCAACGAAGGACACGTGGTTGCAGACCAGCAGCGCGGCGCCTTCATCGGGAATCGCATCCAGGTTGCGATGTTCCACGCGGTACATGGAATGGCTCAGCAGCCAGATCATGAAACGCATGCTGAATTCAGGGACGATTTTGAAGATGTAGGTGTTCACGCCAATGTTCAGCAGCGACACCACCAGGAACAGCTGGGGAATCGACAGTTCCAGCAGGCCCAGCAGGACAATGGAGACAATCGCCGAAACCACCATGAATAACGCGTTGAGGATGTTGTTGGCGGCGATCACCCGCGCCCGCTCATTCTCGGCGGTGCGCGACTGGATCAGTGCGTACAGCGGCACGATGTAGAAACCACCAAAGACACCGAGCCCGAGGATGTCGATCAGCACCAGCCAGGCGTGGCCGAAACCGAGCACTTCGAGCCAGCCGTAGCCCTCGGCGCTGCCGGGAATTCCACCGGAATGCCACCACAACAGCAGCCCGAACACGGTCAGGCCGAACGAGCCGAACGGCACAAGGCCGATCTCGACTTTACGGCCCGACAACCTCTCGCACAGCATCGAACCCAGGGCGATCCCCACCGAGAACACCGTCAGGATCAAGGTCACCACGGTTTCGTCACCGTGCATCCAGTCCTTGGCGTAGGCCGGGATCTGTGTCAGATAAATCGCCCCGACAAACCAGAACCACGAGTTGCCGACAATGGAGCGGGACACCGCGGGGGTTTGTCCCAGGCCCAATTTAAGCGTGGCCCAGGACTGGCTGAAAATGTTCCAGTTCAGGCGCATCTGCGGCGAGGCCGCCGCCGCCCGCGGAATGCCGCGACTCGCCAGGTAACCAAGCACGGCGATAACGATAATCGAAGTCGCCACCACCGGCGCGTAATGCGCCGAGGACATCATGATCCCGGCGCCGATGGTGCCGATGAGGATCGCCAGGAAGGTGCCCATCTCCACCAGGCCATTGCCGCCGACCAATTCGTCTTCGCGCAGGGCTTGCGGCAGGATCGAATATTTCACCGGCCCGAACAGCGCCGACTGGGTGCCCATGGCGAACAGCGCCGCCAGCATCAACCACAAATGATCGAACAGAAAACCCACCGCGCCGATCGCCATGATGACGATTTCGCCAAGTTTGATCAGACGTATCAACGCATCCTTGGCGAATTTTTCCCCAAACTGCCCCGCCAGTGCCGAGAACAGGAAGAACGGCAAGATAAACAGCAGCGCACACAGATTGACCCAGATCGAACGGTCGCCCTCGATGGTCAGCCGATAGAGAATCGCCAGGATCAACGATTGCTTGAACACGTTGTCGTTGAACGCGCCCAGGGACTGCGTGATGAAAAACGGCAGGAAACGCCGCGTGCGGAGCAAGGTGAACTGCGAGGGGTGACTCATCTTCCATGTTCCTGAGTGGCGTGGTCGCTTATTGGAATGAGGTTTTCCGATCCAGGCCACACATTACCTGTCTTTAACGATTATTTCGCCAGCCCCGCAATGCACGGCGACACGAACAGCTCACCGTGCCAGGCGCCGAGCACCGTGCGCCGGCCGACGATCAGCCACATCACCGCCAGCATCGCCACCAGTACACAACCGAAAACGGTAAAAAACCCCAGGCTCAGCAAGCTCGCCAGCTTCAGCGTTGCCAGCGCATACACGCCCAAGGGGAAGGTAAATCCCCACCATCCGAGATTGAACGGGATGCCCGTGCGCAAATACCGTGCGGTGATCAACAGCGCCATCAACATCCACCAGAACCCGAACCCCCACAGGGTGATACCGGCCACCAACCCCAAGCCAGCGGCGACTTCGCCCAGGCCAGGCAAGCCATTGGCGGCAAAAATCAGCGGCGCATCGCCTCCCAGCAACAACATGCCCAGGGCACCGGTTCCGATCGGGCCAAGGGCCAGCCAGCTCGAGGCGGCCATGTTTTCGTGGGGCAGTTTGTGCAAGGCCATGCGCAGCAGCAGAATCGTCAGGATGCTGAACGCAACAGGTAGGGAAAATGCCCAGAGACTGTAGCTGGTGACCAGCATCACCAGTTGCGAATGGGCGTCTGCCAAGTGCGGTGCCAACAAGCCGCCACTGGCGGCAGCGACTTCGGCCGCCACCACCGGCAATAGCCACACGGCGGTCATCTGGTCGATCCGGTGTTCCTGACGGGTGAACATCAAAAACGGAATCAGCACGCCACAGGCCAGGGACATCGCCACGTCGATCCACCACAATGTTTCCGCCAACGGCACCACGCCCTCGCCCCAACGCGGCAAGCCGAATACCAACAAACCATTGATGAGGGTCGCCAGCCCCATGGGAATGGTGCCGAAAAACATCGAAACCGTTGAATGAGCAAAAATCCGCCGCGCCTCGTCGAAGAACAACACCCAACGCGCGGTGTACAGCCCCGTGAACAACACGAACAACAGGACATCGAACCACCACACCCCTTCGGCCAGGACGCGCAGGCCCGGGACATCCCCCGGCCATTGCGCCAGGGCCAGGGCCAATACGCCGGTGCCCATGACGACAGCAAACCAGTTAGGCGTGAACTGGCGAACAGCTTCCAATGGTCTGGGCAAATGACTGAGTGGACGCAAACGGTTTGTGGCAGCACAGCATGGCATGGCGAACTCCTACTCTCGGACGAGATAGAGCCATGCTAGAGCCAGATCGAATATCTATATAACGGGTAATATCTCTATATATTATCGATTTTACAGATATTTTTCAGACGCTGCCCTCGGCCTCGATCACCAGAATTCTCGCTTCTCCCAATGGCTTGGCCACATGTTCGGTGCCCACCGATGCATAGAAAATATCCCCCGCACTCAGCAGGGTATCTTTCTCGATACCCCCTTGCCGATAGCACATCTGCACTTGCCCATCGAGCACCACGAACACTTCCTGTCCATCGTTGATGTGCCATTTATAGGGCTGATCAGTCCAGTGCAGGCGCGTGGTGATGCCATTCATGTTGGCGATATCCAGCGCTGCCCAGGCGCGGTCGCCGGTAAAGGATTTGCTGCGGATGATGTTCAACAGAGATCGCCCCAAAGAAACACAGAGGTGCCAAGACTAACCCAAACCAGGCGATGGCCGCGCCTGACGCGACAGCCCGAGCAAGGCAACGGTCGCCAGCACAATCAACACAGCGCCAAAGCCATCGGTGGTCGGGATCAACCCGAACACCCGGGTCAGGCTCCCCGCCAGCAGCGACGGCAGGCTGAAAGCCAGGTAACTGAGAACATAAAACGCTGACATCAACCCAGCCCGCTCATGGGGCAAGGCCAACGGCATAATGCTGCGCAATGCCCCCAGAAAGCCCGCGCCAAAACCGCTGCCGGTGACCAGCGTGCCGACGAAGAACAACGGCAAGCTAGCAGCGTGCACTGCGATCAATACCAGCGCCAGACCGACCAGCAACAGGCTGGCGGCCAGGCGCAGCATTTTGTCCGCCACCTGGTTGCGCAGCGTGTAGATGCTCAACGCTCCGGTGAGCGTCAACACCGCCACCAGCGCGCCGCCAATCAAGTTGGACGTGGTTCCGGTTGCGGCCCGGACCAATGACGGCGCCAGTGACAAGTAGAAGCCGCCCACCGCCCAGGCCACCAGGTTCAAGGGCAGTATCAGCCACAAGGCGCGCCGTGCCTGGATCGGCACATGCAAGGTGGGGCGCAAGGATTGCCAGGCACCCGGCTGCGGACTGACGCTCTCCGCCAAAAACCAGAGGTAAATGGCCTGGATCAGGAACAATCCCAGCAAAATCCAGTACGTCAGTTGCAGGGGCAACGGCGCGAACTCGGCCAACATGCCACAGCCAAATGCACCGCAAGCCATGCCCAGCAAGGGCGCTACGCTAGTGATCAGCGGACCTTGCCGACGATCGAAGTCCAGCAAGGCCGCGCCAAGCACACTGGTGGCCATGCCGGTGGCGAAGCCCTGAATCAACCGTGCACCGATCAACCAGGCAATACTGTTGGCGTTGATAAACAGCAGCATCGCCAGCATGTTGAGCACCAGCGCGACGAAAATCACCGGTTTGCGCCCCAGATAATCCGACAACGAACCCACGGTCAGCAAAGCTGCTAATAGACTGAACGCGTACACGCCGAAAATCAGCGTCAGGACCCCAGGGGAAAACTGCAGTTGTTCCTGATAGAGGTGATACAGCGGGGTTGGCGCGCTGGACGCAGCGAGAAAACCGAGCAGGGTGATCGCCAGGAATATCAGACTGGCACGGGTCGAAGCTGGACGGGACATGGGCACACTCCACAAGGCGATCCACAAAAGCTAATTTTTTGCTTTTGCAGAGTGTGCTATCGACGTGCGCTTAAAGCAAATTCTTTGTGTTAAGGTCCGATCCATGGCTATTAAAGAAGGTTTACGTCCCGGCGGCAGAAGCGCCCGGGTACAAGAGTCGATTCATTCGGCGGTTCGCAGTTTGCTCCAGGAGCAGGACCGCGCCAGCCTGACCGTGCCGCAAATCGCGGCCCGCGCAGGCGTCACCCCGTCCACCATTTACCGGCGTTGGGGCGACCTGCCGGCATTGCTGGGCGACGTCGCGATTGCCCGCATGCGCCCGGACAGCGCACCGCTGGACACCGGCAGCCTGCGTGGGGATCTTCGCGCCTGGGCCGAACAGTACCTGGACGAAATGAGCTCCGAACCCGGTCGCGACATGATGCGCGACATCCAGGCCTGTGCCACGCCGGGCTATTGCGTGGCAATCCTCAGCGGCCAGTTGCAGACCATTCTGGATCGCTATCCCGACGAGCCAAACCCAGGGGTCGAGCGACTGATCAATGTGGTGGTCGCACCGACGGTGTTTCGTATCCTCTTTGCCACCGAGCCGTTGGCGGTTGAGGAGTTGTATCGGTTGGTGGATATCGCGTTGACCCAATAATACCGCCATCGCGAGCAGGCTCGCTCCCACATTGGGCCTGTGGTGAACCAACATTTGTGTTCACCGAGGATCCAGTGTGGGAGCGAGCCTGCTCGCGATGGCGGCCAGCCAGAACACCCCATGACCCAACGCTGGGCGCAAACCGCGACACCTCGGCATGCCTCGACCTTGGTCGACACTGACGAACCCGAGCGGGCATGCGAGACTGTTCTGCCGGGCCCTGCCCCCGGCGGTCTTTCGTTCAGGAGCTTCCATGTCGTTGTCCAGCGGGCTGATTGCCGTTGTTGCCCTGGCCTATATGGCCATCCTGTTCGCCATCGCCTTCTACGGCGACCGGCGTAGCACACCGTTGCCCCCTCGGGTGCGGGCGTGGGTCTACAGCCTGTCGCTGGCGGTGTACTGCACCAGCTGGACATTTTTTGGCGCGGTAGGCCAGGCTGCCGAACAACTCTGGTCATTCCTGCCGATTTACCTCGGGCCGATCCTGTTGCTGGTGCTGGCTCCGTGGGTCCTGCAGAAGATGGTGATGATCAGCAAGCAGGAAAACATCACCTCCATCGCCGACTTCATCGCCGCACGCTACGGCAAATCCCAGTCCCTGGCGGTGGTGGTCGCCCTGATCTGCCTGGTGGGGGTGCTGCCGTACATTGCCTTGCAGCTCAAAGGCATCGTGCTCGGGGTCAACCTGTTGATCGGCGCTGGTGCCGACGCCATGGGCACTCGCGCCCAGGACACTGCGTTGATCGTTTCGCTGATCCTGGCACTGTTCACCATCGTGTTCGGCACGCGCAACCTGGACGCCACCGAACACCACCGGGGCATGGTGCTGGCCATTGCCTTTGAATCGTTGGTCAAGCTGTTCGCCTTCCTTGCCGTAGGCGCCTTTGTCACGTTCGGCCTTTACGACGGATTCGACGATCTGTTCAACCAGGCGATGCTGGCGCCGCGACTGGAACAATACTGGAAAGAAACCATCAACTGGCCGTCCATGGTGGTGCAGACCGGGGTAGCGATGATGGCGATCATCTGCTTGCCGCGGCAGTTCCACGTGACCGTGGTCGAGAACATCGAGCCCCAGGATCTGCGCCTGGCCAAATGGGTGTTCCCCGCCTACCTGGCCCTGGCTGCGTTGTTCGTGGTGCCTATCGCCCTGGCCGGGCAGATGCTGCTGCCCGACTCGGTGTTACCTGATTCGTTCGTCATCAGCCTGCCTTTGGCCCAGGCCCACCCGGCGCTAGCGGTGCTGGCGTTCATTGGCGGCGCCTCGGCGGCCACCGGCATGGTCATCGTGGCGAGTGTCGCGTTGTCCACCATGGTTTCCAACGACATGCTGCTGCCCTGGCTGTTGCGCCGCAACAACGCCGAGCGGCCATTCGAAGTGTTTCGTCAGTGGATGCTGTCGGTTCGCCGGGTGAGCATCGTGGTGATCCTGTTGCTGGCCTATGTCAGCTACCGCCTGCTGGGGTCGACGGCGAGCCTGGCAACCATCGGCCAAATCGCCTTCGCCGCCGTGACCCAACTGGCGCCTGCCATGCTCGGCGCGCTGTACTGGAAACAGGCCAATCGCCGCGGGGTGTTCGCCGGCCTCGCCATGGGGATTTTCCTGTGGTTCTACACCTTGGTGTTGCCGATCGCGGCCCACAGCCTGGGCTGGTCGCTGAATAGTTTCCCGGGACTTGCGTGGCTGCATGGCAACCCCTTGAACCTGCCGATTTCACCGCTGACCCAAGGGGTCGTGTTATCCCTGGCCGGTAACTTCACCCTGTTTGCCTGGATCTCCGTGCTGTCGCGCACCCGTGTGTCGGAACACTGGCAAGCCGGACGCTTCATCGGCCAGGAAATCAGCGCCCGCCCCAACCCGCGCTCGATGCTGGCGGTGCACATAGATGACCTGTTGCAACTGGCCGCGCGATTCGTTGGCGAAGAACGGGCGCGCCAGAGTTTCATTCGCTTCGCCTACCGCCAGGGCAAAGGCTTCAACCCGAACCAGAATGCCGACAGCGAATGGATCGCCCACACCGAACGACTTCTGGCAGGTGTGCTGGGGGCTTCGTCGACGCGGGCGGTGGTAAAAGCCGCGATTGAAGGTCGGGAGATGCAGCTGGAGGATGTGGTCCGAATCGCGGATGAAGCCTCGGAAGTGCTGCAATTCAACCGCGCACTGCTGCAAGGTGCCATCGAAAACATCACCCAGGGCATCAGCGTGGTCGATCAGTCCCTCAGGCTGGTGGCCTGGAACCGCCGATACCTGGAGCTGTTCAACTACCCGGACGGCTTGATCAGTGTTGGTCGGCCCATCGCCGACATTATCCGCTACAACGCCGAGCGCGGCCTTTGTGGCCCAGGCGAAGCAGAGGTCCATGTCGCTCGACGTCTGCACTGGATGCGCCAGGGCCGCGCGCACACCTCTGAACGGCTGTTTCCCAATGGCCGGGTGATCGAGCTGATCGGCAACCCCATGCCCGGCGGCGGTTTTGTCATGAGTTTTACCGACATCACCGCTTTCCGCGAAGCCGAACAGGCCCTGACCGAAGCCAACGAAGGGCTGGAACAACGGGTGGCAGAACGCACCCGGGAACTGTCGCAACTGAACATGGCCCTGACCGAAGCCAAGGGCACCGCCGAGTCGGCCTACCAATCCAAGACCCGGTTTCTGGCAGCAGTCAGTCATGACCTGATGCAGCCGCTCAACGCCGCGCGCCTGTTCTCCGCAGCGCTCTCGCATCAGCACGACGCCTTGCCGAGCGAGGCCCGGCAACTGGTGCACCACCTGGACAGTTCGCTGCGCTCGGCCGAAGACCTGATCACCGACCTGCTGGACATTTCTCGCCTGGAAAACGGCAAGATCAACCCTGACCGCAATCCATTTGCCCTCAACGAACTGTTCGACACCCTGGGCGCCGAGTTCAAGGTACTGGCCCAGGAACAAGGCCTCAAATTCCGGGTGCGGGGCTCACGACTGCGGGTCGACAGCGACATCAAGTTGCTGCGGCGGGTGCTGCAGAACTTTCTCACCAATGCCTTCCGCTATGCCAAAGGCCCGGTGCTGCTGGGCGTTCGCCGTCGCAATGGCGAATTGTGCCTGGAGGTGTGGGATCGCGGCCCGGGCATCGCCGAAGATAAACTGGAGATCATTTTCGAAGAGTTCAAACGTCTCGACAGCCATCAGACCCGCGCGGAAAAAGGCCTGGGCCTGGGCCTGGCGATCGCCGACGGACTGTGTCGCGTGCTGGGTCACACCTTGCGGGTGCGTTCCTGGCCGGGGCGCGGCAGTGTATTCAGCGTCAGCGTACCGCTGGCCCACGCGCAGACGGCCTTGCCCAAGCCCGTTGCCGAACCCAATGGTCATTTGCCAAAGGGCGCCCAGGTGCTGTGTATCGATAACGAAGACAGCATTCTGATCGGCATGAACAGCCTGCTCACTCGCTGGGGCTGCCAGGTGTCGACGGCGCGTAACCGCCAGGAGTGCGAACGTTTGCTCACCGAGGGTAGCCGACCGCAACTGGCCCTGGTGGATTTTCACCTGGACGATGGCGAGACCGGAACCGAGCTGATGGCCTGGTTACGCACTCGCATGGGTGAACCGATACCTGGCGTGGTGATCAGCGCCGATGGCCGCCCCGAGACGGTGGCGCAAGTGCATGCGGCGGGTCTGGATTACTTGGCCAAACCGGTGAAACCGGCTGCGTTGAGGGCATTGTTGAGTCGGCATTTGCCGTTGTGATAATCACGCTCCTGCCACCGGTGTTGCTTCGAGCCAGGGCGTTGCGTCACTCCTGGCTTTTTGCAGTTTCTTCTGGCAACTCTGGCAATCCATCGACATCCGTCATGGCCCGTTCGAGCAGTTCGGCTGGCAGGCTTTTGCTGGCCCGGGCGCCAAGCAATTTGAGTTGTTCGCTGCGGCTGATCAGGTTGCCGCGCCCTTCTGTCAGTTTGTTGCGCGCAGCGCTGTAGGCTTTGTCCAGTTGCTGCAAACGGCTGCCAATTTCGTCCAGGTCCTGGATGAACAGTACGAACTTGTCGTACAGCCACCCTGCCCGCTCGGCGATTTCCCGGGCGTTCTGACTTTGACGTTCCTGTTTCCACAAACTGTCGATCACCCGCAACGTCGCCAATAGCGTCGTTGGGCTGACGATCACGATGTTGCGGTCGAAGGCTTCCTGGAACAGCGTCGGTTCGGCTTGCAGCGCGGCGGAAAATGCGGCCTCGATCGGTACGAACAACAACACGAAATCCAGGCTGTGCAAACCATCCAGGCGCTTGTAATCCTTGCCGGCCAGACCTTTGACGTGGGCCCGCAAGGACACCACGTGCTGCTTGAGAGCAAGTTGGCCGATGCTGTCGTCTTCGGCGGCCACGTATTGTTGATAGGCCGTGAGACTGACCTTGGAATCCACCACCACCTGCTTGTCGCCGGGCAGGTAAATCAGCACGTCCGGCTGGAACCGTTCGCCGTCCGGGCCCTTGAGGCTGACCTGGGTCTGATACTCGCGGCCCTTCTCCAGGCCGGCGTGCTCGAGCACCCGCTCCAGAATCAGTTCACCCCAGTTACCCTGGGTCTTCTGGCCTTTGAGGGCACGGGTCAGGTTGGTCGCTTCATCGCTCAGGCGCAGGTTCAGCTGTTGCAGCCGCTCCAACTCCTTGCCCAGGGAGAAGCGTTCCCGCGCCTCGGCTTGATAGCTTTCCTCGACACGTTTTTCAAAGGATTGGATGCGCTCCTTCAGCGGGTCGAGCAACTGTCCCAGCCGCTGCTGGCTGGTTTCCGCGAAGCGTTGCTCACGTTCATCGAAGATCTTTCCTGCAAGCTCGGCGAACTGTGCCCGCAACTCGTCTCGCGAACCTTGCAGATCGTCCAGACGTTGCTGATGACTTTCCTGTTGCTCACGCAGTTCGGCATGCAACGAAGCCGCCTGGGCATCAAGACGCCGCAGTTCCGCTTCTTTTGCGGCGCGCTCCAGGTTCCAGGCGTGGGCCGCGTCTCGGGCATTGTCGCGTTCGATCTGCAGCAACTCGACTTCGCGACAAGCCGCGGCAAGCTCGGCTTGCCGGGCGGCGTTGGCCTGGCCCAGGTCGCTGATTTCATCGCGGCACGCATCGAGCTGGGCGTTCAAGCCGTCGTGGGCCATGTGGGCGGTGGCCAGACGCTCCTCCAGTAACGCGAGTTCGGTTTGCGCGGCGCTGGCCTGGCGTTGCAGGTGCCAGGCCAAGGCGAGCAGCGGCACTGCAGCACCCGCGAGGCCAAACAACAGGCTGGTCAAATCCATAGCCATGACAATTCCCGCCGATGAAATAAAACCCGCAGGTTAACCAAGCGGCCAGGGGATGCCCAGCTCAGTCTTCGATTTCACCCAGCGCCTGGCGCGCACGATGATCCCCGGCCCTGGCAGCCTGACGCAGCAGATCCTGACCGATACGACGATCGCGCGCGTTTCCGCATTCACGGCACATCAACTGACCGAGGCGACTTTGCGCAGCTACCACGCCTTCCCGGGCAGGTTGCTTGAGTAAACGGCCGGCCAAGTGTTTGACACTGGTGTTTTCCCCAAGGCGCGGACTGTCGAGCAGCCATTCGGCCACGCGCATGGAAATGCGTTTGGGTGGGGTAACACCGGAGGGTGTGGAGGTAACAGGATTTGATACTGAGCGAAACTTCATAAAGCACTGTGGGACAGATCAGGAAGGCGCGCCACTCTACTCCTTTTTTCGCACGGGTAAAGTCGAAAAAATCCGGCACGCCCGTGCTAGAGCAAGCGCTTGGGACAATCCACAGAAGCTGTGGATAACTCAGTGGACAACCCCCCCTGAAGTCGCCGTAAGCCCTGTGGAACGGGGCCTGCGCTCAAACTGACGATTTTTTCACCAGTAAAAAAAAGCGATGTTTTTCATTGACTTAAATTTTGGATACAGGCACCCACCCCAGATTGTTTCCACATGACAATACGGTGACAACCACCGGATCGAGTGTGCACAAGTAACACGCCAACCGGTTATATCGCTGCGCCGTTTTGGCGCATTTGTGCGGTAAAACCTGGGGATAACCTGACGACGTGCGGGCCGTTGTCCGTTGGCTGAGCGCAAAACCATTGATCGGTTCCTGTGCTATGGCCACCCCCTATGGGCAGACAAACGATCAGACAGCGGCCAGGAGAATCTTTTTTGCCCATCGTCCTTCCCTTCGACCACTCGATCCGTTACTATCCGCGGCGTTAGTACCAAGCTGAAAGTCAATTCCGGGTCGAACACATCTCCACGGTCAGCCTTCTTCAAGAGAAGCCTCACCGACAAAAAGAGACCGACCCCCTCGATGGTTTCCAGGTAATTCTTGCGCCAACACTGCCTTTGATCGATTGCAAAGGATGTTGCCAGACTCGTTACTCTGACCGAACCAGCCTGCAAAATTGATCAGGATCTTCACCCCGGGCCCAGAACCTTTGCCCTTGATGTGCTGCCTGCCCTCCTAAGTACCTACCTGCCAGCCCAAGCGCGCACTTTATATAGCGCTCAAACTGGCTGCTTTGTTCCAGTCGGGTTCTTCGTTCGACCAATGGTGGTCGACGTTACTGGAACGTTTTAACGTTGCACGGTTCTTAACCGTGTCATTTGTAGGAACACCCATAACATGTCTACTCAAATCCATACACAGGATGCCATCCGCACCCTAACCAACGCTTTTGCCCCAATGAACTGCCTGATCATGGCCGCTCGCAAAGGCTGCTTCAGCTTCACGCTGGTCAACGAACATGGCATCGCCCGTCACAGCGAACGCCTGTACCCCGATCAGTACTCCAGCGCAGAACCGCTGCAGGCCGTGATCGAGCGTACCCGTCAGGCACTGGTTGCCTGATACGCCGCAAAGGCTGAAACCCTAAGGCCCCGCCCCAAAAGCGGGGTTTTTTATTGCCCAAAATTTCTCGATAAAGCGCAACGGCTTAAGCACTGGGGGATATAACGGTTATAACCGTTCGGCGAAGATGTTTTAAAAACAGTCCTTTACAGCGGGAATATGACACTACACTTCAAGTCAAGCGGCATGATCCGCTTCCGGCGGAGCCTGAACCGAACCACTGCTGCCAAGCCCACACCTATTCAGGCTCTGCCCATTTCACGTTTCGAGGGTTTTATGGGTATCGCTGCCAGCGAACTGTGTCGATATGTGATCCGCCCGACGCTCCTGTACCTGGAGCGCCACAGTGCAACGGCGGAATCCTTGTTGCTGGGGATTGCCGCCAGCCAGTCCGCCCTGGGATCAGCCCTGCATGACCGTCGCGGGCACGGCTTGTACCGCATTCCCGAACCTCGCCACCGGGCGCTCTGGGACCATTACCTGGCGCTGGACCCGGAACGAGCCAGCCTGGTGCGAGGCCTGGCCAGCCAGCACGCCTTTCTCAGCGGCCCGCACCTGGAATTGACCGTCAATCTGCGTTACGCCACCGCGATTGCCTGGCTATTGGTGGAGGAACAGAACCTCGCGCTTCCTGAAGCCGATGACCTGTTAGGCATGGCCCGGATCTGGCGCCAGACATTTCACCCTCAAGGGCGCCTGCGGGATTTCACCTGCGCCTGGCAAAGTTGTGTTTCGCCGCTGAATCAGGTCGCCTGCTAAGGTGAGATCTGGAAAGTTCCTACAACAGTCGCGAATTTGGTCTGATTGTCCTACAAAACCGCTCTAAATCAAGCCATACAGCCTATAGCGCTTACACGAAAATGTTGGTAATTTTCGCCCCGGTGATCACCTGGAGTTCTAACAATGAAAAAAATGATGCTCAAAACCACCCTTGGCCTTGCCGTTACCTTGGCATCCACGCAGATTTTCGCCAGTGGCTTTGCCTTGAACGAACAAAGCATCAGTGGCATGGGCACCGGTTTCGCTGGGCGTTCTTCCTCTGCCGATGATGCAAGCACTGTGTTTGGCAACCCGGCCGGCATGTCGCGCCTCAAGCGCCAGCAAGTGACGGGCGGTATGGCCGCTATCGACGCGTCCACCGACATCAACGACGCCAGCGGTAGCCAATCGGGCACCAACAAGGGCGACATGGTGCCGCTCACTGCCGTTCCGATGGGCTACTACGTCAAGCCTATCGATGATCAATGGGCTTTCGGCCTGGGTGTATACGCACCGTTCGGCCTGATCACCGATTACGAAAGCAGCTTCCAGGGTCGCAACTTCGGCAGCAAGAGCGAAGTGAAAGTCGTCGCCTTCCAGCCAACCGTCAGCTACGCCTTCAACGACAAGGTGTCGATCGGTTTCGGCCCGACCATCAACCATATTTCCGGTGCTCTGGAATCGGCGCTCACCACACCGTTTTCACCTAACGACGGCGACGTGAAGATCAAGGGCGACGACATTGGGTACGGCTACAACATCGGCGTGCTGGTCCAGGCGACCGACACCACCCGCGTTGGCCTGACCTACCACTCCAAGGTCAAGTACAAGCTTAAAGGGCATACCGAAGTCAGCCCCGGCGCCGGTACTCCTCCCGGACTGCTGAACGGTGCACGCTACGACGCTTCGCTGGACATCACGACACCTGAGTCGGTCGATTTCTCGGTCACCCAGCAAATCAACGATGCCTGGACCGTCTACGCTGGCAGCACCTGGACTCGTTGGAGCCGCCTGAAAGAAATCACCGTCAACAATGACGGGACCGAAACGGGCGGCGGTTTGCTGAACCCGGCTCTCGGCACCATCACTGAAGACCAGAACTGGCACGACACCTGGGCCTACGCCATCGGCACGTCCTACCAGTTGAACAAGCAGTGGGTGCTGCGTACTGGCCTGACCTTCGACCAGTCGCCCACCAACAACATTGACCGCTCGCCACGCATTCCTACCGGCGACCGGACCATCTTCAGCCTGGGTGCCGGTTGGAGCCCGACCGAAGATCTGACCATCGACGTGGCGTATTCCTATCTCAAGGAAGAGAAAGTCAGCGTCAATCACAGCAACGCTCTGGGCCAGTCCTACAACGCTGAATACGAAAACAGCGCAAACGGCTTCGGTGTTGGTGCAACCTACCGCTTCTGATGATTCACGGCGGGCCCGAATCCCTCGCCATCTGAAGCGAAAAAAGCCCCGCGCTCTGCAAAGAGGCGGGGCTTTTTCGTGACTGGCGATCAGGGTCGGGAGGCGATGGCCGCTTCTACCGCCTTGATGAAGTCGGGATCATCAGGCTTGGTCCGACTGGAGAAACTGGCGACGACCTTGCCCTGGCGATCCACGACGTACTTATAGAAATTCCATTTCGGTGCACCGGACTGTTCGGCCAGATGCCTGAACAACGGGATGGCGTCCGCGCCGCGTACCGGTTGGGGCTCGGTCATGGTGAAGGTCACGCCGTAATTGACGTAGCAGACCTTGGCCGTCTCTTCGCCGTCCTTGGATTCCTGCTTGAAGTCATTGGACGGTACCCCCAGCACTTGCAGACCGTCGCCCTTATAGCGCTGGTTAAGTGCCTCAAGACCTTTGAACTGGGGGGCGAAACCGCAGAAGCTGGCAGTGTTGACCACCACCAGCGGCTGGCCGGCGAAACGCTGGCACAGATCGATGTTTTCCTTGGCCCGCAACTTGGGCAGCGAGCCCTCCAGCATGGGTGGGCAGTCAGCGGCCCATGCGTGCCCGGTCAAAGCCAGCAGCAGTGCGGGTACAGCAAGCCTGCGCATCAGCATGTCGCAATCTCCTTGAAAGCACATCAGACCACGACGTTACTCCCCCGTACCCGGCGCCGTCCACCGCTCAGCAGGTGCCCATGCCCAGCTGCATCAACGCCAGCCCGCCCTGATGCCACCCCCACCAGGCGATCACCAGCAGCAGGCCAGCACCGACCGCAATCAACCATGGGCCTACGCGGCTCATGCCGCACCTGCCTGAACTTGCAGCCGTGCCACCGGATGCTCACGCACGGGCCAGTTCAACGCCGCCGCCAGCAGACTGAGCAGGATCGACACCTGCCAGATCAAGTCATAACTGCCAGTTCGGTCGTACACCACACCACCCAGCCAGCCCCCCAGGAACGAACCCAACTGGTGAAACAGGAACACGATCCCACCCAACATCGAGAGATTTCGTACACCAAACAAGGTCGCTACCGTGCCGTTGGTCAAAGGCACCGTCGACAGCCACAAAAAGCCCATCGCCATCCCGAACAGATAAGCCGTGGTCGTCGTCACCGGCAACCACAGGAACAAGCCAATCACCACCGCCCGCAACAGGTATAACCCGGTCAGCAAGCGCGGCTTGGACATCCGACCGCCCAACCAGCCTGCGGTGTAAGTGCCGAAGATATTGAACAGGCCAACCAAGGCCAGCACGGTCGTGCCGACGCTGGCCGCCAGGTGCTGGTCCACCAGATAGGCCGGCAAATGCACGCCAATGAATACCACTTGGAAGCCACAGACAAAAAAGCCCACCGCCAGCAACCAGAATCCGGAGTGGCTGCACGCCTCGCGCAATGCTTCGGACAAGGTTTGCTCATGACCGGTCAGCGGTGCAGGGGTGTCCTTGAGCATGCCCACCAACGGCACGATCAGCGCCACCAACAGCCCCAGCGCCAACAGCGCGGCAGACCAGCCGAGCCAGCCAATCAGCCCCAGTGTGCCCGGCAACATGGCGAACTGGCCAAAGGAGCCGGCAGCACTGGCGATACCCATGCCCATGCTGCGTTTTTCCGGCGGCACGGCACGCCCGACCACGCCGAGGATCACCGAAAACGATGTGCCGGACAGGCCGATACCAATCAACAGACCCGCGCTCAATGAGAGCGACCATGGCGAGTCGGCCATGCCCATGAAGACCAGGCCGAGGGCGTAAAGCACACCACCGATGAGCACGACTTTCGCGGCACCGAAGCGGTCGGCCAGCGCCCCGGTAAAAGGTTGCGCCAGGCCCCAGATCAAGTTCTGCAAGGCAATGGCGAAGGCAAACACCTCGCGGCCCCAGCCAAACTCGGCACTCATGGGCGCCAGAAACAGCCCGAAGCCGTGCCGCACACCCAGGGACAACGCCAGGATCAGCGCACCGCCCACCAGAACCCAACCACAGGTACGCCACATCGATGTCATTTTATTCTCCACTCGCGGGTATATACCCGCTTATCATCGAACGAACCGGCTTCACGCCAGTTCATCCAGCAAGGCCAGCAGTGTTGCGCGCTTTTCGGCGCCCAGCTTATCGATCAATCGTTGTTGCGCCGCTTCCCAGGCCGGCAACGCCGCCGCCAGCCGGGCATGCCCGGCTTCAGTGAGTTCGACAATGCGATTACGCAAGTCTTCACCTTCGGCCAGCGCCACCAGCCCCTCACCTTCCAATACCCGCAGGTTGCGCCCCAGGGTGCTGCGGTCCAGGCCCATGGCCTCGGCCAGGGAAGAAATACTCGGTTGGTCCAGGCGCGCCAGGTTACTCAGCAAGGAATACTGGGCGACGTTGATCCCGAAGCCGTCGAGGGCGCCGTCGTAATACCTGCTGACGCCCCGAGCAGCGCGACGCAGGTTGATGCACAAACATTGGGAGGCAAGCATAGTGCGTGTATATACCCGCGATTAAATGAATGCAAATTTTAATTCAGGAAATTTCAAGCTGAATCCCCCCGCCAGACAGGTAGCGCTCAATTCAAGATCAGCACCAGCCCAACCAATACCCCCATTTCAAGCAGCTCCAGCAAGGCGCCTGCCGTATCCCCGGTACAACCTCCCAGCCTGCGCAACATCATCTGGCGCAAGCCGATAAATACCGCCAGGGCGATCAGCAGCGACGCTACCCCGGTCCAGCCCGCCACCAGCACGCATCCCACCGCACAGGCCAGCAATACCTGCCAGCCCGCGTGGCGCGGCAGATGGTCGGCGAGCGCCTGCCCCAACCCGCCGGCCCGCACATAGGGCGTGGTCAGGAACAACCCCAGCAATGCGCCACGGCCCAACACCGGCACCAGGATCAATGCCAGGGTTTGCCGTTGCTCGATCAGCGCCAGCAATGCGGCGAATTTGAGCAACAGCACCAACACCAGCGTAATCACCGCGATCGGCCCGCTGCGGGGGTCTTTCATGATCAGCAGCGTGCGCTCGCGATCGCCAAAACCGCCCAGCCAGGCATCCGCGCTGTCGGCCAGGCCATCCAGGTGCAGGCCGCCGCTAAGCAGCACCCACGCGGTCAGCAACAAGGCGCCATGGAGCAGCAGCGGCGTGCCAAGCAACATGGCATCAAGCCCCCACAACAAGCCACCGAACAACAGCCCTACCAGCGGATAGCACAGCAACGAACGCCCCAACTGCGCCGGCTCCGGCATGCCCGACAAGCGAACCGGCAAGCTGCTCAGGAACTGCAAGGCGATCCAGAACGGCAACATGGTCAGACCGCCTCTTTGAGCACTGGACCAGATTGGACGCGAAGTGAAAACAACGCACCATGGCCGACTTCGACATTGAGCAACTGTTCGCGCGGCAAACCCCGGGCCTGGGCCAGCAGCAAGCGCATAACGCCGCCATGACTGACCAGCAACACTCGCTCCCCAGCATACGCAACTGTCAGGCGTTCAACCGCCGCCAGGACCCGCTTCGAAAACTCCAGCACCGGCTCGCCGCCCGGTGGAGTGAATGCGTAGGGATCGGCCCAAAAGCGGCCCAGCGCCTCGGCGTCGGTGTCCATCAACGCCGCCGCGCTGCAGCCTTCCCAGGCGCCGAAATGCAGCTCCTGCAGATCCTTGTCCAGGTGCACCGGCAAATCGAGCCGGACGCCGAGTTGCTCAGTGAAACGGGCGCAACGCTGCAACGGTGAACTCACCAGCCGATCCCAGGGCCCGCCCGCCGCGACCGCCTCGCGCATCTGCTCCCAGCCCCTGTCCGTCAAGGCATCGTCGAGGCTGCCACGCAGCCCGCCGCCCAGTTCGGTCTCGCCGTGGCGCAACAGGTCCAGGTGCAACGTCATGCCGGACGATCCGCCACGGCCGCTTCGGCAAAGGTCGCCATCTGCCCGTGAAGATCACACGCCAGGCGCAACAGCGGTACCGCCAACGCCGCACCACTGCCCTCCCCCAGGCGCAGGCCCAGGTCAAGGAGCGGCTCAGCGCCGAGGGTTTCCAGAACGTGCCGATGCCCAGGCTCAGCACCGCGATGGCCGAACAACAGCCATTGCCTGCATTGAGGATTGAGACGCACCGCCACCAGTGCTGCGACGCTGCAGATAAAACCATCCACCAACACCGCAACGCCCTGCTGGGCGCAGGCCAGATACGCGCCAGCCAACGCTGCGATTTCAAACCCGCCCAGGTTGAACAGTGTTTGCAGTGGATCGTTGCGCTGTGCGCCGTGCAACGCCAGGGCGCGCTCGATGACTTGAGCCTTGCGGCTGACACCCGCGGCGTCCAGCCCAGTGCCCGGCCCGACCAGGTGAGTCACCGGGCAGTCAAGCAAGGCACAGGCCAGGGCACTGGCCGCCGTGGTGTTGCCGATACCCATTTCTCCGCCGATAAACAGCTGCGTTCCGGCGGCGACAGCGCGCAGCGCACTGTCACGCCCGGCCAGCAATGCCTGCTCGCCTTGGGTCACGGTCATCGCCGGCCCCTGCACGAAATTCGCGGTACCCGGCCCCACGTTCAGATGCCGCACACCGGGTAGCGCCAGAGAAGGCGTCACAGTGCCCAGGTCAACCACTTCCAACGAGGCGCCCAGTTGCCGCGCCAATACACTGATCGCCGCGCCGCCGCTGACGAAGTTGAGGAGCATCTGCCCGGTGACTTCCTGGGGATAGGCCGATACGCCTTCGGCCACCACACCATGATCGCCGGCAAAGATCGCAATCCACAGTTGATCCAGCCCAGGTTTGACCTGCCCTTGCAAACCCGCCAGTTGCACCGCCACGGCTTCGAGCCGCCCCAGGGAGCCGGCCGGCTTGGTCAGTTGTTGCTGACGGACCGCGGCCTGCTCCAGGGCCTGGCTGTCGAGGGGCTTGCACGGGTCCAGCCACCAGCGATGATTCATAACGCAGTACCTTTGAGAGTCAGGGGCAGCCCGGCAACGGTCAGTACGACGCGCTGGCAACGTTCGGCCAAAGCTTGATGCAGCCAACCGGCTTCATCGACATAACGGCGAGTCAACTCGCCCAGCGGCACGACACCCATTCCGGTCTCGTTGCTGACAAAAATGATTTCGCCCGGCAGCGCGCCAACGCACTCCAGTAGAGCGTCACGCTCGGCGTTCAACTGCTCGGGGTTGTCGAGCATGAGCAGATTGGTCAGCCAGAGGGTCAGGCAATCCACCAACAGGCATTGCCCTGAACCTGCGTTATCGCGCAGCACCCGCGCCAGGGCCAACGGTTCCTCCACCAGCGCCCATTCGGCCGGACGACGAGCACGGTGTTGGGCGACCCGGTCGTTCATCTCGCCATCCAGGGGTTGGCTGGTGGCGATGTAGGTGACGGGCAAGCGGGTGTCCGAGGCGAGCTTTTCGGCCAGGCGACTCTTGCCGGAGCGGGCGCCGCCGAGGATCAGTTGCAACATGGGTCATTCCTTTTTATTGGCGGTGCAACAACAGGCCCCTTCGCGAGCAAGCCCGCTCCCAC
>NZ_JABWQV010000072.1 GCF_014268615.1 Pseudomonas tehranensis | reverse complement strand
TGTGGGAGCGAGCCTGCTCGCGATGGCGCCCATTCAGGCTCTAGAAAGCTCAGGGCGAAGTCGTCGAAGGCGTGAATTCCAGCTTCAACTCGCCGCGATACTGGCCGGTGTTCTTGTCGATCTGATTGAAGGGCGGTGTGTCCAGGGTAATCGGCCATGGCGTGCAGACCACCGGAAAGGGCACGTTGGGCAGGCGTACGGCGCGGATATCGGCATCATTGATGCCGGTATGGTTCACCGCTTGCCCTGACACATGCTGGGTCTCGCCGAGGTTGGCGGTGCGCGTGCGAACCCGGTATTCGATGCGGTTACGCTCGCCTGTGCCGCCGGAGGTGTGGTGCACAAAGAATCGGCCCTCCATGCCGGGCACCGGGTTTGTGCCGGTTACCCGGATTTCATAGCGCTGGCTGTTGGCGTTGTAACCATCGTAGAGGCAGGCATCGACGACGGTCTGGCCGGAGACGATACCGCCCGGCCCGGTGCTTAAAGGCCGGGTACGCAGGTTCAGGTCCACTTGCGGGGTGCTGATGCCGTAGGCGGGCAGGTAGATCTGCATATTGTTGTTGTCGGTGACGTCCAGTTTGAAGTCGACGGTGTAGGTATGGGCGGCCCCGATAGGCTGCGAGTAAAACCGCCTGAGCTTCATGACCAACTGCGCCGTCCAGATGCCACCGGAGGGCAATTTGGCGAGTTCTGAGCGAGGAATCCACAGGGTGGAGGCCGTGCCCGTCACCGAGACGTCGTCCACGCAAATGTCAGATGATGTTGAGGTCAGCATCCAGGTGGCGTCCGCCCACGTTCCACAGGGGCTGTTGAGCGGGTGTCTGCGCGTGATATTGCCTTTGACGGTCAACACCACGGAGAGCCGGCTGCGTCTTTCCGTGAAACGCAGCAGTATATCGGTTGTGCCATACCTTCCTCCGGCGGTGGTCAGGCACTGGCCTGTCGCGGGATCGGTGTTGGACAGACAGACAAAATGCATTGTCCTATAGCTTGAATGTTCCACAGGCTGTTCATGCCAGCCATGGGTCATCCGCCTCCAGATGTAATGATCGGCGGGCGGTGCCGAGCGGTCGAACTGGAGCATCTCGGATTGATAGTGGTTGCCGGGATGGATGTCCCCGAGCGCCGGCAGCGCAGCGAACGCGCCAATCAGTACGCTCAGGCGGCGAGCCCAACGGTGGAAGATCGAGTTCATGGCTGGTTTCTCTTGTCTGGCGATAACGCGGCGCTGCGGCGTGCCGTCCAGCGCTCCAGTCGGTCGGGGTTGCGCAGATCCTTGGGGAGCGCGTCCAGGGTGGTGCTCTGGCACGTCAGCGTGCCAACGCGCCGCAAGCTGCTGCGAGCAGCTGCCGACTGCACGGCGCAGGCATGCACCCCGTTCAGGTCAAGGGCGAACAACGGTTGCGGGTGTTTGTTGAGATCGACGACGAAGCTGCCGTCCTCGGCGGTTTCCATCATTGCCGCGTTGAGAATGGCCGCCTGTGCCAGCGGTTGTCCCTGGGCGTCCACCAAGCGGCCGACGTAGGTGTAGCTGATACTGGATTCGATATGTTGTACCGCCAGTTTGCCCGGTTGCAGGAACCAGTCGCGGCTGCCGTTACCCACATTCACCGAGCTCAGATTCTGGCGTGATGCATCGGCGTCGCTGATCCGGGTTTGAGAGGTCTGGAAACCGTTGACGGGAATCAGCCGCTTCTCGCCAAAGCCGATGCTGGTCGGGGCGCCGTAGCCGCCACTGACCTTGGCAGCAGCGCCGTTTGCATTTTCCATCGGTGCCGCGACGATGCCCACGGCGGCCCCCGGACCGGTGCCGCCCTGACCCGGGCCCCAGAAGAAACCCTCGCGTCCCAGGGCCAGGGAAGAGGAGTGGTTACCGCTCAAGCCGGGCCGTGAGTGCTGCCGGTCCCCGCCGCGCTGTGACACGGCCAGGCTCGTCTCGCCCCAGTTTCGCTCGACCCGACCGGCCAGTTCGGCGTCCCAGCGGCCGAGGTCATCGTAACCGACGCCGGTGTTGACTTCGTTCCTGCCTTGTTCGCTGTCCCAGGCATTGGTTTGCGCCAGGCTGGTACGAATGCTGTCACTGGCGTGCTGCTCGCGACGCGCGTCCAGGCCGACACTGCGGTGACGGAAGCCGCCGGAGGTCGAACGCTCGTTATGTGACAGGCTAAGGCTCAGGTACAGGCCGTGCTCGGTCGGCCGGCTCCCGCTCTCATTGCGAAACGCGCCAACGCGGTGGATCAAATGGTATTGACCCAGGCTATGCCCGCGAGAAAAGCCCAATTGCAGGGTACGGGCCCAGGTCGCGGTCGTCAGTTCGTTTGTCAGGTCAGGTTCGCCAGGCAAGACGTTCCAGTAGTACGACGGATTCACCTGGGCATAGCGGTTATAGCTATAGCCGCCACTGACGGTGCCCCCGGCCAGCGGCATTGATGCGCTGGCGGTCAAAGACTCGTTGCAGCCACTTTGTTGGTAGGCGCGGCGGGTGTGTTCGCAGGACGGGCTGCGCAGCGAATAGCGGTACAGGTTCCAGGAAAGACCATGGTTGAACGTCAGTTGTTGGCTGTTGCCAGTCGCCCCGTCATTGCCCTTTAAAATGGCAGCCGACAGCGACCAACTGCTGGCGCCCAGCGTACCGGCCCAGTCCAGGCGGCTTTCGTTGTAGAAGGCCGTGTCCAGCCAAGTGATCCCACTGGTGAGCGCCAGGTTATCGAGCAGCGGCACCCGCAGGCCGGTCTGGGCCACGGCGGCGGGGTCCTGTTCGTACAGGGAGTGCTCGGCCGTGCGCCCACCCTGCAGGAACCATTGCACGGTGTCATCCCCCAGGCCATTGCCGTCGGTGCGGCTGAAGGGCACGGTTTCAGTACGGGTCACCTGGCCGTTTTCGATCACCCGCAGGGTCACCGGATAGCTGCCGTTGGGAAAGGTCCGGGTGTCGACGTTCTGTACACCGGCATCCAGGTAGGAGGTGGATAGCAACTCCGCGCCGCGGAACGCATCGACGCGGGCGCGTTGGGTCAGGATCAGTGAAACGGGTGTGCCTTGCCCGACGACTTCACGATTGAGATAGGCCAGGGTGGTGCCGACACGGGCACCGTCGATACGGCCCAGTGGCAGCAGGCTGAAATTGAAGTTGCCGCCTTCGGCGCTGGACAGGTTGCTCATGTCCATGCGGCCGGCCTGGGCATAATGTTCGCGGTCGAAGTCCTGCCGGTAATAGGCGTTATTGAACTCCAACTGACTGTTGCTGCCTCGTTTGCTCTGGTTGGCCTGATAGTTCCAGGTAAACCCTAAATGGCTGTCTTCGCCGAGCCCGAGCGCGCCGAGGCCGCTGGCACCCAGGGCGCGGTAGCTGTCGGACTGGGCAATGTTGATGTTCTGCCGATGGACCAAGGCATTTTGCGCCTCGCTCGGGGTGTGTAGTCGCAGCGCCGAAGCGTCGCTGGCCGGCAACCAGTCCTTGCGCAGGAGCACCTGTAGACGGGCACCGGCTTCGTCGAGAATCACCGCCAGCGCTTCGGTTTCGAGGTAGCCGCAACTCGCCTCGCTGGTCAGGCCGTAGGAACAGGCCAACTGGCTGTTGCTGGGTAAGGGCTGCGACAGCAACGACGTCAGTTCCTGGGCGGAAGCCGATGCGCCTGCCTCGACCAGCAGGGCCGCGATTCGCCCGGGTTGCTGGAACTCGACCCGGCCGGGCCGCACCATGACCGGGTGCAGGCCGAGGTTACGGTTTAGCAGTTGGAGCTCGAGTTGTTCCACTTGACCCTCGACCAAGGCTTCGAAGCCGGCCGGCACCTGAGCCAGGGTGTCGGTCGCGGCCCAGGCGCCTTCGGCCAACGCCCATGCAAGGGAGATGGAGATAGCTGTGAAGTGGCGTTTCATACGTGGCCTTGATGCAGAAAAGGGGGTACGACGACGCCGTACCCCCTTGGGAGGAACGGTTGTGGTTACGGTTGCTGAGTCAGTACCAGGCTGACGATGCCTTCATAGCGGCCAGCGTTTGCGATAGCGCCAACGGTGGTTTGCTTGATCTCCAGCATCTGCTCGATCGAGCCGCTGGTAGGGTCGCCACCCGGGAACAGATCAGCAGCCGACAAGGCAACGCCAGTGGTGCTCAGCGCTCGGCCACCAAAGGTGACGGAAAGCGGAACGGCGGTGGAGGCCGGGTTGGTCATGTTGGCCAGGACGGGGCTGGTGATCAGCCTGATCGTCATGTCCTTATCGGTGTCATTGCTGAAAACCCGGGTGCCCAGGCGCGTGGGCTGCAGACCCGCACCTGGCAGGTAGTTCATTTCCATCGATGGCGGCAGGGCACTGCCATCGGATTGGAGCAACTCCAGCGTCGGATCGACATCGGCATAGACCAGGATGCTTTTCTCAACCGCCTGGACAGGCAACGAGGCCAGCGCGACCAGTGCCAACGGGGCGAATTTGAGCAGTTTCATGGGGTGTTTCCTCTTTTCTATGGGTGAACGGGGGCCCAGCCATGTGTAGGCACATGGCTCAGGTCGATAAGAGTTGTTTTGGGGGGGCTACGGCAGCACAGCGAGCGTGCGCGGTCGTTTGTCGTCACTGGTCACAAAGCGCATGAGCAGGTTGCCCTTGGCGCCGGCTGCCTGGACAGGAAGCGTGCTACCCGGATACAGACTGCGATTGACATCGTTCCAGATGCAGTCTTTTTCGCCCTTGGCGTCGGTACAGCTTCCGAGTTGCAATACACCGATGCGTACGTTGCCGTCATTGCGTAACGCGTCGCCGCTTTGTTGCAAACCGACGCTCATCTGACGGTCATCGGGGAGCAGGCGCACCAGCGCCCCCCAGATCAGGTTTACCCCGATTTTCGGTTGTATGCCTTCCGGGCCATCATCTTCCGTTGCCAGATCCTGGGGGGCGGCCACCGGCTCGAAATAGACCCGGTAAACGGTTTCCTCGCTGGGCATCGCCTGCGCGATAATCCGCACCGTGCGGCTGGCGCCGGGAGCGAGTACCGTGCGTTGCGGCGAAACGACGATACCCAGCGTATCGGCCGGAGATAGCGGGCTTTCGTGTTCATCCGGCGTGCCGGGGCGCTGAATCTGGACCACACTGACCTTGATGTACTGCACCTTGTCCGACTTGGAGTGCAGCTGGATCTGTCCAATACCGTCCTGTTCGACGCCGATGGTGCTGGTCATCGGGTAGACCACCAGATTGGCGGCCGCCGGTGACGATAAGCCGAAGCCCAGCATCAGAAGCGCCAGCTTGCTCAAGGCAGCCCAACGCTGGGTAAACGTTTGATTCAAATCCATGTCAGACCTCAAGTAAAAGAGCTTAAAACTCAACGTTGTTCAATGTGTCTGGTGAAGTGCTCCTGCCTTCGATGATGGTCGGCGGCGATAGAGAAGAGTCTCACGACAAGAGGCGAGCTATATTTACGACACTTCCTTTTGTGCTACAGATGCTTCCCTATTTCATGTAGGAAATTTCCAGAGTAGATTCCAGCCCTGACGCTCCGACACGCTTGCTCCCGTGACATGAGGCGATTTCCCGGGTGTACAGCGTCGGCACGGGCCATGGTGGTGACTCCTGTGAGGCAAAGATGATGGCTGTTTGTCCGAATTATTTTGGTGGGATAGTTACACCATGTCAATAGATTTGGTGGGATATATCCACGTTCGTTTGCGCGAGGAGATTGACCGTTGTGGTTTATCGTTGGCCGCGGCATCCCGTGCCGCGGGTGAATCCAGCCCGCAGCGTTTGAAAGAAGTGGTGTCGGGGCGGCAGAAATGCCCGGCCGATCTGGTGGCGAAGTTGGCGGTTATCGGCGTGGACGCGCAGTACGTCCTGGTCGGTGAGCGTGCTCAAATCGCCAAACCGCCATTGGCGCCTGATGAGGAAATGCTGCTGGAGGCCTACCGGGCAATGGATGTGGCCGGGAGGAAACGAACGCTTGCCGGCTTGATTTCGGGCTAGCGGGCGGCTTCATCGCGAGCAGGCTCGCTCCCACATTTCGACCTGTATACGCATCACCCCTGTGGGAGCGAGCCTGCTCGCGATGAGGCCAGTACCGTCACCCGAAAAAACAGCCACCTTACAAAAACATCTCCCGACTCAACCCGTGCCGTTGCATCTTTTCATTGAAGGTGCGACGCGGCAGCTGCAATTCCTCGAGCACTGCTTTCACATCGCCCTTGTGCCGCGTCAGGGCGGCGCGCAGGCATTGAGCTTCGAAGGCTTCCTGCCGGGCGGCGAGGGACTGGCCAGGTTCGGTGTCCAGTACCGGGGGTTGATCCAGTCCCAGCAGGTGACGCTCGGCGACGTTGGCCAGCTCACGCACATTACCCGGCCAGTCGTGGCCGAGTAAGTGACTCAATTGCGGGCCGCTCAGTGGCACGGCGGGGCGACCCAGGCGTTCGGCGGCGTGGTGGGTGAAATGTTCGAACAGCAGCGGGATGTCCTCGCGCCGTTCCCGCAGTGGGGGCAGGCGTAGCTCGGCGATGTTCAGACGATAGGCCAGGTCTTCGCGAAAGCGTCCGGCGCGGGCTTCATCGAGCAGGTCGGGCTTGGTGGCCGCGATGATGCGCAGGTCCACATGGATACTCTGGTTCGAGCCCAGGCGTTCGAGCTTCTGTTCCTGCAACACCCGTAGCAACTTGACCTGTTGGGCCAGGGGCATGCTCTCGATTTCATCGAGGAACAGCGTGCCGCCGTCGGCATATTCGAGCTTGCCGATGCGCTTGCCCTGGGCGCCAGTGAAGGCGCCGCTTTCATGGCCGAACAGTTCGGCCTCGAACAGCGGTTCGGGAATGGCCGCACAGTTCAATGCCACGAAAGGTTTGGCCGCCCTGGGACCGAAGTCGTGCAGGCAACGGGCGACCAACTCCTTGCCGCTGCCGGTTTCGCCGCGGATCAACACGTTGACCGGCAGTGTCGCCAGGTCCAGCACCTGCCTGCGCAGGTTTTGCAGCGCCCGTGACACCCCAAGCAATGTCCCGTCGAGCTTGTCCTTGACGTCGGCCTGCTCATGCAGACGACGGTTCTCCAACACCAGCGTGCGCTTGTCCAATGCGCGGCGCAGGCTGCCGAGCAGGGTTTCGGGGGTGAAGGGTTTTTCCAGGAAATCGTAGGCGCCGTCGCGCATGGCTTCCACGGCCATCGGCACGTCGCCGTGGCCGGTCAACAGAATCACCGGCAGGTCCGGGTCGCGTCGCTGCACTTCGGCCAGCAGCTCCAGGCCGCTGAGCCCGGGCATGCGCACATCGCTGACGATCACCCCTGGAAAGTTGCCTGGCAATTGCGCCAGGCACTCTTCGGCGCGACTGAACAACTGCACTTCGAAACCCGACAGGCTCAACCATTGCTCCACGGCGCTGCGGATGCTGGCCTCGTCGTCGACGACAATGACCTTTTTCAATGTGCAAGGGTTAAGCATGTAACTGCGCCTCCTGATCGATCGGCAAGGTCACGCAGAACTGCGCGCCGTTTTCATGGTTGTCGGCTGTCAGTCGTCCACCCGATTCATGAATGATTGCAAACGAAACCGCCAGGCCCAAGCCCAAGCCATCGCCCACCGCCTTGGTGGTGAAGAACGGGTCGAACACCTGGCTCAGGTGTTCCTCGGCAATCCCGGTGCCGCTGTCACTGACCGTCAGGCGCCACAATTGCTCATCGGCTTCAAGGCGCACTTCCAGGCGTTTGATCGGCTGGCCGGCCATGGCGTCGAGGGCGTTGCGCAGCAGGTTGATCAGTACCTGTTCAAGACGGATGGCGTCGCCACGCACCCATGCCGGGCGGGTCAGGTGCAGCACCGTACTGACCTGCTCGTCGCGCAGGCGTGTGTCCAGCAGTTGCAGGGCCTGATCCACCACCTCCGCCAGGTCGAGGCGTTCGCGCAGGCCGCTGGGGCTTTTGCGGGCGAAGGTTTTCAGGTGGCCGGTGAGGGCGGCCATGCGGGTCAGCATGTCGTCCAGGGGTTTGATGGCCTTGTAGGCATCATCGACCCGACCGTGATCCAGCAACAGGCGCAGGGTTGCCAGCTGCATGCGCTGGGCCGTCAGCGGTTGGTTGATTTCATGGGCCAGGGCCGCCGACATCTGTCCCAGTGCTGCGAGTTTGGCCGATTGCACCAGCCCGTCCTGGGCGGTGCGCAAATCCCGGGTACGTTCTTCCACCAGCCGTTCGAGTTCTTCACGGCTGCGCTGGCGCAGCTTCGCCAAGCGCCAACGCTGGTTGAGAAACAGCAGCAGAAACACCAGGGTCAGCCACAGCCCGGCGGCGGCGAGCGCGGCGTTGCGACGGTCTTCGAAGGCGATCTGCGGCCGGCGCAGCAAGTGCAACGTCCAGCCTTCGGTGGTCAATGGCAGGGACTCCCACAGGTAATCCACGGCACCATCGGGGGCCTCGACCCGGGCCAGATGACTGTTGTCGTCAAAGCGTCGCAGGGGTTCAACGGCCAAGGGTTGCAGCGGTTGCTTGTCGTATTGGCGAGTGGCCTTGAGCTCGGCGTGATCGCTGTCGGTCAACGGCTGCAAATGGCGATAACGCCAGCCCTCTCGGTTGGCGATGAAAATGATGCCCCGGGCATCGCTGACCAGCAGCGTGTCGCTGCCCTGACGCCATTCGCGTTCCAGCTCGGGAAATTCCAGCTTCACCACCATCGCGCCGAGGAACTCACCGTTGTCGTCGGTCACGGCGCTGGACAGGAAGTAGCCCGGAATGCCACTGGTCACGCCCACCGCATAAAAGCGCCCGGTGCCCTGGGTCCGAGTCTGGAGGAAGTACGGCCGAAAGCCATAATTGTGCCCGACATAACTGCTGGGCAGGCGCCAGTTGCTGGCCGCGACGGCCAGGCCAGTATGGTCGAGCAACTCCAATGTGGAAGATTTCGCGGCGCCGTTGATCTGTTCCAGTTTGCGATTCAGCGCGTCCTGTTGCGCTTTGCTGACCGGCCCCTTGAGGGCCGAGCGTAACTCGGGGTCCAGCGCCAGCACGGCGGGCAGGGCGCGGTAGCGTTCGATCAAGGTATGCAGGGAGTTGGCGTACAACGCCAGTTGCTGGTTCGCACGGCTGGCATCCTCCTCCAGAGCCTGGCGTTCGGCGTGGCGCACGGCCAGGGTGGCGGCAATGATGGCGCCCATGAGGATTAGCAAGGTATACAACGACAGACGCAAGGGACGAGGCATTGCCGGCATTGGACTGTTTCGAGGACTGGACAGGACAGGCACGATAGCACGCCGTCTGCCTGCCGTGATGCGCCCCGGCCCCAGAGGCTATCTGAGCATGCTTTGGGTCAATTTCAACTGGCCGATGGTCACCTCCATTCTCTTTCTCAAGGTTTGAGGTGTGTCACCGCTCGACGCTCCAAACATTTTACTGAGCGGCTGGTAAGTATTGATTGCGCCGGTTTCAGCCTGGGCAAACAGCGCATCAATGTAGTCCATCTGTGCGTTCAACACCTCGATCATGCCGTTGATGTGTGTATCCGCCCGGGCGATTTTGGCGTCGGTGAGTTCGTGACTGGCGGCGCCAATTTCATGAATGATCTCAATGGTTCCCAACACAGTGCCAATCACCGCGCCTATTTCGCTGGCGCCGAGGGTGCCTGTGGCTTTGAGCGCTATTTTGCTGCCCGTGCTGGTCACCTCTTTTCCCGCTTTCAAGACGCTTTTCTGCGTCGGCGCGCTCACAGCATGGGACAGATCCCGGGCTTTTGCCTTGGCGTAGTGAAAGAGGTCGAGATTTTTGTATTCGCCTTTCTTGACGATTTTGTCAGGGTCCAGCTTGCGGCTCTTGAAGTTGACCGCTGCGCTCAGACTCAGCCGTTCCAGCGCATAATCCAGGCCGATGCTTACCGCTTTGCCGGTGGCAAATCCCAGCGCGGCGCCTACGACGATACCGGGTGGCCCTGCGACGCTGCCCAGCGCCGCGGCGCCGATGCCCACGGCGACACCTGCTCCATAGCTGACGGCCTGGGCTCCGACATGAGCCCCGACGCGCACGGCGGCGGCCTGGGTGTGTGCCGATGCCGAGCGATGGCTGGCCAGTTGCGTTTGCGCCTCGCTGGCCCGGCGCGAAGTCAGCTTCATGATGTCGGTGAACTTCCGGATTTCCTTGTTCAGTCGGTTGCGCTTTTTCCACTGTTCCCAGTAGGCAGCGGTCTGCGCCTTCCTGGCATCCCGCTGCGCCGGCGTCTCTACGATCAACCCTTGGTCATCGGTAAACGTCATCGGGTTATTGGCGACAAAACCATAGAGATTCAACCCATCCACATCTCCCGCCGGGTCCGCGCTGACCCAACGCTGCAGCCACGGCGCGTAGTAGCGCGCACCGTAGTAATACAACCCGCTGGCCTCCATTTCCTTGCCGCAATAGCGCAGGGTCTTGTAGTCGACTTCAATGCTGGAGCGGGCAGCGTGCCAGGCGGTGCCGCCAAAAGGGTAGTAGTGTTCACGGCTGATCAAACTGCCGTGGCGGTCCAGTTCCAGGGTGCTGGAACCCAGGTGATCGTCGAGGCTGTAGCGCAGTTGATCAGCTTCGATGCCGCTCGGCTGGCCAGCCTCCCAGTGCAGGCAGCGAACGCTGCCGTGAGCCAACGAACAGGTGAGCACGTGCAGCTGTTCGCCGTGGTTGCTTGTGCGGATCTCAAGACCTGGCAAATAGCGTGTCTGGCGGTGAGTGCTGGCGGTGGTGTGGGTCCTGCTGACCCGCTCGCCCTGGCTGTACAGATAGGTTTCGTCATCGTCCGACACCCCGTTGTCGCGTTTGAGCAGCGTGACCTTACTGAGCTGGTCGCGGGCGTCCCACACCAGCGCCTGTGCGCCGCGTTGCAGGTGCAGCGGGTTGCCATGGGCATCGAACAGCGCGTCGAAATCCGGTTCAGGGTCGCCTTCGGCCCAGCGCACGCCGCGGTTGCTGTGGGGGTCGATACGCAGTACCTGCGTGTGGTTGTTGCCTTCGCGAACATGCCGCAGTCGGATCAGGTTGTTGCCGGTGTCGTAGTCATACAGCTGGGTGTAATTGAAGCGGTGCCCGGTGTCGATGGGCACGAGCGGCTCGGGTAATCCCGGATGCAGGTGCGGTGTCTCGCCCTCCAAACCACTGGCGCTGATCAAACGGTAGAGCGAGTCGTAGGTGAAGTCGCGATGACCGTCCACGCGCTGGTTGGCAAAGTACAGGGGGGCGACGGTCAGGTCTTCGATGCGCAGCACATTGCCCATGGCGTCGTAGAAATACGCCAGGTTCTGGTGCAGGGCTTCACCGGTTTTTCCGGCCTTGAGGGTGCTCAGCAGGTGGTTGGCCGGGTCATAGGTCCAGCGGCTGGTCAGGCCATTGGCGGTATCTTGCTGTTCGATCTGCCCTGCGGCGTTGTAGCGGGCGTCCAGCAGAATCGGTTGTGGCGCGTCATCGTCCCGAAGTTGCAGGTCCAGCTGTTTGAGCTGCCCGCAAATGTCCCGTCGCAAGAACCGCCGGTGTCCACCGGCGTCGGTCTGGCTCACGGGGCTGCCGAGGGCGTCGAAGGTTTGCTCGCAGGTGTGGGGGAGGCCATCGGCAAAACGGCGCACCTGACGCAACGGATCGCCCGACAGGGCGTAATTGTCCAGGCGCAAAGTGCCCGAGGGATCGCTCTGCTCAAGCAACTGACCGCGCAGGTTGTAATCGGCGTTGGCCGTAGCGTCGGCGTAGATGAAGGTGTCCACACCGGCCTGGTCATTTTCCTCCATGGCCACCGGGCGCAGTTGAGGGTCATAGGCCATGCGCCAATGATTGCCGCGTTGATCCCAGCGCTGCCGGACTTCACCCGCCAGGCCCGGCAATACCAGGCGCCATCCGGCATCGACGCTGTCGGTAAGCAATGGCATGGCGCTGAGGTTGCAGAGGGTGGCCTGGTTGGGTTTGGGGGCGTGGCCGAAAAGACGAGGGTCCCATTGCTCGACGAGGTGGCCGTTGGCGTTATGGCGTTGGCGAGCGATCAGGGCGGCGACGGGAGTCGAAGCCTGACTGCGCAAGTACACCACTTGCCGCGCGGGCAGACCACGGCCATCGACGGCGATGACGTTGGGAGTACGGTAATGGACGGTACTCATCGGTCGACGGCCTCCAGGGAATTCGTCGTTTCGATCCTGGCCTGAGGGGGCGCTTGCACAGCAATATAGCAATGAAAAAAACGGGCGGAACCTGTCAGGTCTGACAGCGCAGGCGCCGATGCTGCGGGTGATGGCGACCGCCGTATTACCTCTTGGACGTCCCGCCCCTGGCTTGCTTGAGCAAGAATTGATTGTCCGTGGTGCTCATTTCTTTGTACCAGGCCATGCCTTTTTGCGCCCGAGCAATGTAGTCCAGCGTGATCAGGGTTTTTCGTTCCAGGACTGAATGGTGGATGGGCGCCAACGTTTCCGGTGTTGTCAGAGGGTTGACGTTCGGCAGCACATCGCCAGGGTATACGACAGATTTCCCCAGGCTTTTGAAGGCCGCTTCGGTGGCGCTCCAGCGACTCTCTACCGCGCTTTTCCACTCGGCGAGCAGGGTGTCGATCTTTTTGATTTTGACGGGGGTCAGTCCCATCTTGATGTCCTCGGCCTCCTGGGCGCGAGAGCCCAGGTTCAGCAGGTTCATCGCCGGGATAACCGAGCCGGTGACCCTGTTCAGGAAAAAACTGGTGAAATCCTGAACCGAAAAGGACAGCGGTTCGCTCTGGCCAAGCCCGATCCTGCGATCAATCGCCTCGACCGACATCGCGGATGTCTGCGGGATGAGAGGGCGCAGTACACGGGCAGTCGGGAGGCTGGCGTCGGCTAACGCAGCACCCACGTCGGCGCCTATATTTCCACCGACGAGGCCGCCCAGATAAGGGACCTCGTTGAGCTGAGGGGATACAGCGCCGAACACCTCGGCCCCCGCATAACCACCCAAAAAACCGACCACGGCACTGACGGATTCGCCGGCCAGGTTCTTCAGCATTTCCTTGCCGATGTTTGTCTTGTGGATGACATTGTCGATTTGCGCCAGGGCGGTGGCCGATTCCGTCCCCAGTTCTGCAATGAAATCCGAGTAGTTCATGATCTGCCACTCGGCTTTGGTGGTGCCCCTGTCATCCACATAGCGCAGTGGGTTGTTGCCCACGAACCCGTAGAGGTTCAACCCATCCACATCCCCGGCCGGGTCGGCACTGATCCAGCGTTGCAGCCACGGCGCATAGTAACGGGCGCCGTAGGCATACAGCCCGCTGACGTCCATTTCCTTGGCGCCATAGCGCAGCGTCTTGTAACTGACTTCCACCTCCGAGCGCGTGCTCATCCAGGCGGTCGCACCAAACGGATAGTAGCCTTCGTGGCTGATCAGCCGGGCTTGCTGATCGAACTCCATCAGGCTTGAGCCCAGATGATCCAGCAGGCTGTAGCGCAGTTGGTCGGCGGGCATGGGCGCCGGTTTACCGGCGACCCAGTGCAAACACCGCACGCTGCCGAGTCCGGCGTCCACGGTGATGACGTGCAGTTGCTCGCCAGTGTCGCGGGTGCGGATCTCCAGTCCCGGCAGATAGTGCACCGCGTGGAAGTGATGGGTGGTCGCGGTGTAAGTGTCGTGGCGCTTATAAACCCGCTGGCCCTGACTGTAGCGGTAGTGCTCTTGATCGTCGGCGCTAGCACCACGCTTGACCAGCGTCACCGATGACAGTTGATCGCGAGCGTTCCATTTCAGCTCCCGGCCGGGCTGCGGCAGCAGCAGGTTGCCGTGACGGTCGTACAGCTCATTGAATGACGGATCGGGGTCACCCGGTTCCCAGCGTATGCTCCGGTTGCTGTGTGGGTCGACGAACATCTGGCGGGTATGGCTGGCGCCTTCGCGCACATGGGTGAGTTTGATCAGATTGCCGCCATGATCATATTCGTAAGTCTGGAGATAGTTGCGCCGGTCATTGGGATCGGTCGGCTGCGGGAGGCCGGGTATGTCCGGGGGCGGGCCGTCGTCGTAACCACTGGCGCTGAGCAGACGGTACAGCGAGTCGTAGCTGAACCTGCGATGCCCATCGACCCGCTGGTTGGCGAAGTGGCTGGGCGTGAAGGCGTGGTCGAGGATGAGGGTGATGTTGCCCACCGGGTCATACGCATACTCGAAGTCTTGCAGGACCGTCTGGTTGTTCAGTGCCTGTTGGCGTTGCAAGCGTCCATCGGCCGGGTCGTAGGTCCAGTGGTTGACGATGCCGTTGCTGAGCCGCTGTTCGATGATCTGCCCTGCGGCGTCATACCGAGCGTTTTGCAGCACTGGTAGCCATGGGGCCTGCTCATTGAGTTGTAACCGCGCCTGTTTGAGCTGTCCGGCCAGGTCGTATTCGGCCTGTTGCCGGTGTTCCCCGGCATCGGTCTGCTCCAGGAGGTTGTCCAGCGGACCGTAGCGGTACTGGCTGACCGAGGTCATGCCGTCCTCAAAAGCCCGCGTTTCTCGTAGCAGGCGGCCGAGCAGGCTGTAGTTGTCCAGGCGCAGGGTTCCCGACGGGTCGCTTTGTTCGAGCAACTGGCCGCGCAGGTTATGACCGGCGTCGGCCGTGGCGTCGGCGTAAGTGAAGGTGTCGACCTCGGCTGCGGCCTGGCTGTGTTCCTCCAGGACTATCGGACGCAACCGCTGGTCGTAGGCGATGCGCCAATGACTGGCGCGTTGATCCCAGCGGTGCAGGGATTCATCCGCCAGTCCAGGCAGCTCCAGGCGCCACCCGGCATCGACGCTGTCTGTGCGCAGCGGGTGGCCGGCAAGGTTGTAGAGGGTGTTCTGGTTGGGTTTGGGCGCGTGACCGAAAAGGCGCGGATCCCACTGTTCAACGAGGTGGCCAGCTGCGTTGTGGCGCTGGCGAGAGACCAGTGCGACGCTGGAAGACGTGGCCTGGCTGCGCAAATAACCGACATGTCGAGCGGGCAGGCCGCGGCTATCGAAGACCACCAGGTCAGGCGTGCGGGAGTGCAGCGTAGTCATCGTCCGATGGCCTGTGCTGCAGCGGGCTGTCTGCTCATCTGTCCGATTCCGGCGTGGTGTCGTTGTAATCGTGATCGCACAGGTACCACGGATGATGCACATGCCAGGCTTCATGCCCCTTGGCATTGACGACCTTGACCAGGCGTCCTGGCGGATCGTAGAACTGCTGGTCGTGGTAGCCGTGCAGGCGCAGCGAGGCGTCGTTGACGTAGCGCCAGGCGTCGGCGAAATACGGCCGATAGACCCGCGTGACCAGCCCTTTGTTGTTGTACTCGACCCGTTCGCTGACGCGCCAGCGCGGGTCGGCCAGGTGCTGCAACGGTCGTCCGTTCTGTAGCGCCAGGGAGCCGTCCTCGGCCACGGCATAGGCCTCCCCGGGTTCGACCCGCTGCTTGGTTTGCAAGATGCGGCCGAATCCGTCGAGGGCGCTGAGGGTGATGCGCACCTGTTGCAACGGATCGTCCGGGTAGCGATCGGCGCTCAGTACGACGCTGTGGACCGGCTCTCGGGCCGTGGCCTGGATCAGCGTCCACAACTGCTCTTGGGCGGCGGTGCGTTCGGCCAGCCGCGCCAGGTGAATGCGTGCCCAAGCGCGGACATGGCCGCTGGGCATCAAGTAACGGGCGCTGATCCACTCGTTGCGCTGCGCAAGGGAGATCTGGGCGAGGTCAAGCGCGCCCATCCAGCTGAACTCGTCGGTGCGCACGGCACTGGCGATTCTGCCCAGGGTGGCTTCGGGGTGTTCGAGGGCGTAAGCCGGCGACTGGTCGTCGGGTGGCACGTAGGTGTCGATGGCATCGAAGCCCGCCGGCAGGCCATTTTCGCTGCCGAAAAACGTAATGCCCAATGGCACGCCGTCGGGGCCATACAGCGCTTGCTGCACGTTGTCGTTGGCGTCGATGATTTTCTGCGGCAACAGCGCGTGATAGTCGTATTCGACCTGGGTCGTGCAGCCGTCCGGCAGGGTAATGGCGGTGGTCATCAGGTGATAGGCATCGTACGTCAGCCTCGTAACGCCATGGCTTTGGGTTTCTTGCAGGGCGTCGATCTGGAAGAAACCGTCAAGCGATTGGTAGGTGGCAAAACCGCTCTTTTTCGACCAGAGGTTTTCGGCGGTATCTTCGTCCGGATCTTCAGGCAGAAACAGCGGCATGGGCTCAAAGCCGATTTCTTCCAGTTGCCCGCGGATGTCGAAGGGCGCTGGCACGGCGTCGTAGGCGTCCAGTGCCTGCTTGTCGAACTCGGCCGTCTCCAGCGGACCGAGCAACGCCTGGAACGCAATATCGCCTTGGTCGTCACGCAGGTAGTTCTGTTCCTCAAGCGCAACCAATTGCCGTGCGGCTTGCCATTGCGGGGAGTCGTGATGTGCAAGGAAGGCTTCATAGCTGATCTGGCGAGGGTTGAGGCCTTGCGGCAGTTCGCCCTTGGGGCGTTGCAAAGCGTTGGCCCGACTGCGCCAGGCCAGGCCCAGGCGCTGACGCCAGCCGGTTTCGTCGAACAGGTGCAGGTGCGTGGCCCGGCTCTCGACAAGGTGGAACACCTGCTGTTGTTCATCATGGGCATCGAGCCACCAGGTGTTCTCGTCTTCATCGTCGAAGGGGGGCGGATCGAGCGGCGTAAGGCGTCGGGCGTAATGGACGATGAAGCCATGAATAAGCTGGCCGTAGAGATTCCATTTCAGATTGATGCCGTGCTGGCTTTGCGGGTCGTTGGTAAAACCGTCGTATTGATGGCTGAGCGTCTCCAGTTCCAGGACCAGCAGGCTTTTGTGATGCGGATGGGGCTGGCGCAGCAGATAGCGGTGTTGCGTCACGGTGTAGGGCCGGGCCGCATCGCCCGATTCGGCGGGATAGGTTTCTGTGCGCAACACCAGGCTACCCAAGGCATAAGCCATTTCCCGGGCGGTCTCGGGGTCGGGCACGATGATCTCGTCGGCCTCGTCGCCTTCATGGAAGCGGCTCAACAGCGCCGGGCCAAGCGGCACGGCGTCATCGTCGCCGTCGAAACAGTCCTTCAGAGGCTGGTTGACGGTTCGACCGGTGTGAAACCAGGTCTTGACCAGGACCGGCGCGGTAAAGCCGGTTTCCACTTCATCCTCGGGCCGTTCGCTGTCCACTTGATACAGCCGTCCGAAGCCCCGGAACTCACGGTGATAGCCGTCGTAGTCGCCTTCGAAATAGCACAAGCGCTGGGTCAGGCAATTGCCGGTGATTTCATCCAGCTGTTGCTGACGTGCCAACAAGGGCAGGGCCATGGGCAGATAACAGGTCACTTGCTCACCCTTCGCCCGACGTTGTTGTTTTTCATCCAGCCAGTATTGCGCACTGCTGCGATAGGTCAGGGTGGTGCTGCAGCCCATGTTGTTGTTCGTCGCGTTGAGCAGATAGGGGCGCGCCGCGACGAAGTCATAGCGCCAATGCTTGGGCTTCATATCGGGGGACATGTGGGGCACGCTCAGCATCAGACTGGCGCAACCCAGCCCCTGCAGATCGGCCAGGGTGACCTGGCACAGATTGTCGTACCGCACGCCTTCCGGCCACGGCACCTTGACGGGAGTTTGCTCAAGGCCATTGCCGCCGTGGTTGAAGTAGATATCGAAACAGTCGCTGTTAAGGTAGATCAGCGCGGGCGCTCCGGCCCCGTCCAGATCGGCGATCCGCACCCGGTCGGCGTCGAATTGGCCGTAGCTGAAGGGCAGGGCGCTCATGACAAACCCTTCGCCGAAACGCCCGTGACCCAGGTTCGGCCAGCACTTGATTTCATCGAAGCGAATCCGGCACAGCTCGGTGCTGTCGCTGCCCAGCAAATTGCCGAACAGCACCAGCTCACTGCGCGAGTCACTGAACAATGGCAGGGGGCTGTCCGGCTCATGGGGCACATTCACCCCCGGGGCGAACCCCTGCTCGCGCAGATTGGCGTACAGCCGAACGCTTTTGGGGCCGACCATGGCCAGGGAGCGCAAGCCGTCGCCGTTCAAATCCCCCAGTTGCGCGGCGGGGTGCAGGAATTCCGTTGGAAAACGATCGAAGGGGGTGAAGGTCGACCAACTGCGGTCCGGGTTGAGGGTATAGAAACCACTCATGCCGGGTTGGGCAATGACCCAGTTGAGACGGCCGCTGCCGGTAAGGTCGGTCAGCACCTGCATCACCGCCGGGTTTTGGCTGGCGACCGGGATGCTGTCCAGGCGTGACCACGGGCCATAGCCGATGGCATCCTCATCGGGCCCGGCGCGCTCGGGTTCGCGGTAATACCAGGCATCGGTGTAGCGGCACAGAAACCCCGGCAGACCTTCGCCATACAGGTCCACGCATTGGTAATGGCGGCCGGCTTCGAGGGCGGGCATTGTCTCCAGGTCGAAGAATTTTTCGGGTGCCAGGTTCAGGTCGAAGTCGGTGTACTGCAATTCGACGGGAGGGCTGTAGTCGACATCGCCTTCAGCGTCCCAATCCTGATAGTGGGCGGCCGTCAGCAGGCTGTAGCCCAGGGCGGTGGCGCTGTATTCCAGCACCAGTCGCCGGACCAGCGCAGGTTCAGTATCGGCCCCGGCGGGGAAGTGATGGAACATCAACACTTGATGACACAGGCGCCGCGTGCCGACCTCAAAACCGTATCGATAGCTGTGAAACGGGTCGCTGCGTAGCAGCCAGGGCGCCTCTTCGGGGGCTTGCCAGGAAGGTTGTTGCGCAAGATCGAGGGTACGTTGCCCGTAGTCGAACAGCAGGTGAAAGTGCCAGTTGCGCTGGGCCGGGTCGGCCTCTTCGAAGCAGTACAAGGTGTCGCTGGCGCTGGCGTTGCCATAGCACACCCGCCGCAGGTAGCGCTGGGCATGGTAGTCGTGGGGGCCGTCCGACGCGCCGGGGTCGGCCTGGTACTCATAATAGATGTGCTCGCCTGCCGGGCTGACTTCTTCGAGCAACAACCATTCGGCGATGCGCGGTGGTTTTGGGGGATCGGGCTCAGGTTCGGGTTCGGGTTCGGGTTCGGCTTCAGGCTCGGCAATGCGCGACGCGTCGGTTTTGCCGTAGCAATACACATGGCCGTTGCTGCCCTGGACACGCCAGAACGCTGGCTGGCCGTCGGTGGGTGTCCACAGTTCATAAATATCGAAGCTGCTTTCGGTCCTGGGGTAATAACGCACCACCGAGCAAGTGGCACTGCCGGGGCCCGCCAGGGGGCGAATGAGCGGTTCGGCGTTGAGTTCGGGCCAGCGGTCAACCCCATCGGCGTCAACCATGACATCCTCATCGCCATAGTGCGGCACACCTCTGCTGGTTTTACGGGTGATGCTGGCGATGGAAAGCTGCATGCCGATGCCGAAGATGCCGTTGCCGCCCTGGCTGCTGTAATGCAGGGCCAGCGCCGGCGTCAGGTGACGGGCGGCGGAGAGGGGTAACGGCAGCTCAAAAGAACTTGCCCCGCGCGTGCCGACAGGGCCGAGACTGTTACCGAGGGTGGCGATAGAAGCACTGCCGGCGATGGTCGGGGTCACGATCTGGAGGGGCGTTTGTTCTGCCATCGGGATCATCTCTGTTAGCCGACGCCAGGGCGAATACCCGGCATGGCTTCAGGATGCCAAGAGATGGTCATTGGGTAACCTGTCAGATCTGACAGGTCGACGGGCCTGCCGATGAACGGCTGCGCGGTAGGAGCTGATGAGTGCAGCGAGGCTGCGATCTTTTGATCTTTCGCTTCAGACTCAATCAATAAGGCAGAGATCGCAGCCTCGTTGCACTCGACAGCTCCTACAGGTGGGGGGGGGCAAAACTGCGCAAAAAAAAAAGGCCGGTGGGTTTGTCGCCCACCGGCCTTTTCTACGGCGTCAACCTGCGAGTTACTGCACTTCCACCGCCAGGCTGTCGCTGATTTTCTTCTGCCAGATCGCCGGACCTGTGATGTGTACCGACTCGCCTTTGCTATCGACCGCCACGGTCACCGGCATGTCCTTGACCTCGAACTCGTAGATCGCTTCCATCCCCAGTTCGGCGAACGCCAGGACCTTGGACTTTTTGATCGCCTGAGCCACCAGGTAAGCGGCGCCGCCGACGGCCATCAGGTAGACCGCCTTGTTGTCCTTGATCGCTTCGATGGCGGTCGGGCCGCGCTCGGATTTGCCGATCATGCCCAGCAGGCCGGTCTGCTCGAGGATCTGGCGGGTGAACTTGTCCATCCGCGTGGCGGTGGTCGGGCCGGCTGGGCCGACGACTTCGTCGCCTACCGGATCGACCGGGCCGACGTAATAGATGAAGCGACCCTTGAGGTCCACTGGCAAGGTTTCACCCTTGTTCAGCATTTCCACCATGCGCTTGTGCGCCGCGTCGCGACCGGTGAGCATCTTGCCGTTGAGCAGGACGGTTTCGCCCGGCTTCCAGCTCTGCACGTCTTCAGGTGTCAGGGTGTCGAGGTTCACCCGGCGCGCCGACGGACCGGCTTCCCAGACGATTTCCGGGTAGGCGTCCAGCGGTGGCGCTTCCAGCGACGCCGGGCCGCTGCCGTCCAGCACGAAGTGGGCGTGGCGGGTGGCGGCGCAGTTGGGGATCATGCACACCGGCAGGGAGGCGGCGTGGGTCGGGTAGTCCATGATCTTCACGTCGAGCACGGTGGTCAGGCCACCCAGGCCCTGGGCGCCGATGCCCAGTTGGTTGACCTTCTCGAACAGCTCCAGGCGCATCTCTTCGATACGGTTCTGCGGGCCGCGGGCCTTGAGTTCGTGGATGTCGATGGATTCCATCAACACTTCCTTGGCCATGACTGCGGCTTTCTCGGCGGTGCCGCCGATGCCGATGCCGAGCATGCCCGGTGGGCACCAGCCGGCGCCCATGGTCGGTACGGTTTTCAAGACCCAGTCGACGATGGAGTCGGATGGGTTGAGCATGGCCATCTTCGATTTGTTCTCGGAACCGCCGCCCTTGGCCGCCACGTCCACTTCCACGGTGTTACCCGGGACGATGGAGTAATGGATAACGGCCGGGGTGTTGTCCTTGGTGTTTTTACGCGCTCCTGCCGGGTCGGCGAGGATGGAGGCGCGCAGGACGTTTTCCGGTAGGTTGTAGGCGCGACGCACGCCCTCGTTGATCATGTCGTCCAGGCTCATGGTCGCGCCATCCCAACGCACGTCCATGCCCACGCGCACGAACACGGTCACGATGCCAGTGTCCTGGCAGATCGGCCGATGGCCGGTGGCGCACATGCGCGAGTTGATCAGGATCTGCGCCATGGAGTCACGGGCCGCCGGCGATTCTTCGCGCAGGTAGGCCTCATGCATCGCCTGGATGAAATCCACGGGGTGGTAATAGGAAATGAACTGCAGGGCGTCGGCAACGCTCTGAATCAGGTCATCTTGCTTGATCACGGTCATGAGTCGCGCTCCTCTCTAAAGACGGGAACATTCAATAAGGTACCGCCCGCTTGGGTGAATCGGTCGACGGACGGCACCTCTTAAGGCACGCCGGGCATGCTGGCGCGACGCTAAAAAGGCGCGGCAGTATATCGCAGGCAGGCACCCTGTGGGAGCGAGCTGCCTTTGTGGCGAAGGGATTTATCTGTGGCGAGGGGATTTATCCCC
>NZ_JABWQV010000071.1 GCF_014268615.1 Pseudomonas tehranensis | reverse complement strand
CCTCACCTTGAAGGTTCGGGCAACAGTCTTACTGGAACAACACCGCCGTCTTCTGCAGGGTTATCCACACACCCCACGCCAACGGAATGCCCACCACCAGCCAGGCGGCGATCGCCAAAGGCTTGGTGCCCGGCGCAGCTTTCCACTCCAGCGAAGTAGTGCTGTCGGCGCCCTTGTCATGGCCCAGCGCCTGTTCGGCGGCCAGTTCGGCATCGGTCATGAAGTACTTGTCGGCGACCGGACGGACCATCATGTTGCACAGGAAGCCCAGCACCAGCAGGCCGGCGAGAATGTACAAGGTGATGTCATAGGCCGCGGCGCGTTCAACACCGATGCTCAACTGATATTCACGCAGGTAGTTCACCAATACCGGACCCAACACGCCCGCCGCAGCCCAAGCCGTCAACAGGCGACCGTGGATCGCGCCGACCATTTGCGTACCGAACAGGTCCGCCAGGTAGGCTGGCACGGTGGCGAAACCGCCGCCGTACATCGACAGGATGATGCAGAACGCCGCCACGAACAGCGCGACGCTGCCCAGATGGCCCAGGTTCGGGATCAGCGCGTACAGGGCAAAGCCCAGGGCGAAGAACACGAAATAGGTGTTTTTACGGCCCAGGTAATCCGAGCAGGATGCCCAGAAGAACCGCCCACCAATGTTGAACAAGCTCAGCAGGCCAGTGAAACCGGCCGCGATGGCAGCAATTTGACCCAACTGCACAGCGTCCAGTTGACCGAAAGGCAGGTCGGTACCGAGCAACTTACCGCCAAACACTTCCTGCAACAGCGGCGAAGCCATGCCCAGAATACCGATACCGGCGGATACGTTCAGGCACAGCACCAGCCATACCAGACGGAACTGCGGGGTTTTCCAGGCTACGTTCACGTGAACGTGGCGATGGGTGATCATCGCGTTCGCGGCTTTCTTCGGTGCGGGAGTCCAGCCTTCAGGCTTCCAGCCGGTCGGCGGAACGCGGTACGACAGGGCACCACCGATCATGAATACGAAGTAGATCGCAGCCATGACCAGGAAGCTTTGCCATACACCCACTTCAGTCGGCGAAGAGAAATGGCTCATCAGGGCTGCAGCCAGCGGAGCACCTACCATCGCGCCGCCGCCAAAGCCCATGATCGCCATACCGGTGGCCATGCCACGCTTGTCCGGGAACCACTTGATCAGCGTCGAAACCGGGGAGATGTAGCCCAGCCCCAGGCCGATACCACCGATGACCCCGGAGCCGACCCACATCAGCCAGATCTGGTGAGTGTAGATACCCAACGCGGAAATCAGCAGACCGCCGCACCAGCACAAGGCCGATACAACGCCAGCCTTGCGCGGCCCAGCGTGTTCCAGCCAGCCGCCCCAGATGGCTGCCGAGCAACCCAGGAAGATGAAGAACAGGGTGTAGATCCAGCCGAGCATCGAGATCGGCCAGTCACATTGGGATGAAAAGACTTGTGCGATGAAGCTCATGTCCGGTGCACAGGCTACAGGCTTGGTGACGCCCAGTGCCTTGGACAACGGCAACCAGAACACCGAAAAGCCGTAGGCCATGCCGATGCACAGGTGAATGGCCAGTGCGGCCGGTGGAACCAGCCACCGGTTGAATCCGGGCTTGGCGATAATGCGTTCCTTGGAGAGGAACGCAGGCTGGTCGGCAAAGCCGTCCGCCGTGATGCTCGTGCTCATTTGTGTATCCCCCAGTTATTGGTATGGCTCGCCAGCCATGCATCACCCTCAGCCTTATTGCACGCAAAGCACGACTGTATTTTCTGGTGAAGCTTCATTTTGGTGCGACATTGAGTCGCAGAAGGACGGGCGAACGGGTAAAGGTTACCATTTGCTTATGACAGAAAAGCCAAAATGCCATCACCTTTTTTACATCTTCTGTCTTATCGCGCCGTTGCACGTTTTCTGTAGGGTGTGAATCGTTTATTTTTCAGGAATTTATATGCCCATCGTTGTCGAGCAGTTGAATGACGCCACCTGTCGGGACCAGCAGGACCTGCACAAGATCTACCAGGATGCCCCGGCCTGGCTGTTCGAGCCGTTCACTGACGGCACACATTTGATACGCACATGCTTGGAGGACGGCGCGTTGATCGCAGCCCGCTTCAATGACCGGTTGCTCGGTGCCGCACGGCTGCAACGGCACCAGGACGTCTGGCACTTGTCCCAAATGTGTGTGCGAAACATTACCCGTCGTCGTGGGGTGGCGGAACGATTGGTCAGCGAAGCACGGAAAATGGCTACGCAACACGGTGCTGAACTGAAGCTCTTGGCCCCACCCGGTCATCTGGAAGCCCAGGCGCTGGCGGCCAAATTGAAGCTGGCACTGGAGCAGGCCTAGCTCCGGGAGTTCAGCGCAGCCCTCGCCACCGGTTCCATGGCCCCCAAGCCTGTCAGAAAGAACGATCACCCAACGCGCCACCAGGTCAGGGCGTTATACTCCCAGGCTAATTTTTGAACTCAACCTACAAGGACTCGCCCATGAAAGCGTTCGGCAAAATCCTGGGTCTGGTACTCCTCGGGCTGTTGCTGGTCATTGTGGCCTTGGGCTTTGCCCTGACCCACCTCTTCGATCCCAACGACTATAAAGAAGAGATCCGCCAGATAGCCCGCGACAAGGCCCATATTGAGCTGACCCTCAATGGCGACATCGGCTGGAGCCTTTTCCCGTGGCTGGGTCTGGAGTTGCACGAAGCCAGCGTCGCCACCCTGGCAAACCCGACACAACCGTTCGCCGACCTGCAGATGCTCGGCCTTTCCGTGCGCGTGATTCCACTGCTGCGCCGGGAAGTGCAGATGAGCGACGTGCGGGTCGAAGGCCTGAACCTGCGACTCAACCGTGACAAGAACGGCCACGGCAATTGGGAAGACATCGGCAAGGCCCCCGCGTCTAAAACCACGGCAAACGCCCCGGCACCGGCCGAACAGCCTGCCCCTGGGGACAGCACCCCGGCGCAGAAACCGGCCCAGCCAACCCGCCTGGACATCGACAGCCTGACCGTGAACAACGCCCGTGTCGAATACACCGACGAGCAGGCCGGCAGGCAGTTCACCGCCGAAAGCATCCAACTGAGCACCGGCCCGATCCATGACTCCACCAACATTCCGGTCACCCTCACCGCATTCCTGGCCAGCAACCAACCAGCCGTGCGCGTGCGCACCGAAGTCACGGGCGAGCTGCGCTTTGAGCGCGCCTTGCAGCGCTACAAGTTCGAAGACCTGAAGCTGTCCGGCGAAGCCACGGGCGACCCTTTGCAAGGCAAGACCGTGACGTTCGCGGCACACGGGCAGTTACTCCTGGATAAAGCGGCGAACGTCGCCGAATGGACCGGCATCAAGCTGTCCATCAATCAACTGCGGGCGTTGGGCGAACTGAAGGTCAATGATCTGGACAAGACCCCGCAACTGAGCGGCGGCATGTCGATCGCCCAATTCGACCTGGCGAAATTCGTCGACGGCGTCGGTCAGCAACTGCCGGCCATGGCCGAAGGCAGCCTGAGCAAAGTCGAACTGGTCACCCGCATTGCGGCCACGCCGACCAGCGCCGAATTCAATAGCATCAATCTGAAAATCGACGACAGCACCTTCAGCGGTCGTATCGCCGTGGAAGACTTTGCCAAGCAGTCACTGCGTGCGCAGCTCAAGGCTGATACCTTCAACGTTGACCGCTACCTGCCGCCAAAATCCGCCGAGGCCGACAGTTCCAAGGCAGCCCGTGAGGCGGAGGTCAGCAACACCGAAGCCAATGCCATGGCCGGCGCCGGCAGCACACCGTTGCCGAGCGCACCCACCCAGGGCGCCTGGAGCAACGACCGGCTGTTTCCGGTCGAACGCCTGGGCAAACTGGACCTGGATGCCGACCTGACCTTCGGTCAACTGACCCTCGATAAACTGCCGATCCAGAATGCCGCCCTCAAGGCCACCGGCCAGGGCGGCCTGCTGACCCTGGAAAACCTGCGGGGCGATCTGTACAACGGCAACTTCGAAGTCAAAGGCACGCTGGACGTGCGCCAGCCCATGCCGCAGTTGAACCTGCAAACCCGCATCAACCGGGTACCGGCCGAGAAAATCATCGAAAGCCAGGGCAAGAATCCGCCCGTCAAAGGCCTGGTGACACTCAACAGCGCCGTGACCGCCAGCGGCAACAGCCAAAAGGCCCTGATCGACAGCCTCAACGGCACTGCCGGGTTCGTCATCAACGATGGTGTACTGCTCAATGCCAACCTCGAGCAGCAATTGTGCAGAGGCATCGCCACCCTCAATCGTAAAACCCTCAGTGGCGAGCCCCGGGGCAAGGACACACCGTTCGAGCAACTCAACGGCAATCTCACCTTTCGCAGCGGCGTGGCCAGCAACCCGGACCTGAAGGTCCGCATTCCTGGCATGACCGTCAACGGTAACGGCGATATCGACCTGCGCGTGCTGGGCATGGATTACCGCGTCGGCATCATCATCGAAGGCGACAAGAGCGACATGCCCGACCCGGCTTGCCAGGTCAACGAACGTTACGTCGATGTCGAATGGCCGTTGCGCTGCCGCGGTCCGCTGGAGCTGGGCGCGAAGGCATGTCGCCTGGACAACGAAGGTCTGGGCAAAGTCGCCGCGAAACTGGCCGGCGACCGCCTCGGCGACAAGCTCAATGAGAAGATCGACGAGAAGCTCGGCGACAAGGTCAGCCCCGAGCTGAAGGACGCGCTCAAGGGGTTGTTCAAGCGATGACCGCCGAGCAGTTTTCCAGCGCCGTACTGGACTGGTTCGACCGCCACGGGCGCCACAACTTGCCTTGGCAGCAAGACATCAATCCGTATCGGGTGTGGGTCTCGGAAATCATGCTGCAGCAGACCCAGGTCAGCACCGTGCTCAATTATTTCGACCGGTTCATGGCCTCGCTGCCCACCGTGCAAGCTCTGGCCGCCGCGCCGGAAGACGAAGTGCTGCACCTGTGGACCGGCCTGGGCTACTACACCCGCGCCCGTAATCTGCAGAAAACCGCGAAGATCGTTGTCGACCAATATGGCGGTGAATTCCCCCGTGACGTGGAAAAACTCACCGAGTTGCCGGGGATCGGCCTGTCCACAGCCGGCGCCATCGCCAGCATCAGCATGGGCCTGCGGGCACCGATCCTCGATGGCAACGTCAAGCGGGTGCTGGCGCGCTTCACCGCCCAGGAGGGTTACCCGGGCGAGCCGAAGGTCGCGAAGCAATTGTGGGCGACCGCCGAGCGCTTCACGCCTCAAGACCGGGTCAACGCCTACACCCAGGCAATGATGGACCTGGGCGCCACACTGTGTACCCGCAGCAAACCCAGTTGCCTGCTTTGCCCGCTGAAAAAAGGCTGCCAAGCCCACATGCTCGGGCTGGAGACCCGCTACCCGATCCCCAAGCCCCGCAAGGACGTGCCCAAAAAACGCACGCTGATGCCAATGCTGGCCAACCGCGAAGGCGCAATTCTGCTTTATCGTCGCCCCTCCACGGGCCTGTGGGGCGGCTTATGGAGCCTGCCGGAACTCGACGACCTCGACGACCTGCAACACCTGGCCCTGCAACACTCGCTGGAACTGGGCAAACAGCAGGAAATGCCAGCTCTGGTACACACTTTCAGCCACTTTCAGTTGGCGATCGAACCCTGGCTGGTCCGGGTCCGGGAAACCGGCCATCACGTGGCCGAGGCCGACTGGCTCTGGTATAACCTCGCCACCCCGCCGCGCCTGGGCCTCGCCGCCCCGGTCAAGACCTTGCTCGAACGCGCGGCCGCCGTATTGAACGCAGGAGAGTTGCAATGACCCGCACCGTGATGTGCCGCAAGTACAAAGAACAACTGGAAGGCCTGGAGCGCGCGCCCTTTCCGGGCGTCAAAGGCCAGGACATCTACGACAATGTCTCGGCCAAGGCCTGGGCGGACTGGCAAAAACACCAGACCCTGCTGATCAACGAAAAACGCCTGAACATGATGAACGCCGAAGACCGCAAATACCTTCAAGGCGAAATGGAAAAGTTCTTTTCCGGCGAAGAATACGCCAAGGCCGAAGGCTACGTGCCGCCGTCCGAATAGGCCACCCAGAACCGGGGCGGATCGTAAGCGACGGTAATAATTAAATATTTTTTGATAACGTGCTTGACGACCCCCTGAAAAACCCGTTTAATGCGCCCCGTTGCCCAGATAGCTCAGTCGGTAGAGCAGGGGATTGAAAATCCCCGTGTCGGCGGTTCGATTCCGTCTCTGGGCACCAAATACCGAAAACCCCGATCAAGAAATTGATCGGGGTTTTTTATTGCGTGAAATTTATTTCCGCTGCCACCCTGTCTGAGGCGGATAGAAATTCGAAGGGTTTGCCCTGAAGCTGTAGCATAGGCGGCCTTATTTTCACGTCAGGAATCTGACCATGTCATCGGCAAACAAACAGCAGAAACGAAACCAGCGCGCCAAGGCGAAAGCCAAAAAGAACCGCATTCAGCGTGCTGCTGCGCCGAACGATTTCCTGGACCCGAACGATGAGCGCATCGATCTGGAAACCGTGGACTTGACGGAGCTGTTCCAAGTCATGCGCGCGGCTGAAAAGATCAGCCAGCAGGCCCTGTGCGCGGTCTTCTTAGGGCATCCGCTGCTGGCGCTTGTGCTGGAGCAGGAAGGCGAGGAAGAGGCCACTGACTTCATCATTACCGCCCTGATCGAATACCGTCGCCTGACCACGGGCGTCGATGAGCAGGCCGCGCTGGACTGGGTCGAGAGTGAACAATTCCAGGCCGATTATGTCGCCGCGTCCACTGCGCTGGCCCAAGGTTCGATCTGATCATCGTCCCCGTTACGAGGACGTTGGCAGTGGATGACGCCCTACCGGGATAGCTCCTACAAGCCAGGGTCAGCCAAGATCAGGCGGCGTCAAACCCGTCCTGCAAGAATCGGACGGCTTTCCTCCCGCCTAATCAGACTCGCCCTGCATCATCGAAACGTCGTCCAGAGCATCCTTTTGGTCCGCCCATTCTCACGGCTGACATTTCGATGACCGCACTTCTCCCTCAAGACGACCCAAAGCTTGCCCCTCTGATTAATGAGCTAGGTGAACTGATCCGCCAGGCACGCCAGAAAGTGCTGCGTGCCGTCGATACGCTTCAGGTTCAAACCTGCTGGCAGATTGGGCGGCACATCGTCGAATTCGAACAGGGAGGAGCCGAGCGGGCGACTTATGGCGCACGACTGCTGCCGTCGCTGGCGAAAGTACTGACAGCGAGGTTTGGGAAAGGGTTTGATGAACGCAATCTGCGCCACATGCGGGACTTTTATCAATCGTTTCCAATTTGGAACGCAGTGCGTTCCGAATTGAGCTGGACCCATTACCGCACACTTCTGCGAGTAGAAGACCCAAACGCCCGTCATTGGTACATGAACGAAATCGCCATCCAAAACTGGTCCACCCGCGCCTTGGAACGCCAGATCGGCACCTTCTATTACGAACGCCTGCTGGCCAGTCAAGACCGCCCGGCAGTGAAACAGGAGGCGACTTCCCATACTGAAAAGCTCAATCTCAGCCCAAGGGACATCGTCAGGGATCCGGTAGTCCTGGAGTTCCTCGGAATGCCCAATGCCGGCGCTTTGCTGGAAACCGACCTGGAGCAAGCCTTGATCGACCAGCTACAGGGCTTTCTCCTTGAGTTGGGCAAAGGCTTCGCCTTCATCGCTCGCCAACAGCGCATCAGCACCGAAAGCAAAGACTTCTACCTCGATCTGGTCTTTTACAATTACCTGCTCAAGTGTTTTGTGATCGTCGACCTCAAGCGCGGTGAGCTGAGCCATCAGGACATTGGGCAGATGGACATGTATGTGCGTCTCTACGACGACCTCAAGCGCAGTCCCGATGACAAACCCACTGTTGGCATTATTCTCTGCGCCCAAAAAGATGAATCGGTGGTGCGTTACTCTGTCCTGCAAGGCAACGAACAATTGTTCGCCAGCCAGTACAAACTGGTGCTCCCTACGGAAGAAGAGCTGCGCAATGAGCTGGATCGCGAACGGGAAAGGCTTGAGAGTTGGCAACCGGGCCTGGCGACGGGCGAAATGACAGCCGACAGCTGATGACCGTTCTCGGCAAAAAATCTGTGTAAGATTGATGCGCTTTTTTTCCAGCAACGCTCCAGTCAACGAGCTCTATCGCGCATGTCACCGGCCGCACCTCCCCCTTCTCTGATTCAGGCATTGCGGACCGAAACCGCTGAGCTGCACGTCGCCCTGGAAAAACGCTTGCCGTTTTTCTCCGAACAGCTGGACCTCGACCTGTACCGGCGCCTGATGGCGGCCTACTACGGCTTTTATAAGCCGCTGGAACAACGACTTCATGTTCTGACGCTGACACCGACGGGGCTGGACCAATCCCTGCGGATCAAACTCCCCGTACTGCGGGCGGACCTTACGGCACTTGGCCTGGGTGACCACGCTATCGAGACACTGCCCACCTGCGCGGACCTGCCGCAGATCGACTCCCGTGCCGCCGCTCTCGGGGTTTCCTATGTGCTGGAAGGCGCAACTCTCGGGGGGCAGATCCTGCGCCGCAGAGTGGCCGAACAGCTGGGTCTTGATGCCTCCAGCGGCGCGGCGTTTCTCAATGTGTATGGCGAACTCACCGGCCGGCGCTGGAAGGATTTCCTTCAATACCTGGGCGACAGGAACCTTGGCGACGCTCAAACGCTCGAAGTCACACGTGCCGCCAAAGCGACGTTTACCCATTTTGAACACTGGCTGGACAGCCAAAAGGTATTGTTATGACCCCGGAAAACCAGGAAGCCTTCGAAGAGCTGCTGGCCAACTGTGCAGATGAACCGATTCGCTTCCCTGGGGCCATCCAGCCGCATGGTGTGCTGCTGATGCTGTCCGAGCCCGACTTCGTCATCCGGCAGGTCAGCGCCAACGTTTTGCAATTGATGGGACACGACCCTCACGGTCTCCCGGGCCAGACGCTGGACGCACTGTTCGGGCAGCAGCAGGCCCAAGCCATCCTCAAGGCCTGTCGCACCGATGCGGATGGCGACAACGCGCCCGTGGAGATTGTCGTGAACCAACTGCGTTTTGACGCCCTGGTCCACCGCCATCAAGGCGCCCTCATCGTCGAACTGGAACAGCACCTGAGCGACTACCGTCCCGAAGGTGTCAGCGGCGAAGCCAACCTGGGGCGCATGTTGCAGCGCCTGCAAAGCGCGAAAAGCCTTCAGGCTCTCTACGAAATCAGCGTTAGAGAAATTCAGGCCATGACCGGCTACGACCGGGTGCTGATCTATCGCTTCGAAGAAGAAGGCCACGGCCAGGTGATCGCCGAGGCCAGCGCGCCGTCGATGGAACTCTATAAAGGCCTGTTCTTCCCGGCATCCGACATCCCTGAGCAGGCCCGGGAGCTGTATCGCACCAACTGGCTGCGGATCATCCCCAACGCTGACTACACACCGGTACCATTGGTCCCGGCGTTGCGCCCCGACACGCAAACAGCCCTGGACCTGAGCTTTTCTACCCTGCGCAGTGTCTCGCCGATCCACCGCCAATACATGAAGAACATGGGTGTGCTGTCGTCCATGAGCATTTCCCTGATGGAGGGCGAACGGCTGTGGGGCCTGATCAGTTGCGGTAACCGCCAACCACTGCTCGTGCCCCATGAGATGCGCATGGCCTGCCAGACCATCGGCCAAGTGCTGTCGCTGCAGATCAGCGCCATGCAAGCACTGGAGCTGACCCGCCAACGGGACACCAAGCTTGAGGACCTCAAGGTGCTCGCCACCGCCATGGCCGAGTCCAGCGACAATGTCTTTGACGGCTTGTCCCGCGAACCCCAACGGCTGATGGACCTGGCCGGCGCCACCGGCGTCGCGATCCTCGAGGACAACAAGCTGCACCGCCACGGTCAGTGTCCGGAAGCGGAGCAGATCCGCGAGCTGCATAAATGGATGCTGGAGACTGGCGAGGCCGTTTTCTCCCACCACAACCTGAGCAGCGTTTTCGCTCCGGCCCAGGCTTATCAGGACGTGGCGAGCGGCGTGCTGGCGATTCATCTACCCAAGCCTGTGGAAAATGGCGTGCTGTGGTTCCGCCCCGAGGTGAAGCAAACCATCCAGTGGAGCGGCGACCCGCAAAAACCCCTGGACCTGGAAAGCAGCGAGACCGGTTTGCGCCTGCGACCGCGGACGTCTTTCGAAATCTGGAAAGTCGAAATGGCCGGCATCAGTACCAAATGGACCCACGGCGATCTGTTTGCCGCCAACGACCTGCGTCGCTCGGCCCTGGAAAACGATCTGGCCCGGCAAGTCCACAAGGAGCGTCAGGCCGTGCAGGCGCGCGATGAACTGGTGGCAGTGGTGTCCCATGACCTGCGCAACCCGATGACGGTCATATCCATGCTCTGCGGCATGATGCAAAAGTCCTTCAGCTCCGACGGCTCCCATAGCTCCAAGCGAATTGCCTCAGCCATCGACACCATGCAACAGGCCGCCAGCCGCATGAACGTACTGCTCGAAGACCTGCTGGACACTTCGCGCATCGACGCCGGACGCTACACCATCCACCCCCAGCCGATGGACGTCAGTCAGATATTCGAAGACGCCTGCTCGCTGCTGACGCCACTGGCAACCGCCAAGGCCATCGATATTTCGTTCCACGCCGAACCCGACCTGAAGATCAATGCCGACCCCGAGCGGCTGTTCCAGGTGCTGTCCAACCTGATCGGAAACGCCATCAAATTCACTCCCCGGCAAGGCAGCGTAGGCATCAGCGCGATGTCGGTGGGTGACGAGATCGTGTTCAGCGTTCGTGATACCGGCGAAGGAATCAAGCCGGAACAATTACCTCACGTGTTTGACCGCTACTGGACAGTCAAGGAAGGCAACCCGAACGGCACTGGACTGGGTTTGTATATTTCCAAGGGGATTGTCCAGGCCCATGGCGGTAAACTGCATGCCGAAAGCCAACCCGGCAAGGGCAGCGAATTCAGCTTTACCGTGCCGAAGATCAACTGAGCCGGGCATCGCCCCCTAACCCACTGGAAACCGAAGCCCAATGGCCTCACTGAACAAACAGCAAAAACGCGCCAAGCGCGCCAAAGACAAAGCCAAGCAAATCCGCATGAGCGGGCGTAAATCCATCCCTATGTATGGCGACCCGGCCCACGCCACCGCCCAGCCACCGGTCTACGTGCTCGAGCTGTTCGCCAAGCTGCGCGAAGCCGAGGCCATAAGCCGCAGCGAAATGCTCGACACCCTGCTCGCGTCCGTCAGCGTGATGATCAGCGAACGCCCGGGCCTGCTGGACCTGAAAAACGCCGAGAACGAAAGCATGGCCGCCACCAACCTGGCCGCCGACATGCTGGTGGACTACCGCATGTGGGCCGACGACATGGACCGCGAGACGGCCCAGCGCTGGCTCAGCACCCCGGAGTTCATCAAGGACTTCGGCGAGGCGCTGGATCGTTATCGCCAGTTGATGGAAGAGCCCGCCAGCGAATAAAACGCGACCAGCCTCACGCAGATGAGAACAGCCAGCTAAAATCGCCTATGGACGATAAAAACGCACAACGGCAACACTCATCCGGTTAACCCTTCCAACCCCCGCCCAAAGCTGGCACCATCGCGCCTTTTTTTACGCGACTCCCCGGGATTTTTACCGGTAAACAGAGTTCGAACGGCCGTTTGGTTGTTGATGGCGCGACAGTCTGCTGCGCCGATGCGACAAGCTGCCGCACATTCACGGTTTACCACCCGTAGCGCTGTTGGCTGCCATTCGGGCGCTATGCTAGCTTGGCCGCCTCGCCAGGAAGGCCGCCAACAGCAAGGGAGCACACACCATGAGGACCGCACATGGCCCAGGCCACGCCCGCGCTTGAAATCCGCAACCTGCACAAACGCTACGGAAAGCTGGAGGTGCTCAAAGGCGTCTCGCTGACCGCCCGCGACGGCGATGTGATCTCGATCCTGGGTTCCTCCGGTTCCGGCAAATCCACATTTCTGCGCTGCATCAACCTGCTGGAAAACCCGAACCAGGGCCAGATCCTGGTGGCCGGCGAAGAACTCAAGCTCAAGGCCGCGAAAAACGGTGAACTGGTGGCCGCCGATGGCAAACAGATCAACCGCCTGCGCAGCGAAATCGGTTTTGTGTTTCAAAACTTTAACCTCTGGCCGCACATGAGCGTGCTCGACAACATCATCGAAGCCCCGCGCCGGGTGCTCGGCCAGAGCAAGGCCGAGGCGGTGGAAGTGGCCGAAGCTCTGCTGGCCAAGGTTGGCATCGCCGACAAGCGTCATGCCTACCCTGCCGAACTTTCCGGTGGTCAGCAGCAGCGCGCCGCCATCGCCCGCACGTTGGCGATGCAGCCTAAAGTGATTCTGTTCGACGAGCCCACCTCTGCCCTTGACCCGGAAATGGTCCAGGAAGTACTTAGTGTGATCCGCGCCCTGGCCGAAGAAGGCCGCACCATGCTGCTGGTGACTCACGAAATGGGCTTCGCCCGTCAGGTTTCCAGCGAGGTGGTGTTCCTTCATCAAGGCCTGGTCGAGGAGCAAGGATCGCCACAGCAGGTCTTCGAAAACCCGCTTTCGGCGCGCTGCAAACAATTCATGTCCAGCAACCGCTAACGGAGCAGTACCTATGCAGACCTACAAGAAATTCCTCCTGGCCGCTGCCGCCAGTCTGGTCTTCTCGGCCAGCGCCATGGCCGCGGAAACACTGAAGATGGGCATCGAAGCGGCCTACCCGCCGTTCAATAACAAAGATGCCAGCGGCAACGTGGTCGGCTTCGACAAGGACATTGGCGATGCCCTGTGCGCCAAGATGAAAGTCGAATGCAGCGTGGTGACCTCCGACTGGGACGGTATCATTCCAGCCCTGAACGCCAAGAAGTTCGATTTCCTGATCTCCTCGCTGTCGATTACCGAGGAACGCAAGCAGGCCGTGGACTTCACCGAGCCGTACTATTCCAACAAGCTGCAATTCATCGCGCCGAAGGCCACCACCGATTTCAGCACCGACAAGGCGTACCTGAGCGGCAAGACCATTGGTGCCCAACGCGCGACGCTGGCCGGTACCTGGCTGGACGACCGCAACATGGAAGATGACTACAACATCAAGGTCACGCTCTACGATACTCAGGAAAACGCCTACCTCGACCTGCTCTCCGGTCGCGTTGACGCCATCCTGGCGGACAAATACGTGCAATACGAATGGCTCAAGAGCAAAGACGGCGCCGCCTTCGAATTCAAAGGCGACCCGGTGGTGGAAAGCGACAAGATCGGTATCGCCGTACGCAAGGGTGACGACGAACTGCGCACCAAGCTGAACGCCGCGCTCAAGGAAATCGTGGCCGACGGCACCTATAAAAAGATCAACGACAAATACTTCCCGTTCAGCATCTATTGATCCTGACGTGCCTGGCCGGCGCCGCTTCATTGCGGTGCCGGTTCTTAGCAAAGCCTGCCGCGATATGAACACACACCCATGATGATCGATCTCTACGGATTCGGCCCGGCGCTCGCCGCCGGCGCGCTGATGACCGTCAAACTGGCGCTCTCGGCCCTCTGCCTGGGGCTGGTGCTCGGCTTGCTCGGCGCCTTGGCCAAGACTTCCCCGTACAAGCCGCTGCAATGGCTGGGCGGCACTTATTCGACACTGGTTCGCGGCGTCCCCGAATTGCTCTGGGTGCTGCTGATCTACTTCGGCACCGTCAACCTCATGCGTGCCCTGGGCGAATACTTCGGTAACCCGGACCTTTCCCTCAACGCCTTCGCCGCCGGCGTCATCGCCCTGGGCCTGTGCTTTGGCGCCTACGCCACGGAAGTATTTCGCGGCGCGATCCTGGCAATTCCCAAGGGCCATCGCGAAGCTGGCGTGGCGCTGGGGTTGTCCAAGTGGCGGATCTTCACTCGGCTGATCATGCCGCAGATGTGGCGCATCGCCCTGCCCGGGCTGGGTAACCTGTTCATGATCCTGATGAAAGACACGGCGCTGGTGTCGGTGATCGGCCTGGAAGAAATCATGCGCCATGCGCAAATCGGCGTGACCGTGTCCAAGCAACCGTTCACCTTCTATATGGTGGCCGCGTTCATGTACCTGGGCCTTACCGTGCTCGCCATGATCGGCATGCATTTTCTGGAACGACGTGCCGCTCGCGGCTTTGCCAGGAGCACCCAATGAACTGGGAAGTCATCATCAAGTGGCTGCCGAAACTGGCCCAGGGCGCGACACTGACCCTGGAACTGGTGGCCATCGCCGTGATCGCCGGTCTGCTGCTGGCGATTCCGCTGGGTATCGCCCGCTCCTCACGCCTGTGGTACGTGCGGGCTTTACCCTACGCCTACATTTTCTTTTTCCGTGGCACGCCGTTATTGGTTCAGCTGTTCCTGGTCTACTACGGTCTGGCGCAGTTCGACGCCGTACGCAGCAGTTCGCTGTGGCCGTACCTGCGCGATCCGTTCTGGTGCGCCACAGCCACCATGACCCTGCACACCGCCGCCTACATCGCTGAAATACTGCGCGGCGCGATCCAGGCCATCCCTCGTGGTGAAATCGAAGCCGCGCGAGCCCTGGGTATGTCCCGCCCCAAGGCGTTGTTCTACATCATCCTGCCTCGCGCCGCGCGCATCGGCCTGCCGGCCTACAGCAACGAAGTGATTCTGATGCTCAAGGCCAGCGCCCTGGCGAGCACCGTGACCCTGCTGGAACTCACCGGCATGGCCCGCACCATCATTGCCCGGACCTACCTGCCCGTGGAGATCTTCTTCGCGGCCGGCATGTTCTACCTGCTGATGGCGTTCGTGCTGGTGCAGGGCTTCAAACAGCTGGAGCGCTGGTTGCGCGTCGATGCCTGCCAAGGGCGCTGACCGCGGCGTGCTGACGGGCGAGGCGTTACTCGCCCGTTTCACCGCGCTGGATGCTTTTCTCACAACGCACCAGGCATTGTGGAAACCGCGTCCGTTCACCCACCTGCAACTGCCATGGGAAGGGTCCTACCCTGAGCTGGCCCAATGGCTACGCCAGCGCTCGCTGGAGGACGCGGAAAACGACCATCACCAACCCTGGCTGATTCAACATGCACCCCCGCCATTTCCAGAACTGGCGGCTATTTCCCATGCATTGAGCGCCGTCGCAGAACTGCCGGGCAAAGAGCTCAAAGCCGCCGCCCATCGCCTCAGCGTCGACGTGCCAGGCCGTAAATGGCAGCAGATCGAAGCGTTCGCCAGCCGCCTGCACTTCGCTACCAAACCAACCCACTGGCTCGATTGGTGCGCCGGCAAAGGTCACCTTGGCCGACGCTTGCTGCAGGATGAACAACAGCTGACTTGCCTGGAATACGACCCAGCCCTGGTCGCCAGCGGCCAGCAGCTGAGCCAACGCCACCGTTTACCCGCCACGCACTTGCAGCAAGACGTGCTGGCGGCAGAGGCCGACCTGGCGATCCGCCCTGAACACACGCCGGTAGCCCTGCACGCCTGCGGCGACCTGCATGTGCGTCTGATGCAATTGGCGAGTACCGCTGGCTGCGCGCAACTGGCCATCGCCCCGTGCTGCTACAACCGCATCAGCGCCGAGCGCTATCAACCACTGTCCGACGCTGCCAAGGGTTCGGTCCTACAGCTATCGCTGGACGATCTCGGTCTACCCCTGACAGAAACCGTCACGGCCGGCGCACGTATCCGGCGGCAACGGGACCAGTCCATGGCTCGGCGCCTGAGCTTTGACCTGCTGCAACGACAAATCCGGGGCCGCGACGACTATCTGCCCACCCCGTCACTTCCCAGCACCTGGCTGGAAAAGTCCTTCGCCGACTACTGCATCGATCTGGCCGCCATGAAAGACTTATCCACAGTCGGCTCACCTGACTGGACAGCACTGGAAGCAGCCGGCCATCAGCGTCTGGCCGAAGTGCGCAACCTGGAATTGGTCCGAGGCCTTTTCCGGCGGCCTTTGGAGCTGTGGTTGGTGCTGGATCGGGCACTTTTTCTCAGCCAGAAAAATTACCACGTCCGCCTCGGCACCTTCTGCGAAACGCCGCTGACGCCACGCAATCTGATGCTACTGGCCGAGCGTTACTGATACGAAACAGCCTGTGGATAACTCTGTTGATGAAAAAGTCTTGGATCCAAGAAATCCGCGATTTTCTGCTGCAACCGCGGCTGGTCATTTTTTGTTCATATGGATAAAAAACCATTAAAACAGGCATTTGCGAGCAAACGAGAAAACTGTCACAAAATCGCAAGATGACAGTCGCCCCGCCCCGCCCGTTGTGCATAAGCGCTCAAACAAAACGACATAACCGCCGAACTCAGTGCTCCCTCACACCAGCAATTGCGCCCACCGCGCCCGTGCAGTACAACAGCCTTACGTATCGTGACTGACACAATGCCGACACATACAAGGACTGGCCGTGACGTTCATTTCCTACGCACAGAACTTCGAAGACATACGCCTGTGGCGCGCCCTTCAATCGGTGGAAAACGGCTTTTATCTGGACGTAGGCGCCAACCATCCGACAGAAGATTCCGTGACCCGGGCTTTCTACGACCACGGTTGGCGCGGGATCAACATCGAACCGGTGCCGGCGTACTACGATGCCCTTTGCCAACAACGTCCCGACGACATCAACCTGCAATGCGTGGCCGGCGAAAACGCCGACAGCCTGACCTTCTACACCATTGCCGACACAGGCCTGTCCACCGTCGAAGCCAGCGTCGCCCAACAACACCGCGACGCCGGCATGAACGTCAGTGTCCAGACCGTCCAGTCCCGCACCCTGACGTCGATCTGCGAACAATACGCCCAGGACCGTCCCATCCACTTCCTGAAAATAGACGTCGAAGGTCACGAAGAAACCGTGCTGCGCGGCATGGACTTCAGCCGCTGGCGCCCTTGGATCATCCTCATCGAAACCCCATGGGCCCGCGACCAGACCTGGGAAACCCTCGTCACCGACGCCGGCTACCAGCCCATCCTGTTCGACGGCCTCAACACTTTTTACCTCGCCGAAGAACACCTGGCGCTCAAACCCGCTTTCGACATCCCCCCGTGCAACCTCGACGGGTTCCAGTTCTGCAAGGGCCACAAATTCAGCCACCCCCTCGACGACGCAGACCAGCAGCTCACCGCCGCTCTGAAACGGGCTGAACGGGCCGAAGCCCAACTCCATGCCCTGCAAAACAGCCGTACTTGGCGAACCTTGCAGAAAGTACGCAACCTCGTACGCCGCGCCTGAGCCAGGGCCCTGCAAAAATAGTCAGAATTCAGGGGTTTACAGAACGCACCCAATCGCTATAATCGTCGCCCACACGCCGGTATAGCTCAGTTGGTAGAGCAACTGACTTGTAATCAGTAGGTCCCGGGTTCGACTCCTGGTGCCGGCACCATACAAAACGAAGCCCTCGCAGAAATGCGAGGGCTTTGTTGTTTCTGCGCATCCACTTTCCTATCCACACACTGACCTCTGTGGGAGCGAGCCTGCTCGCGATGAGGCCATCACAACCACCGACAATCTGCCGGGTAAAGGGTGCCTTTCCTAAAGCACTACGACCGAAACAACCTCAACCAAACAGTACCTTTAGCCAATGATCCTCACCCACAATGGCAATCGAAGCGCCCGCCTCCCTCAGCTCCACTGCCTTCATGATCTTCGTCCCGTAGGTACTGTGGCGCCACTGCTCATTTCCCACGCTGCCGACCACTAGGTAATGCACCTTTTTACTCACACCGCCCCCAATCAAACCACCCCGCTCCTCGACCAACGCCTGGCAATCTTTGCGCGGCCCGAAGGCCATGACCCCCGTAAACACAAACATCCGGCCGTCCCACACCAATTCAGGCGCCGGCAAGTTGAATGGAAGATCCGTAGGAGTAACGGCAACAGCACCGCCGACCTTTGGCCTCTCTATGTTCAATCCAGAAAAACCATGCAGGATATTCAGCAGTTCATGAGACTCATCCGGATCCAGAACATCGTCCTGAAGCATGCACGCTAAACGCGAATACAGCAGATTGATCACCGGATCGTTCAGGTGCGCCAGATTGCTTTCCAACCATTGCTTCAGGAACACCGCTTCAGTGGTATTCACCACACCATCTGCCGCAATCCCGGCAGCCAGCCCAACCAGTGCGTCAGCAGCGCGTCGATCAATACGAGCATGGTGGAAGAAATTACTGTTTTCGAATTCGTTATGTAGGTCCATTACCAGCTTTCCTTGGAGGGTGTTGGCTCGGCGCCAAGCTTGATCAGTTACGGCAACGCCAATAAAGCTAGCACTCTGCCATACATGCGCAAGCTCGAGAGGGGCCGACTACTCCGTTAACTCAATATCGTGGTCTGTCCCCAATTCTTTTAGGGTTGATCCGCATCAATGACCTCCGCACGTAAGCGCTCGCGTTCTGCGTCCATGATTTGCTGAAGGAGATGGGGGGCGGTCAGGTTGCCACCTAGGTGATAGCGCCACGGGCGGTGCCTAAAGTGATTGTCAGATCCCCCCAAAGTGATTGACCCGTCTGTCAAAGGCGAATAACCTTGACTCAACACACTCGCCACACGTCCTACCCAACGGGTAGGGTCCTGCCCCAAAGCAGGCGTGCAAAAGGCGAGTTTTTTTTGCCTGGAGTTTGACCATGGCCAAGCAGGCTACCGCAGCAAAGCTCCCATTTGCGAAAACCGCGCTCACTCCCCAGGCACTGCTCGCCAAGCTGAAGACGCAAGGATTGATCGTTGACGACGATGACCTTGCCTTGAAATACATCTCCTACGTGGGGCATTTCCGACTGAAGGGCTATTGGTATCAGCTCCAAGACCTCGCGACCAAAAACTTCCTGCCTAACACAACGTTTGAGCATGTCTGCCAGCGTTACGAGTGCGATCGAGAAATTCGCGCCATTATCATGGAGTCCGTGGAAAGGCTGGAGGTCGCCGTTCGCACCGTGATCTGTAACCTGCTGAGCCTCAAGTACTCACCGCACTGGTATCTGAAAATGGAGATATTTGCCCCGAAAGGACGCGCTGGCATCGGGCAAATGTTGTCGAAAATCGAGGGAGAGGTGGAACGGGCCTCATCCCGGCTTTATATAAAAGCCTACTACGAGAACTACGACGACCCGTACCTTCCGCCCAGTTGGGCGATGAGCGAATGCGTGACATTGGGAACCTGGTCGAAAATTTTCGCAATGCTCAGAGACCCGGTTGACCGCAGAGTCATCTCGTCAAAATTCGGTATTACACAGGTGGAAGTGTTCGAAAGCTGGCTACACGCATTAACCGTGCTTCGGAATATGGCCGCACATCACGACCGGTTTATCGACGTTAAACTGGGAGTTTCTCCCACCAACCTAAAGCTCAAAGATATCAAGTTTACCGACAACAAGACGGTCTACGCCTCGCTTACGGTGATTCATGTCTTGCTGAGCTCGATAGGATTTAACGGCACCTTCAAAGCGAGGCTGGCTTCAATGGAAGAAAGGTATGGCGCCGCGCACTTCCAGCGCATGGGCTTTCCTGAGCTATGGAAGACTGACGCCAAAGGCTGGTGATTACGAAGAGGGTCACCAGTTGAAAGGGTAATTCGGGGACAGACCACGATTACGAGTCGGGCCGACTACTCAGCTAGCTCAATATCGTGGTCTGTCCCCGATTTTTTTCATTGGATCCGGCCCTGAGAACCGGGTGCAGGTGCAAGGGGGTTGCTTCGCACCCCAGCGGGAGCAAGCTCCCTCGCCACGGGCCGTGCGCAATATTCACTTAATCTTTTTTCCGCCGATACCCTTTATAGCAGCGTCGCCCGCACCAGGTGCTGCGCTTGCGCTCTACTACACTTGCCCTCAAATCCCGCCCCCTCTGGAGTATCAGGCGATGAAGATCAGGACCAAGATCATAGGCTCGGGGTTGATCAGCCTTTTCTTTGCCCTCGTGCTCGGCGGTATCGGGTTGTGGGGCTATATCAGCATGACCAGCGCCCTGGCGCGCAGCGAAACCAGTATTTCGGCCATGCGCAAGCACATGGAGGCGGACATGATGCACGACGCCATTCGTGGCGATGTGTTGGCCGCTTTGCTGGTGGCGCCGGGGGATGCCGCGGGAGCCAAGGAGGTGAGAGAGGCGTTCGATGAGCATGCACAACGGATGCGCAAGGTCATCGCCGAGAATGCCGAGGCCCAGTTGCCGCAAGCGATCGCTCAGGCTATTACCGAGCTGAAGCCGCAAGTCGAAACCTATATTGCATCGGCTCAGCAGGTGATCGCTAAGGCGTTGGGTGGTGCCCAGGATGGCCGGGCGTTGCGGACGGAGTTCGACGGGGCGTTCTCGGCGCTGGAGGAGCGTAACGAGGCGGTGAGTGAGTTGATCGAGAGCCAGGCCCATGCCACCCGCGAGCATCAGGACCACAGCATTCAAACGTCGGAGCGCTGGCTGGTTTTCACGTTGCTGGCCACCTGTGTGGCGTTGGCGCTGTTGTCCTGGAGCCTGCTCAAGGCGGTGCTTACGCCGCTGAATAACATCATCCTCAACACTCAGGCGATTTCCCAAGGGGATTTGCAACGCTCAATGGGCGCGCACAGCAAGGATGAACTGGGCCAGTTGCAACGCGTGATCGAGCAGATGCAGGTCAATTTGCGGCAAATGATCGCCACGATCCGCAGCCAGAGTGACGAGTTGCATGGCACCTCGCGCGTATTGGGCGATACGGCGCGGCAGATTGTGTCCAGCGCCGATCAGCAGGCTCAGAGCGCCACCAGCATGGCGGCGAGCATGGAGCAGATGATGGCGAACATCAGCCAGATTCATCAGCACGCCGACAGCGCCCGGACGATCTCGGCACAGTCCGAACAACTGGCCAGCAGCGGCGGGCAAGTGATTCTTGGGGTGGTGGAAGGTATGAGCCGGATTGCCGAGGTGGTCAATCAGTCGTCCAGCAAGATCACGGCGCTGGACGCCTCGTCTGAAGACATTCATTCGATCATTCAGGTGATCAAGAGCATCGCCGAGCAAACCAATCTGTTGGCCCTCAACGCCGCCATCGAAGCTGCCCGTGCCGGGGAGGCGGGGCGCGGCTTTGCGGTGGTGGCCGATGAGGTGCGTAACCTGGCGGCGCGCACTACTCAGTCCACCCAGGAAATCACCGCGATGATCGAGCGCATCCAGACCAGCGCCCGGGATGCGGTAGCGAACATGCAGGCTTGCGTCAGCCGCGTGGACGAAGGCGTGTCACTGGCCCAGCAGGCCGGGGTGTCCATCAGCGAAATCCGCACCGGCGCCCGGCATGCGGCAGAAGTGGTCGAGGAAATTTCCCAGACCATTGCCGAACAATCGAAGGCCAGCGATGAAATGGCTCAGAGGGTGGAGTCGATTGCCGAGCAGTCCCGCGAGAACACCCGCTCGATTCACAACCTGACGCAAACAGCGGATCAATTGAACGATGCGGCGGGGTCCATGCAGGCTTCGGTGCAGCAGTTCAAGATTTGATCAAACGGCTGCATTCACGTTTGTGGCGAGGGCGCGTGCTCTCGCTGGGCTGCGTAGCAGCTTCTGCTTTCAATACTCGCGAATTATTGAAAATTATGGCTGGGGAATAAT
>NZ_JABWQV010000070.1 GCF_014268615.1 Pseudomonas tehranensis | reverse complement strand
GTGGGAGCGAGCCTGCTCGCGATAGCGTCGCGCCTCACCGGCCGGGCAAACCGTTAGCCTGCTTTCTTTTATTCCCGGCGCGCGCCATGATGAGGCCCTCTTACCGCTGCCCGCGAACGAGCCTCATGCCAACACACCCACCCGCCTCCAGCTCCCTGTCGATCACCTGGCAGATCATCTCCATCGTTTTTTATACCTTCATCGCCTTTCTCTGCATCGGCCTGCCGATTGCCGTGTTGCCGGGCTATGTCCACGAACAGTTGGGCTTCAGTGCCGTGGTGGCCGGGCTGACCATCGGCTCCCAGTATCTGGCGACGCTGCTCAGTCGGCCCATGGCCGGGCGGCTGTCGGACAGTATTGGCACCAAGCGGGCGATCGTTTATGGGCTTTACGGGATCGTCCTCAGTGGTTTGCTGACGCTGCTCTCGACGCTGCTGCAAAGCTTTCCACTGCTGAGCCTGTTGATCCTGATCGCCGGACGTTTGCTGCTCGGCGTGGCTCAGGGAATGATCGGCGTGGGCACCATCAGTTGGTGCATGGGCCAGGTGGGTGTCGAACACACGGCCCGCTCAATTTCATGGAACGGCATCGCATCCTATGGAGCCATTGCCATCGGCGCGCCGCTGGGGGTGGTGATGGTGGGTGAGCTGGGCTTTGTCAGCCTGGGGATCGCATTGTCGCTGCTGGCCGGCGCGGCGCTGCTGTTGATACGCAACAAGCCGTCGGTGCCGGTCATTCGCGGCGAGCGGCTGCCCTTTTGGGCGGTGTTCGGGCGTATTGCACCGTTCGGAACGAGCCTGTGCCTGGCGTCGATCGGCTACGGTACGCTCACCACGTTCATCACGTTGTTTTATGTCAGTCGCGGCTGGACGGGTGCGGCCTGGTGCCTGACGGTGTTTGGTATCTGTTTCATCCTGGCGCGCCTGTTGTTCATTTCCAGCATCGCCCGCTTCGGAGGCTTCAGGACGGCCATTGCCTGCATGTGTATAGAAACCCTGGGGCTGGTGTTGCTGTGGCTGGCACCTTCTACCGCGTTCGCGCTGATCGGCGCGGGGCTGGCCGGTTTCGGGCTGTCGCTGGTGTATCCAGCGTTGGGTGTGGAGGCCATCAAGCAAGTACCCAATACCAGCCGTGGCGCAGGACTGAGCGCCTACGCGGTGTTTTTCGACCTGGCGCTGGCGATTGCCGGGCCCTTGATGGGCGCGGTGGCGTTGAATCTGGGATATTCCTCGATCTTTTTCAGTGCGGCACTGCTGTCGATCATCGGACTGGGGCTGACTTTACTGCTGCGTCGGCGTACCGAAAAAGCCGCGTATTGATCGACCTTCTGCAAACCAACCAGGCCGGTACGCCCAGACCTGGTGTTTTTTGCACGGTCTTTAAGCTGCGGCGAATTGCTCGCTGATCTGCAGCTTGGCTTCGCTGATGGCTTTGCTGCGCATCTCGTCACCGTAAGCCAGGCCCTCGGCGCGAACGAACTCGATGTCGGTAATGCCGAGGAAGCCGAACAGTAGCTTCAGATACTCCTCATGCGCCACGCCGCTTGGCTGGCCAGCATGCAGGCCGCCTGAGGTGGAAACGATCACCAGTTTCTTGCCACCACACAGGCCTTCGGGGCCGGCTTCGGTGTAGCGGAAGGTTTGGCCGGCCACGGCGATACGGTCGATCCAGGCCTTGAGTTGAGTCGGGATGGTGAAGTTATACATCGGCGCTGCGATGACCACCGCGTCCGCCGCCAGGAATTCGGCCATGGTCGAGGCGCTGAGGTCAGTCTCGTGCTTCTGGGCCGCGTCACGTAGTTCAGCGCTGGTACCGGCGGCGATCAGGGTCTGGGCGGAAAAGTGGCTGATGGCATCGGCCGCCAGGTCGCGGTAGGTCACGATGACGTCCGCTTCGGCAGCTTTCCAGGCCTCAACCACGTCACGGCTCAGTTGGCGGGACGCGGAATTGTCGCCCAGGATGCTCGAGTCGATGTGCAACAGTTTCATATGAGTGCTCTCCAAGTGAGGATCGCGACCAGGCGATCAATTGAGAACAATCCTATCGATGAAGCCAATAGCCGATAAGTCAGTATTAATGCGATAGTTCGTTCCACTGACAGGACAATAGAACTCGATATGCAAGACCTCAATGATCTGTACTACTTCGCCAAAGTGGTCGAAGCCGATGGTTTCGCCGCGGCCGGACGCCTGTTGGGTATTCCCAAGTCGCGGCTGTCACGGCGTATCGCTGAACTGGAAGAGCGCCTTGGCGCACGATTGCTGCAACGTACCACCCGCCAGTTGAAGCTCACGGCCGTGGGAGAGCGTTATCTGCGCCATTGCCAAGCCATGCTGCTGGAAGCCGAGATGGCCGATGAAGCCGTGGCGAGCATGTCCACTGAGCCGCGCGGACGCCTGCGGGTTTCCAGTCCGGTGGGCTTGGCTCACCAGATGCTGGGCGGGGTGATTGCCAGCTTCCTGGAAAAATTCCCTCAAGTGCAGCTGGAAATGATGCTGGTCAATCGGCGGGTAGACCTGGTGAGCGAAGGCATCGACGTGGCATTGCGCGTGCGCGATCTGGGGGACGAAGACCCGCTGCTGATGACGCGACGTCTGCGTCAGGCGCGGCTGATCATGGTCGCCAGCCCGGCGTTCGTCGAAGGACGGCAGATCAATACCCCGGAGGATCTCAAGAAACTGCCGATACTCGGGGCGCTGGACGCCGATCGCCTGGTCCACCTGCGTCTGCTCAAGGCCAACGCAGAGCCCGTCGAACTGGCCCTGGAAGCCCGACTAGGCATCGACGACTTCATTGTGCGCCGCGCCTGCGCCCTCGCCGGCCTGGGTTTCACCTTGTTGCCGAGCATGTATTGCGAGGAGGAACTGCAGGACGGCACACTGGTGGAATTGTTGCCCGAGTGGTCGCTGCCGGACGGCTGGCTGCAGGCAGTTTACCCGCATCGACGCGGCATGCTGCCAGCGGTGCGCGCGTGGATCGACCATCTGGTAGACGCATTCGAAAGCTGTGGGGATAGGAAAATATGAGCTTGAGCGAAGCGGATGTCGCGCGGTTTTGCCTGGGTTTGCCTGGCGCCCGGGAAGACTACAAATGGGGCGGCGTGCGGGTATTTTCCATTGCCGGCAACAAGATGTTCGCCTTGCAGAACCTGCGGGGTGAATCACTGGCATTCAAGGTCGACAAGGATCTGTTCCTGGGGCATTGCGACCGCCCCGGGATTGGCCCGGCGCCGTACCTGGCGCGGGCCCAGTGGATCATCATGCAAACGCCCTACCCGCTGGGCGCCGATGAGCTGCGTGGCCTGCTGCAGCGCTCCCACCAACTGGTGGTGAGCAAGCTGCCCAAGCGCACCCAGGTGGGTTTGCTGCTGTCGTGAAGCTCAGAACAGCATCAGCAGATGACTGCCCAGGAATAACTGGTCGATCCAGAACACCTGATGCAGCAACACGATGAACCAGAACACCACCTGAAACGACACCTTGCGGGTCTTGTGGCGAAACACTTGTTGAGCCAGCAACGCCCCGGGCCAGCCACCGGCCAGCTCCACGGCGTGCAATACGTTTTCCGGGGTGCGCCAGGCGTCAGCGCGGGCCTTGCGCTTGTCGCTCCAGTACAACAGAAACGCCACCATGCTGACGAGGCCGTAGGCCGTCAGGGGCACCCAGGACACCGCGCGCAACCCGAGCAAAAGTGACCCGAGCAGCGGCAAGGCGCACACCAGCGCAAATACCACGAGCTTGAGCCGCAAACTCTGCACTGCTGGGCCCGGCTCACGGCCTGGGCGGCTCATGACTGGGCCGCCGTCCAGTCCACCCAACCGAATTGCCAGGTGGCCAGAATCAACAGGCCGAAAGCGATCCGGTACCAGGCAAATACTGCGTAACTGTGGCTGGCGATGAACAGCAACAAGCCCCTGACCGCGATCATGGCGAAAATGAACGCGGTGACGAAGCCGATGGCGAACACCGGAAAATCCGCCGGCACAAACAGCTCGCGATATTTATAGCCTGAGTAGACTGCTGCGCCGACCATGGTTGGCATCGCCAGGAAGAACGAAAACTCGGTTGCGGTCTTGCGCGACAGCCCGAACAGTAAGCCGCCGATGATGGTCGAGCCTGAACGGGAGGTGCCGGGAATCATCGCAAGGCACTGGGCGAAGCCGACTTTCAGTGCATCCTTCCAGGTGATGTCGTCTACCGTTTCGGCGTGCACTGTATGCTGGCGCTTCTCGGCCCAGAGCATCACGAAACCGCCCAGCACCAACGCCGTGGCCACCGTGATCGGGTTGAACAGGTATTCGTGGATCAAGTCTGCAAACAACACGCCCAATACCACAGCGGGCATGAAGGCAATCAGCAGGTTGGCCGTAAACCGGCGAGCGCTGGGCTGGGTACGCAAGCCCAGTACCACGTCGAAGATCTTGCGCCGAAACTCCCACACCACCGCCAGGATCGCCCCGAGCTGGATAATGATGTTGAACGCCATCGCGCGCTCCCCGCCGAACTCGAGCAAGTCCGCGACAATGATCTGGTGCCCCGTGCTGGAGATCGGCAGGAACTCCGTCAAACCTTCTACCACGCCAAGAATCAGTGCCTGAAAGGCGGTCCACAAATCCATTCATCCCCCAAAAGACTATGCTTGCGCACGTCTCATCAAAATTTAAGCGTTATGCAGGTGTAAACAGCAGGCGCACGGTGACTGCGATTTCTCAAAAAAACCAATGAAAAAACCGGAACAGGCTCAGGTTTTGCGCCGCGGGGCCGAAATCCTATCAGACAAGCCCTGATAACGCTGCCGCGTTATGGCTCCTGGGCACCAGGTCCTACCTGCCCGCGCCGGATTCAGGCGGTCAGATGACAAGAATAAGAAACCGGAGTGACAGCGTATGAATAGCTTGCGCAGTGTGTCGATCAGCCGACGCTTGTGGCTCATCTTGGTCGTGTCCATCGTGATGTTGTTCACGCTGGGCGCGTTCATGCTTAAGCAGATCCACACCGACCTGTATCAGGCCAAGGTGCAGAAAACCCAGCATGTGGTCCAGACTGCCAGTGGTGTGCTGAACTACTACCATGGTCTGGAAACGGCTGGCACCCTGACTCGCGAGGTCGCGCAGAAGCAGGCGCTTAGCGCGGTGCGCGGCTTGCGCTATGACCAGAATGACTACTTCTGGATCAATGACCTGACCCCTGTGATGGTCATGCACCCGACCAACCCGAAACTCGAAGGCCAGAACCTCTCGGCGATTCGCGACCCGAATGGTTTTGCGCTGTTCAACGAGATGGTCGCCATTGCCAAGGCCAAGGGCGCGGGCATGGTGGATTACCTCTGGCCGAAACCGGGCGCTGAGGCGCCGGTGGCGAAAACCTCTTACGTCAAACTGTTCGAGCCTTGGGGCTGGATCATCGGTTCAGGTGTGTACGTGGATGACGTGCAGGCCGAATTCCAGTCTCAAGTGATCAAGGCTTCGCTGATCGGCCTGGCGATCACCCTGCTCATGGGCTTGCTCCTGACCCTGATCGTGCGCAGCATCGTTCGGCCACTGCAGGAAACGGTCAATGCCATGGCCAACATCGCCAGCGGTGAAAGCGACCTGACTCGCACCCTCGACACCCACGGCCAGGACGAAGTGACGCAACTGGCCCGGCATTTCAATGCCTTTACCGCCAAACTGCGCGAAGTCGTCAGCCAATTGCAGGACTCAGCCCAGGCCCTGGGGCAATCGTCCAACGAACTGGGTAACGACGCCGCCCAGGCCCAGGAACGCAGCCAGCAGCAATCGCAACAGATGGAACTGGTGGCCACTGCAATCAACGAAGTGACCTACGGCGTGCAAGATGTCGCCAAGAACGCCGAACACGCCGCCAGCGAAATGCGCGACGCCGAATCCCAGGCCCAGCAAGGCCAGGTCAACATCGACGGCAGCCTGCAGCAGATTGACCGACTGTCCCAGACCATTGATCAGGCGGTGGAAGTGATCCGCACCCTGGCCAGCGAAAGCACCCAGATCGGCAGCGTGCTGGAGGTGATCCGCTCCATTGCCGAGCAGACCAACCTGCTGGCCCTCAACGCCGCGATCGAAGCGGCCCGCGCCGGTGAACAAGGTCGAGGATTTGCCGTGGTGGCCGATGAAGTGCGGCTGTTGGCCCAGCGTACGCAGAAGTCCACCGCCGAGATCCAGGCGATGATCGAACGCTTGCAGAACCATTCCGAAGCGGCGGTGAAAGTCATCAGCGACAGCAGCCGTGCTTCGCAATTGACCATTGAGCAAGCCGGGCTGGCAGGTGCCAGTCTCAACGCCATCGGTCAGGCCCTGCGCAACCTCAACAGCTTGAACGCCTCCATCGCCAGTGCCACGCTGCAACAGGCCCATGTGGTGGAAGACATCAACCAAAACGTCACCCAGGCCGCGGGGCTGTCCCACAGCACCGCCATGGCGGCCGAACAGTCGAGCCTGGCGAGTACCCGCCTCAAGTCGCTGAGTGAGCAGTTGAACGGGTTGCTGAAGCAATTCAGAGTCTAGCGCCTGCGCGATATTCGCTGGGTGTCTGGTGCATCTCGATGCGGAAGTGCCGATTGAAGTTGGACAGGTTGTTGTAACCCACCTCAAAACAGATATCGGTCACTGGCATTTCACTGTGCAACAGCAACCGGCAGGCTCGTTGGATTCGGAGCTTGCGCATCAGGTCAATGAAACCGTGTCCGGTGATGCGTTTGAAGAAACGCGAAAAACCGGGCTCGCTCATGTCCAGTTGCCGGGCAATCACCGACAGGCGCAGGTCACCCGTGAGTTCAGTCTGCAGGTACTCGAAGGCCTTGTGGATGCGTTCGGAGCTGCGGGCATCCAGGCTGGGTGCATAACACGGGCTGGCCAGGCACTGGGCCTGGTCCTGCGGGGCGAGATGGAGTGTGTTGAGCAGTTGGAGAAACACTGCCAGCCGCCCGAGCCCCTGGGCCGGGCCGATGCTCTCCAACAGCCTTGCGGCGTTCACGGCGGTGTCGCCGCTGAAGACCAGACCTCGTCGTGCCCTTTCGAACAACGGCTGTAAATCCCCAAGTTCAGGTAGCGTCCGGCGCAGACTCAACAGCGTTGCGCCATCGAATTGCAGCACCACATCCCTTCCAGCCAAGTGCTCGCCCGGGGCCAGGTCGCCCATCCAGTCGTGGGGCAAACCCGGGCCGATCATCGCCACATGGCCGGGCCCGAATGGGCCAATATAATCGCCCGCCAGCAATTTACCGCTGCCCCGACGAATGAGATGGATCTCGAATTCGGGATGGTGGTTCCAGCGCGCCATCGGATACGGATAGTCGTGCTCGTACCAGCGAAAACTGTGCTCGGGCTCGGGCAGGATGACTTCCAGTTCGGCCGGTGGCTGCTCGAACAGGGGCGTTGGGTGATCAGGCATGTCGCGCGTCTCTGTCGATGTAGGCAGCACCTTACGCCCGGCGCGCACCGGTTCACCAGCCCTGACCTGATCGTCCACCGATACTTTTTTAACCCGGCCAAGGGACACATCACGGCGTTAAAAAAGTACCAGCCGATGATCCCGCCCGCGTTTGTCCGGCGCCATTGGCGCTGCTGTAATCGGCGCCACAAGGGCGCGCTCCCCTGTTATTTATTTTTGTCATTCAAGACAGGACAACCCATGAAACGACTGGAAGGAAAAAGTGCACTGGTCACCGGTGCTGCCCGCGGTATTGGCAGGACGTTTGCCCAGGCCTATATCAACGAAGGGGCTACGGTGGCGATTGCCGATATCGATCTTGGACGGGCCCAGGCCACCGCTGCCGAACTGGGCGACAGCGCCTACGCGGTCAAAATGGACGTCACTGAACAAGCTTCGATTGACCAGGCCATTGAGGCGGTCGTGGCCCGGGCGGGCAAGCTCGATATCCTCGTCAATAACGCAGCGCTGTTCGACCTGGCGCCTATCGTGGAGATTACGCGCCAGAGCTACGAACGGCTGTTTTGCATCAATGTCGCCGGCACCCTCTTCACGCTGCAGGCCGCCGCCCGGCAGATGATCCGCCAGGGTCATGGCGGCAAAATCATCAACATGGCCAGCCAGGCCGGCCGGCGTGGAGAAGCCCTGGTGGCGGTGTATTGCGCCACCAAGGCGGCGGTGATCAGCCTGACCCAGTCCGCGGGGCTTGATTTGATCAAGCATCGAATCAACGTCAACGCCATTGCCCCTGGGGTGGTGGAGGGAGAGCACTGGGACGGCGTGGATGCGCTGTTCGCCCATCATGAAAACCTGCCCCCGGGAGAAAAAAAGCGTCAGGTGGGTGCGCAAGTGCCCTATGGCCGGATGGGCACCGCACAGGATCTGGTGGGGATGGCGATTTTCCTGGCCTCGGCGGAGAGCGAGTATGTGGTGGCGCAGACCTATAACGTCGATGGCGGGAACTGGATGAGCTGATAATTCGGCGGTTTTTGGCCTTAAATCGACGCAAATGGACTTATTCGCCTGAAAATTGATCCCACTACTTGAGGATTGTCCCAAACGGTGCCCAGCGGTGCCGTTGCAAGGGATTTCAAAAGAGCGTGAATACCGTTGCCCCAGCCGGGCAAAAATTGCGCATCATAGGCGCCGTCCGCTCAAGGGAGATTTACATGCGTGCCATTTCATCCGTCATGCGTCTTATCGGGCTGTCGCTGGGCCTGGCCTTCGCCACCAGTGTCCTGGCCACCGAAGAGACGCAACTGGTCGAGTCCATCAACCTTTACCGCAGCCAGTCGCAAAGCTGCGCGGATCAAGCCTCTCTGGAGCTGCCGCCGCTGGCCATGGACTCGCGGCTGATCCTGTCGGCCAACGGCATTGGCGACCTGCAGCAGGCGCTGGCCCGCACGGCCTATCCGATGGTCAACGTACAGGCCATCAGCCTGTCCGGGCCGCGGGACGCGCAAGCTGCGATGAAGGCGGTGCGGGAGAGCTTCTGCCAGGTGGTGCTGGACCCACAGTTCGTCGACATCGGCGTGAGTCGCCTGGATCGCGAATGGCGCATCGTGTTGGCGCGTCCGTTGTTGTCGGCGCGCCTGGGAGACTGGCAAGCCGAAGGCCAGAAGCTGCTGAAGCTGATCAACAGTGCTCGTGCCCAACCGCGCCGCTGCGGCACCGAAGCCTTCACGGCCACCACGCCCCTGGCCTGGAACGCTACGCTGGCCCTGGCCGCCGTGAGCCACAGCCGGGCCATGGCCAACAACAACTTTTTTGACCACAAGGATCGCGACAGCCGTATGCCGGGCGACCGCGCCGAACTGGCCGGTTACCTCGGCCAATTGATCGGCGAGAATATCGCCGCCGGACAGGATACGGCCCTCAAAGTGGTGGACGGCTGGCTGGCAAGCCCCGGTCATTGCGCCAATCTGATGAATCCGCAGTTCAAAGAACTGGGCGCCGGCTATGCGGTGGACCCGAAAAGTGATGCGGGGATTTATTGGACAGCGATGTTTGGGACCCAGTAGCAGATTCTTGTGGGAGCGAGCCTGCTCGCGATGACGATGGCACTGTCATTGCTGGTGCAGCGTCTGCCGCAAATGCTGCATGAACTGGCTCAACGACGGCGACTGAGCCACTGGCTTGCGTTGCAACAGGCCGATCGAACGCTTGCCGGGCTGGTCAATGGCGATCACCGCGCATTGTTCACCAATATTGAACACCGCCGTGCAACTGGCCGGCAGCAGGGAAAACCCCAACCCTTCGCGTACCAGCGCAGTGGCGGTGCTCATGTGCGCCACCTCCCAGGCCGGCTCAGGCTCGACGTTCAGGTAGCGTAACGCCGCGTCGGCCAAGGGCCGGATGCTGGTGTCGGGGGTCAAGGCGATGTAGGGCCTGCGCTTCCAATCGTCCAGGCTGTCGCGCTGATGATCCTTGTGGGTCAGCAACACCAGATTGTCATCCAGCAGGCGCACGAAGCTCAGCCCGGACAGGTCGTCGGGTAACGAGGTAATGCCCGCGTCCACCTCGCCGCGCTGCACCCAGCCCATGATCTCCCCGGCCCGACCATCCAGTACGCTCACCCTTACACCCGGGTGTTTGCGTTGGAACGAAGCGATGACCACAGGCAGGAACGAAGCGGCGGCCGTGGGCAGGGCCGCCAGGCGCAGGGAGCCACGACTCAGGCTGAGAGTGTCGCGGGCGTCGCGTACGGCATCGTCCATGTCCCTGAGCATGCGCCTGGCCTGGGGCAGGAAGTGCTCGCCGGCCAGGGTCAACTCGACACTGCGGGTGTTACGCGCCAGCAACTGCAAACCCATGGTCTCTTCCAGTTTGCGGATGCTGTAGCTCAGGGCCGGCTGGGACAGGTGAAGCTGTTCAGCGGTGCGCGTGAAGCTTGAGGTTTCAGCAATCAGGATAAAGGCACGAAGCTGTCGGAAAGAAACGTTCATGGCCGCACTTATAAAGATAATGGATCAATTGATTCTACCTTTAAAATTCACAGAACAATCCCTGCCCGCCACTATGGGCCATCCCATCAGTGGAAACGGACATGACCAAAACAATTCTCGTCGGATGCGGCGCCGGTTTTGCCAATGATCGCCCGGACGCCGCCTTGCGCCTGGCTCAGGACCTGGCGCAACGAAACGGCCAGCGCTACATCATGCTGGAGCTGCTGGCCGAACGGACGCTGGCCGAAGCGCAACTGCGCAGGGGCCTAGATCCTCAAGCCGGATACGCCTCGCGCCTGTTCGATTTCCTCGAACCGATGCTGGATGTGTGTATAGAAGCCGGCATCCCTATCATTACCAATGGTGGCGCAGCCAATCCCAAAGCCGCCGCGCAGCGCCTGCGAGCAACACTGGCAGGACGCTATCCGACATTGAAAATTGCCTGCGTACTGGGCGATGACCTGCTGGAAGAAACCCCACCGCGTTTGGAGCAATGGCTGCCCCAGGATCTGGCTGACGTGGTATCGGTCAATGTCTACACCGGGGCCGACGGCATTCATACGGCGCTGCAAGAAGGTGCCGGCATCGTACTGTGCGGGCGCGTGGCCGATCCCTCGCTGGCGGTGGGCGCGATTCGCCACGGGCTGGGCTGGGCCGCCGACGACTGGCAGAAAATGGCCATCGCCACGGCGACCGGGCATTTGCTGGAATGCTGCACCCAGGTCACCGGCGGGTACTTTGCCCACCCTGGGATCAAAGAGATCCCGGCCCCGGCGAACCTCGGTTGCCCAATTGCCGAAATATATGAGGATGGGCGTTTGATCATTGGCAAAACCCAGGGCAGCGGGGGGCGCGTCAGCGAGCAAACGGTCAAGGAACAATTGCTTTACGAGGTGCATGATCCGCGCCGTTACCTGACCCCGGATGTGGTACTGGACCTGGGGCAGGCCCGCGTCCACGACCTGGGTGATGACCGCGTTGAGGTCAGCGGCCTGCTGGGCCATCCGCGCCCCGATACGCTCAAAGGCTTGGCCGGTGTGCGCGGGCTATGGTTCGGCGAGGCGGAAATTTCCTATGCCGGCCCCGGTGCCGTAGCCCGCGCCGCCCTGGCCCGAGAAATTCTGCTGCAACGTTTTGACCGATTGGCGCCAGGCGTACAGCCCTGGATCGATTTGTCGGGTGTCGCCAGTCTGTTCAATGACCACAGTGGCCGCTATCTGCAACAAAGACTGGCCCTGGCGCCGGCCCTCGACGATGTGCGTGTGCGCGTCGGCCTGACCCATACCGATCAGGCAATGGTCCAGACCCTGTTGGCCGAGGTGGAGTCGCTTTACACCAACGGTCCGGCCGGCGGTGGCGGCGTTCGCCGGCACCTCGCTGAAGCCGTCACCACCCGCAGCTTCCTGCTGCCACGCAGCGAAATCCACACGACCCTGGAGTGGTACTGATGAATCTGGTCACCCTCGCCGACTTCGCCCACGCTCGTGCCGGAGACAAAGGCAACATCCTGAGCATTGCGGTATTGCCCCTCGATCCGGCGCACTACCCATGGCTGCTGCGTGAACTGACCTGCGAACGAGTCGCCGAACAATTTGCCACGCGCCAGCCGTCCAAAGTGCATCGCTATGAACTACCGAATCTGCATGCGCTGAATTTCGTCCTCGAAGACGCCCTGGAAGGCGGCGTCAACCTCAGTTGCGGCCTGGACCGCCATGGCAAGAGTTTGAGTTATCTGCTGCTGTCACTGCGCCTGCCCCGACCACAGGACTGAAGGACCCGCGCGCCCGTACCGTCGACAACAATAAAAAGAGAGGCTGCACCATGATTACAACGTTGGGTTTTTTGATGATGCTGGTCATCATCGGGCTGATCTTGCTGCGCAGGATCAGCCCCGTCGTCGCCTTCACCACCCTCCCCGTTGCCGCTTGCCTGCTGGCCGGTTTCAACCCCGGACAAATTGGCGAGTTCATCAAGGCCGGTTTGATCACCGTGGCGCCCACCGCCGCGCTGTTTCTGTTTGCCATTCTGTTTTTCGGGATCATGCGTGATCGCGGCCTGTTCGACCCGCTGGTCAACCTGCTGATCCGCAGCACCGGTGGCAAGCCGCTGGCCGTGGCAGTGGTAACGGTGCTGGTGACGTCGGTGGTGCATCTGGACGGGGTGGGTGCCGCGACATTTTTGCTGACCATTCCGGCACTGTTGCCGTTGTACAAGCGCCTGAACATGAACCCGGCCATGCTGTTGTGCCTGGTGGGCACCACCGCCGGGGTGATCAACATGGTGCCTTGGGGCGGCACCACGGCCCGGGCCGCCGCGGTTTCCGGGCTGGACGCCACCGAGCTTTGGCTGGGCTTGCTGCCAGTGCAACTGGTGGGCCTGGTTTGCATGTTGCTGGTAGCGACGGTACTGGGCTCGCGCGCCCAGCGTCGTCGGCCGATGTCCTTGGGAGCGGCCGCCAGCGTCGATCTGGACAGCCTGTCCAGCGAAGGTCGCGAGTTCGGCCTCTCGCCCCGCGACCTGCGGTACTGGCTGAACGTGGCGCTGACCGGCGCGATCCTGGCGTGTCTGTTCACCGGTATTTTTCCACTCTATGCCTGTTTCATGGTGGGATTGGGCATTGCCCTGCCGCTGAACTTCCCTTCCCTGGACGCCCAGGCCGAACGCCTCAAGGCCCATGCCTCCGACGCCCTGCAAATGGTCCTGGTGATGATGGCCGCCGCCGTGTTGCTGGGGGTGCTGTCCGGGGCAAAGATGTCCGATGGCATGGCCTTGGCACTGATCGACTTTCTGCCGGCCGGCTCCGCTCAGTACCTGCATGTGATCGTCGGTTTCTTTGGCGTTCCCCTGGGGATGATCTTTTCGCCGGACGCCTACTATTTCGCCCTGTTGCCAGTGATCAGGGACGTGGCCGCCGCCGCGGGCGTGCCCCTGGAAGCGGTCGCCCGGGCCATGCTGATCGGTGAAAACACCGGTTTCTCCATCAGCCCGGTGGTGCCCAGCGTGTACCTGGCCCTGGCGTTGTCCGGCGTGGAGTTGCGCAAACACATGGCCTACACCTTTTTCTGGGCCTGGGGCGTCAGCCTGGTGATGCTCGCCTTCGCCGTGGCAACCGGGGCGGTTCAGGTTTAGGTTTCAGGCGGGGAGCGGGTTTTCAGTGTGCGCCGAAGATCAACGATCGGTGCACGCCCGATCCCGCCCGCACGCCATCACCCACGGACAGTGCCACCGAGCCGAACGGCATGGCCGCATCACCACAGGCAAACACCCCCGGCACGCTGGTTTCACCGGTCATGTCGGTCTGGATGAAGGCGCCGAGCGGGCCATCTTCGAACTCACACCCCAGAGAGGCGGCCAAGGCGCTGCCCACGCGGGTACGGGGCAAGACGAACAGACCCTCAATGGCGACCACGCGCCCCCCTTCCAGCACCACATTCGCCCGCTCGCCTTCAATGCGTTCGACCGGTTCGGCCACCAGCGTCACCCCGCGTCGTTCCAGGCTGGCCCGTTGCTCCGGGTCCGGTTCGAATACGCCATTGGTAAAGAACGTCGTCGGCCCCCAGTCGGGAAGCATCAAGGCGTGGTGCAGCGACATGGGCGACGTTGCCAGTACGCCGATCGCCCCTTGGTCCAACTCATAGCCGTGGCAGTAAGGACAGTGGAAAACGCTTTTGCCCCAGCGCTCAGACAGGCCTTGCACCGCCGGCAACTCATCGACCACTCCGGTGGCCAGCAGCAGGCGTTGGGTTTGGAAATGCTGCCCACGGGCGGTTTCCAGGGTGAAGCCGCCCTCCTCCTTGCGGGCTTGGACGACGGTGTCCGACAGCCACTCCACCGTCGGATAAGCCATGAGCTGGGCACGGGCATCCTCGGCGATGTCAGCGGGCGCGCGGCCATCCTGTCCAAGAAAGCCATGGGAAGTCGCGGCAAACCGGTTACGGCGTAGCCCCCCATCGATCACCAGCACCTTTCGCCGGGCCCGTGCCAGTTGCAAACCTGCCGACATACCCGCGTAACTGCCGCCTGTAATGATGACGTCGTAGCCCATGAGCTTTCTCCAAGGGTGGTGTTCGAAGGACCGCCAAAGTCTCGACACATCGTAAGTTCCTTGAAAAGCCCCTGTCAACGATCTCGTAACTTTTGCAATTACAGGCGATACTCAACCCCGTCTCAACCACCGAACAACGCCGTCATCATGAGAAACGACACGCGCCTGTCCCGCATGCTTCATGTGCTCATCCACATGGATCGTCACCAGCAATCCGCCACTTCCGACACCCTCGCGCAGATGCTCGGCACTAACCCTGTGGTGGTGCGCCGGACCATGGCGCTGCTCAAGGAACAGGGCTACGTCACCTCGGAAAAAGGCCATCGCGGCGGCTGGACGTTGAGCAAGTCCTTGGCAGAAATGACCCTGCTCGACATCCATCAAGCCTTGGGCAGCACGTCGATTTTTGCCATCGGCCTGTCCACCGATCACCCACAGTGCCTGGTGGAACAAGCAGTGAATGCGGCGCTGACGGATGCATTCGATGAGGCCCAGGCGTTGCTGCTCAAGCGTTTGGGCAGCATCACCCTGGCGCAGCTGGCGGAAGATTTTGATCAGCGATTTCGGGACGGGCACGGCTGAGGGGTGGGAAGCGGGCCTGATCAGGCAAACCGGCCCGCTTCACTTTATCGAAACATCGCCGCCTTCAACGACGACAGGCGTTCACCGCAGGCAGCCGGCCCCGCCACGGCTGGGCGCGTTCCAGTTGCGCGGCCAGGGCCAGCAAGGTGCTTTCTTCGCCAAAACGACCGGCGAAGTGCGCGCCCATCGGCAGGCCGTTGCTGCTCCAGGACAACGGCACAGACATCGCCGGCTGGCCGCTGGCATTGAACAGCGCGGTGAATGGCGAGTAGCTGTGGTAGCGCTCGATCAATTGATCAAGACTCAGGCACACGTCCTGGATGTCCAACTCACCGATCCGTGCCGGCTCACGGGTCAAGACGGGGGTAAGGATCAGGTCGTAATCCTGCATGAACGACGCCAGTTGCCGACCCAGGGTGTGTATCCATTCCACGGCGGCCGCGTATTGGGCGCCGCTCACATTCCCCTTGTCCCGCAGGATGATCCGGGTGCGCACTTCCAGCTCTTCGGCCTGGACCGCGAGGCCGCGCATCTGACCCAGCAAATCGACATAGTGGCGCGTGCTTGCACCAATGATGGTGAACACCTGGTCGAGAAATTCCGGCAACACCACCGGCAGGTTCACCGGCTCGACACGATGCCCCAGGGATTCGCACAATCGCGCTGCCTCGCCCACCGCCCGCAAGCTTTCAGGCGACGTCGGCCAGGGGCCGAGTTGCTCGACCAGGGCGATGCGCAGCGGTTTCGGATCGCGCTGCACCGCTGTCACGTAAGGCAGCGCCTGCATCGGGGCGGCATAGGGCGCGCCGAGGTCCATCCCGGCGGTCGCATCCAGCAACGCCGCGCTGTCACGCACCGACAGGGTGATCCCATGGGGCGTGCCCATCCCCGCCCAGCCCTCCCCCACAATCGGCCCCGACGGCAACAGGCCACGGCTGGGCTTGAGGCCGAACACGCCGCAGCAGGACGCCGGCACCCGCAACGAACCGCCGCCATCGTTGCCATGGGCGAACGGCACCACCCGGGCCGCCACCAACGCCGCGGCACCGCCGCTGGAGCCCCCGGCACTGTAATCGGTGTTCCAAGGGTTGCGAGTCGCGCCAAACCGTGCGGACTCGGTGGAGTACGACGTGCCGAACTCCGGCGATGTACTGGTGCCGACCAACTGGCACCCTGCCCTCCGCAAACGCGTGACGACTTCCGCCTCGAAATCCGCCCGCGCGCTTCCCAGGGAGCGGGAGCCGTTGGTCATCGCCGCACCGTTGACCGGCGAAAACAGATCCTTGATCAACGTTGGCACGCCGGCCAACGGGCCCTGCCCCATTTGGGGCATTTGCGCCGCGTCCCGTGCCGAATCGTACAATCGCTCGGCCACGGCATTGAGTTGCGGCTCGACCCGCTCGAGACGTTCGATGGCCACCTCGAGCAATTCGCCAGGCCGGACCTCGCCGCGCCTGACCCACTCGGCCAGCCCCATGGCGTCTTCGCGATCCATCAACTGGTGGATGTCTTGCATACTCATGTTTGGGATTCCTTATTCATGACGATGGACGTGAGCCGACAGGGCTGGTCTGGTCGTGACCACGCCTGCGCAGACCGGTTATTAGCCAAAGGAGTGCTACGACAAGGCTGGCGAACGCTAACCATTGGATGGACTGGCGCAGATCGCCGGCGAATCCTCCCACGCACGCCACCACCAGAGGACTGGCGAATTGACCGAGATAGAGAAATGCCGTGAACCCGCCCAACCCCCGACCACGGGTGCTGGCGGTCAGGGCGTTCATCACCGGTGCCATCACGTTGGGCACCAACAACCCGAACCCCAGGCCCTGGATGAATACTGAAACCAGCACCTCGTTGTAGCTTTGCGCGCGCGTCAGCAGCCATAGTCCAAGGCTCGCCAGCCCCAGCAGCAGCGCATTGCAACCGGCGATGCCGAAGCGACGGCGCAACATTGGCCACATCAGCGAACCGACCAGGGTCGCCAACAGGCTCAGCCCCGCTGCCATGCCGATCATGGTGCTGGAGGTAATGCCCAGGCTGACCAACAGCATCGGCGCCTGGACCGGTAAAACGAAGGCCAGGACCATGCCGCCAAAAATCATCAGGTTGCCCACCACCAGCGGCAGCACCGCCACTTTGGCCAACCCTGCCCCGCCGTTTGGCTGCTCGGTCACGGTGCGCCGCGCCAGCGGCGGCTCCCACAGCACCTTCATCATTACCGGCACCAGCAATAACGGCAGGAGATAGAGCAGAAACGGCAAGCGCCACGAATGCTCCCCGAGCGCGCCGCCCACCACAAAGAACAGCGCCCCCACCAGTCCGATGGTCACCACCTGCCGATTGACGTAGCGCAAGCGCTCCTCGTCGTGCCAGTAGTCGGCAATCAACGTGGCGCAACAGGTCATGACCGCCGCTTCGGTACAACCGAACAACAGCCTCGTCGCCACGATGGCGGGCAGGCTATCGAGCATGGCCGGCAAGGCGCCGAGCACGGCGTAAAGTAACGTGGCAAGCACCAGCAAGGCCTTGCGCCCGACGCGATCGGCCAACCATCCGGCCAGGGGTGCGCACAGGGCGATTGCCAGGGCCGGCCCGGTGACCGCCAGCGGCAACAGCAAATCGGCCCGGGGTTCCACGGGGCCGAATTCGGCACCCAAGCGGGGCAGGACGGGAGAAACCATCACCGACCCCATAATGGTCAAACTGCTGCCCAGCATCAGTACCAAGCCCTGACGCAGGCCTGCCTGACGCAACGGGGCCGTTGAAACGCTACTTGGTTGGTTCATGGCGAGTCCCTTCAGAAACTTTGAGAAATGCGCAGCGCCGTGGTGTAGCCCTCGGCACGGTTACGCGCGTCGAACTCCTTGTAGACGTGCAACCACACCGGCGGCATACCGGGCTTGAAGTAGCTCACCGCCGGCCCGACAGCCATCACCCGGGCGCGATTGCCCGCTTGCAGTCCTGGCGCATCGTCATCGCTGAACTGGCGGTAGTAATACCCGCCCACGCCCACGGTCCAGGGCCCGACGTGTTGGCCCACCGCAAATTCATGGCGGTACTCAATGCCGTTCTTGTAGTCAGTGGCAGGGTTGCGCGTGTTGATGTCGACTTCGAAACTGGAAGACACTTCAAAACCGCTGTCGGAGAGGTAAGTGGCGTTGAGGATCGGCGAAAAGGTCCAGTGGTTGAGCCCCGGCGAAATCAGCCGATTCTTGTCGTAGTCGCCGGTCGGTGCCTGGATCTGGAACTGGGTGTTGACGAACAGGTTGGGCGAGAGGGTCCACTGCAGGATCACCGGCAACAACTGGATGTCGGCCATGCGAAACGGATCGGCCGCAAGGTCCAGCGGACCGATCGGCGTCTGCACCTGTACCGAAGCGTCCATCTGGAAGAACGGCACGACGGCGCCGAAGCCATATTTGGCGCCCAGCACGGTGTAATCGGTCATGCGCATATAGGCGACGCCGATGGACAGCACATCCAGGGAGAAATTGTTGTTCACGGACTTGCCGTGACGGTCCTTCTGCACGTTGGCCGAATAGAACGCGGTGCGCAGGCCGACGGTGCCAAAGGGCGTGGCCGGCGGCATCATGCCCGCGCCGAAATCATAGACCCCGACCGCCGTGGTCGGTGCACCGTTTTCGGTGCCATGGGCAGCGCCCCCCATACCGATCAGCCCCAAGGTCAACCAAGTACAGCGCCAGGCGTTTGCTTTTTTATTTTGATTCATCGAATGCCCCTCCAACCCTGTGGTGTTGGGGGTCATCCTAGGGAGCCGGCCGGTCAGCCGTTATCCGTTTTCAGCACAGATGCGTGCGACGCAGGGTTTGGGAAGGTGTCTCACCGAACAGCACCCGATAATCGCTGGAAAAGCGGCTCAAGTGCCAGAAGCCCCAACGTGCCGCCACCTCCTGGACGCCCAGGGCCTGATCGCCGTTACGCAGTTCACGGCGCACGGCATTGAGGCGCAACGCCCGCAAATAGGCCACGGGATTAATACCCAGGGTTTCCTGGAAGCAATACTGCAGTTTGCGTCGGCTGGCACCGATGTGGTTGCACAGGTCAAGGATCGACAGCGGCTCATCGACATGGGCCAAGGCGTACTCCCGGGCGCGGTCGACCATGCGCTTGCGCGCCGTGGGGTTGAGCGGCGGCGCGTCGTCCGGTGCCACCAATTCCAGTATGTGCAGCATCACCGTGTCACGCAGGCCACGACGAATCGACTCGTAACCGAGCAATGACTCACGCCCCTGCTCGCCCCCTTCAAGCTCATCGAATAACGCCGCAAGCTCGGCGGGCAGCGTCGAGTTGCCCAGACGGTAACACTTGGGAAGATCGGTAATTCGAAAGCGGCTGCCTTGACGTTCCAGCACATGCTCCAACGCCTGCTCGTCGATGGCGACACCGAGCAGATCCAGATGCTGGGGTGTGCGCAGCTCGGGCAGGTTATGCCCACGGGCCACCAACAGGCTGGGCTCGACAATCGGGTGCCCGGAACAAAAGACCGGCCCGTCCGCACTCAGCGGCACGCTGAAGGTGATGGCGCCCTCCCAGGCCGTGCCTTGCTTGGTCAGGGCCTGATTAGAGCGGTCACGCACCAGTTGCATCCACTCGGAGCGGAACTCGATCAACTCGCCGTCGAAGCGCCCGGGGGTCAACTGGTCGTAGCTAACCTGCCAGCCGCCCATGTTCCGGGCGTGCTCGTCGATGTCTGTGGTGCGGAACCGATTGATCGGTTGCATCGGCAGTCCCTCCGACGAGACCGCTGGCTGCGCCATGTTGTCATTGTTCATTGACCCGACCTTTGATGATTCCAGGGCTTATGGATCAAAGCTCAGGCAAGTTCCATTCCGCTGGGTAGGCCATTCGTTCAATTGTGCCGAAAACGGATAGACTCTTTCACCGGCCCTGACAAACACCCAGCGCGAAACGATCATGAACGAGATGACCCTGGATGTCGGCCTCGCCGCCGAGTCCATTTCCCAACCGCGCACCCTGGTATTCCTGGCCTATCCGCAGATGGGCTTGCTGGACCTGACCGGCGCCCAAACGGTGTTCTGGGCCGCCACCAAGGCCATGACCGAACGCGGCCTGCCCGGCTACGCCATGCACACCGCCAGCCTGGCAGGCGGATTGATGCAAAGCGCCGAAGGCTTGGTCGTGGATACCCGTGCCCTGCATGAGCTCGACGGGACGCTCATCGATACGCTGATCGTCCCCGGCGCACCGGACATACGGCAGGCGATGATCGACTGCGTCGATCTGGTGCAGTGGCTGCAAAAGGCTGCAGTCAAGGCCAGGCGCACCGCGTCGGTGTGCAGCGGAACGTTTCTGCTGGCTCAGGCAGGGTTGTTGAACGGACGACGGGCCGCCACACACTGGGCCATGTGCGAGATGCTCAAGACGGGGTTTCCGTTGATCGAAGTGGACCTGGACGCGATTTTCGTCCAGCAGGACAGCGTATGGACCTCGGCGGGCGTCAGTGCCGGTATTGATATGGCACTGGCCTTGGTCGAAGCCGATTGCGGTCGCGACGTGGCCTTGCAGGTGGCCCGGGAACTGGTGGTATTTCTCAAGCGGCCCGGTGGGCAGGCGCAGTTCAGCCAGTTGTTGCAATCACAGATGCAGGACAGCGCCGGGTTCGAGGCATTGCACCTATGGATTGCCGACCATCTGGCCGACGATGACCTGACCATCGAGCGGCTGGCCCGGCAGGCGCGGATGAGCCCGCGCAATTTTGCCCGGGTCTACAAACGCCAGACTGGACGAACCCCGGCCAAAGCGGTCGAGATGTTCCGCCTGGAAGCCGCACGACGGCTGCTGGAAGACTCCCAGCGCAACATCGACCAGATTGCGCGCTCGTGCGGTTTCGGTGACGAGGAGCGGATGCGCCACACCTTTCAGCGCCATCTCTCGATTTCCCCCCGGGAGTACCGCAACCGGTTTTCCCGCTGACGGCGCCAGCCCCCTGCTGTCAGGCGACTTTTCTGGATGACGCCTGCGGATCGGCCTGCTCGGCCAAGAGCGCGCTGCAGCGAGAGCGTAACCAACGTTCAGCCGGATCATTGTGGGAGGCTGCGCGCCAGACCATGGACAGTTCGTGCTCAGGCAAGCGAATCGGGGCCGGTTCGGTCCGTAAACCTGGCGCCATCGTCATCGCTCGGGCGACATAATCCGGCACGATGGCGATCATGTCACTTTGCGCCAGTAACACCGGCAAGGCGCTGAACTGCGGCACCGTCAGCACCACCCGACGCTGTCGGCCCATCTGGCATAACGCTCGGTCCGAATCGTCAATGACATTGCCCATGGACGACACCACGGCATGGGGCCGACAGCAGAATTGGTCCAGGGTTAGCTTGTCGGGGTGAGAATCGGCCCGCAACAGCATCGGCCGGACCGCACGTAGCATCTTGCGCCGGGCGTTCGCCGGCAGCTCCAGGGTCGGGCTGATCCCCAAGGAAATCTCTCCGCTGGCCAAGAGCTGCGACATCTGCCATTGATCGGTCCGGCGCACCACCAGCGTCATGCCCGGCGCCTCGCCTCGCAGCCGTCGCAGCAGGTCCGGCAATAACGCATATTCGACGTCGTCGCAGAGCCCGACATGGAAAGTGGCCTCACTGGTGCCCGGTTCGAATGTCTGGCAGCGGCTCAAAGCTGCGGCGATAGAGTCCAGCGCCGGAGAAAGATTAGAAAAAATCTCCCGCGCTCTGAAGGTCGGTTCCATCAGTCGCCCGGACCGAATGAACAAGGGGTCATCGAACATCACCCGCAAGCGCGCCAGAGCGTTGCTTATGGTTGGCTGTCCGAGAAACAGCTTTTCGCTGACGCGCGTGACATTTTGCTCATGCATCATGGTTTCGAAGACAACCAGCAGATTGATGTCAGCACGACGCAGGTCATTTCTGTTCATCATAGTCGTCGCCTCAGGCGCCAGGCCATTGAGTCAGGGTAGAGAAGTTCATCACCTGCGCCATCATCAAGACACCGCGGCGAAGGGGTGTTACGAGACTATTCCCCTACCGGACCCGTGTCTGTCGTACGTGGGGACACTCAGCCCACCCTTTTGGCAACATCATCGATACTTCGGTATATCCCCCCCTGGCGAACACCGCCTTTGTGG
>NZ_JABWQV010000007.1 GCF_014268615.1 Pseudomonas tehranensis | reverse complement strand
GCTTGCTCCCGCTGGGGCGCGCAGCGGCCCCAACAACCGGACAATCCGGTGTGTCAGGCAGGCCGAAGGGGACTGCTGCGCAGTCCAACGGGAGCAAGCTCCCTCGCCACAGGTTCTTCGTCGTCAGGGTGATCAGCCCCTGGCCTTCAAGCTTCGCTCCATCCGCGCAATCCCTTCCTCCAGCAGCGCCCGTGGGCAGCCGAAGTTCAAGCGCACGAACTGCCCGGCATCGTCGCCAAAATCCAGTCCGGCGCTCAGGCCGACCTTGGCTTCTTTCAGGAAGAAGCCCTGCGGGTCGTCCAGCCCCAATCCCGAGCAATCGAGCCAGGCCAGGTAAGTCCCCTGGGGCACGGTCATGGTGATGCCTGGCAGACGAGTCTTTACGGCGTCGACCAGGTAGTCGCGGTTGGCTTGCAGGTAAGTCTTCAATTCTTCCAGCCACGGGCCAGCGTCGCTGTAGGCCGCGCGGGTCGCTTCAAGGCCCAGGGCGTTGACGCTGTCGACCATACCGGCCCGGGCGCTGTTGACCCGCTCGCGGACTTTGGCGTTCTGGATGATGGCGAATGAAGTTTTCAGTCCGGCAATGTTGTAGGCCTTGCTGGCCGACATCAGGGTGATGGTGCGCTCGGCAATCTCAGGGCTGAGGGTGGCGGTGGGGATGTGCACACGACCGTCGAAGCACAGTTCGGCATGGATTTCGTCAGAAATGATCCAGGCATTCTGCTCCAGGCAGATATCCGCCACGGCCTTGAGTTCTCCCCGGCCAAACACTTTACCCAGCGGGTTGTGAGGGTTGCTCAGCAACAGTGCACCACCGCCGTGCAACGCATCACGCAGCGCGACCAGGGGCGTGTGGAATTCGCCGTTGAGCGGGTTGAACGGCAGTTCCACCTTGTTCAGTTGCCAGTGAGCGGGGGCATTGCGCAGCGGCGGGTAATTGGGCACCTGTACCACAACGTTCTGCGCAGGCTCCACCAAGGCGTGCAGCGCCATGTTGAACCCTGGTTCGACACCCGGCAGGAAGACGATCTGCTGAGGCTCGACGCGCCAGGCGTACTTGTTCCAGAGGTCCGCAACGATGGCGGCGCGCAGCGAGTCCTGGGCCACGCTGTAGCCCAGCATCGGGTGTTCGAGGCGTTTGTGCAGGGCGTCGATGACCACCGGCGGAGCAGGGAAGTCCATGTCAGCCACCCACATGGGCAACACATCGGCGCTGTAGCGACTCCACTTGGTGCTACCGGTACCGTGGCGCTCCAATACCGTGTCGAAATCGAAAGTCATGGTGGTTCCATCAGGTCTGGGAATGAGATGGCGAACATCATAAAGCAAAGATCAATGAAAAAAGGTAGGTGGCCTAGTGCCACTAACCAAGGGTAATCGGCTACAGTTCCATTCCGACACGCCGATAAGCCTGCGAGCGGCATTGGTAACGGATCATCCACCCCCCGAAAAGGACAGCCCCCATGACATCGCCCGTGCGCTTTAACGATCACTACCGTAAGGCTGATCGCATCATGCTGGGGTTACTCTGGCTCACTTTTGTCTACTCCCTTTGCCTGGCCTTCCTGCACTCCACCTTCAGCCAGGCGCTGCTGATAGGGGCGACGACCTGCCTGCTGACCACCGTGCTTTATCGCGGCCTGGGCGGCACCCGGGCCATGCGCTGTGTCATCGCCGTGGCGCTGATGGTCATGGCCGCCCTGCACATCAACCAAACCCGTGGCGTGATCGAGTTCCACTTCGGGATTTTCGTCCTGCTGGCGGTGCTGACGTTCTACCGTGACTGGCTGCCGATCATCGTGGCCGCCGCCACTATCGCTATTCACCACGTCGGTTTTCACTGGCTTCAGCACCAGGGTTATCCGGTGTTCGTCATGGCCAACCACGGCGGCTGGACCATGATTTTCATACACGCCTTCTACGTGGTGGTGGAAAGCGTGATCCTGATTTACCTGGCGAACCAGAGCTTGGCCGATGCCACGGAAAACCAGGATGTGCTCGATAAAGTGCTGGCCGCCGCCATGCAGTTGAGCAGTGACACCCAGACCCAGCGCAACCGGGGGGACAAAGTCTCTTCGTCCGAGCGTTTCGATCATTTCCTGCAGCAGATCACCAACCTGGTAGACGGTGTGGTGCGCGATACCCGCAACCTCTCGGACTTGGGCCAGGATCTTTCTCAGGTCGGCCAGACACTGGAGCACGGCGCCAGGCATCAGCTCAATGAAGTGGCACAGATGAGCGGCGCGATTGGCCATCTGGTCCAGGCCATGGACAGCATTGCCGGGCATGTCGGCCAGACGGTACAACGCGCCGGCCAGGCCAGTGAACAGGTCAACCGCGGGCGCAGCACGGTTGACCAGAGCCGCGAGGAAATTGTCGAGTTGGCCGGTCGCCTCAACCTGACCAACGAAACCGTGCAAGGCCTGGCCGAGCAGGCGCAACAGATCGGCCAGGTGCTGGATGTCATTAACAGCATCGCCGAACAAACCAACCTGCTGGCCCTCAACGCCGCCATTGAGGCCGCCCGGGCCGGGGAGCAGGGACGCGGTTTTGCGGTAGTGGCGGACGAAGTCCGGACCCTGTCGCAAAAGACCTCGACGTCGACCACGGAAATCCAGCAGATCATCGCCAAGCTGCAACAGGGCAGCCGTCAGGCAGCCCTCGCCATGCAAGACAGCCAGGAAGGTGTACAACGCTGCGTATCGGCCAGCCAACTCGCCTCGCAACTGCTACATGCAGTGGTAGAGGACATCGCGGCGATCAACCACTTCAACGACCTGATCGCCAGCACCACCCAAGAACAGTCCGAGGCCTCGAAGGGCATCAATGAACGCTTGCAAAGTGTCCAGGCAGTCGCTGAGCGCAACGCCGATAACATTGGCATTTTGACTCGGAGCAGCCAGTGCCTGCCACCGTTGGCGGAACGATTGGCGGTGTTGGGGCAGGCGTTTCATCGCAAAGGCGGGGCGGTTTGACTGGGTTCGCGCCGGGCTTGCCAGGCCATCTGACGGCGGGCTGATCTGGTGAAGGGGTTGTGCCGTTCTCTGCTGAGTGAGGGTTTGCAATATTCGACACCAAGACGGCCTGGAACAACGCCATTTCGTTCCAAAGGCGGTCACCTGAAATCACCTTGAATCGGGCAACTATTCCGGCGGATCCGGCAAGCGGATCTGTTCTTCGCTCCACATACTTTCACGACCCTGAGACCCTGCCACGGATGTATGCGCGTGGCAGGCCTGTCTGGTCGAAAACATGTGTGTGAGTGTTTGATATGGAAAACAACGCTATCCGGTTTGCCTGCAACGGCTGCGGGATCTGCTGCAAAGGCCGTCTGATTCCGCTGACACTGGCGGAAACCAGGCAGTGGCTACAACGGGGGCATGAGGTGGCGGTGATACTGGAGGCGTTTGATGAGTCGACGTGGGATTCGCAACCTCATCAGTTCACTCACAGTGCCCAGCGAGCCGTGGAGGTGACCAGCGGCGAGGCCAGGATCCGGGTCGTTGCGGTGTTGGCGGGCAACGCGTTGGAACAATGCCGGAATCTCGGCGACGACGGCCGTTGCGGTATCTATGAGGAGCGGCCACTGGTCTGTCGAATCTACCCGATGGAAATCAATCCCTTCATTGCCTTGGACCCCGGAAACAAAATTTGCCCTCCTGAAGTCTGGGAGGAGGGTGACATCTTGTTCACCGACAGGGTGGTTGATCCGCTCCTGGCTGATCAGATCGAACGCTCCCGTCAGGCTGACAGGGACGACGCACACGCCAAAATTGCACTGTGTGAGGCCATGGGGCTGAACGTTGCGGCGTGGAAGGGTAACGCGATGGCCGTGTATCTGCCTGACCGAGCGCAGTTGCTCGAGGCCTTGGATCGCCACAACTGCGGGATAGCTGCGCCGGCAGGTCCGGGTTGGAAGGTGCGGGTCGACGCCCCGGCGTTACGCCACCAACTGCATCAAAAAGGGGTGGCGTTGGACGATCAACTCTCAACCGATTACATCTTCCACCGGCTGTAGGCTCAAACTGGAGTCATCACTTTGGGCATACTGCACCTCTGAAACATCTTGTTATATCTAGCCATGCGTGATGGGTGTTACGGATGGCTCGTTGAATCGTGCAAGAAATTGCGCCGATCAGGCAAGCGACTCGAGCCGCCGGCCCTCCATACTGCGGCCATGCTGACCCACGACGGTTTGCGGTAACGGCGAACGTCATCCGCGGTTGCCCGTGGGCAGCGATGGGGCTGATGGTTTAAGGAGTCGAAGGTGCAACCCAATACTGAACACGACCAGACCGCTGGCGATATCAACCGCCTGGCCGTCGCGGTCAGTCAGATTCTATCCAGCGAAGGCGATCGGGTGACCGACATTCCTGGCTTGAGCCTGCATCGGCGCCAAGCGGTCACCGCCCCCATGCACTGTATCTATGGCTTGGGCATTGGCGTCACTTTGCAGGGCCGCAAGCAAGCCATGATAGGGGACGAAATCCTGACCTATGTGCCTGGCCAGTCCATGGTGACCAGCGTAGATCTACCGGTTATTTCACATATCTCTCAGGCCAGTGCCGCCAAGCCATTTCTGGGCATGATGCTGAGATTTGAAAGCGCCACGGTGATGCAAGTGGCCGAGCGTATGCACCTGTCCCAGCGCATGAGAGATGGTGCGTTTCGCCCGATTACCGTGCAACCCCTGGATGCCGGGGTGCTGGATGCCCTGATGCGTTTGGTGAATCTGCTCAAAGAGCCGCAATTGTTGGAGGCTGTGGCTCCGCTGATCAAGGAAGAAATCATCGCTCGCCTGTTAAGCGGTTCCCACGGCCCGCAGTTGCTTCATGTGGTCACCGCCGGCTCGCCCAGCCAACACATTGCCAAGACCGTCGCCTGGTTGAAACTCAATTTTCGTCAGGCATTGCGCATGGACGATTTGGCGGCACAAGCGCACATGAGCCCTTCTACCTTTCGTCAGCACTTTCGCGCCGTGACAGGAATGAGCCCGCTGCAATACCAGAAGCAATTGCGGCTCCAGGCGGCCCGGCAGTTGATGCTGAGCCAGAACGTCGACGCCAGCAGTGCAGGGGGGCAGGTTGGGTACGAAAGCGCTTCGCAGTTTAGTCGCGAATACAGCCGCCTGTTTGGCGAACCGCCGCAACGGGATATCAAGCGTATTCGTTTGTAACAGGGCGGCACGTCTGGCGGTGCAACCACCAGACGTGCATCGCGCTGTTGTCACGTCATCTTGAACGGCAATTCCCGCAACGGCTTGCCCGTAAGACTGGCGATGGCATTGGCAAAGGCCGGAGCCAGCGGCGGCAGGCCTGGCTCGCCCATTCCCGTGGGCGGTTCGGCGCTTGGCACGATGTGCACGGCAATCTCCGGCATGTCGGTGATGCGCGGCACGCTGAAGTCTGCAAAATTACTCTGCTGCACGACGCCGTCCTTCAAGGTGATGGCGCCTCCGGGCAGGCACATCGACAATCCCATCAACGCGGCACCTTGCACCTGAGCCTCGACACTGCGCGGGTTGACCACCAGGTTGCAATGCACACCCGCAGTCACTTGGTGCAGCACCGGGCGACCGTCCTCTAGCGAAGCTTGCACCACGTAAGCCACCACCGAACTGAACGACTCATGCACCGCCACGCCCCAGGCATGCCCAGCCGGTAGCGGGCGTTTGCCGTATTCGCTCTTGTCCACCGCCAATTGCAGCGCAGCGCGATGGCGCGGGCTTTGATCGGCGAACAGTTTCATCCGGTAGGCCACCGGATCCTGCTTCGTTGTACGGGCGATCTCATCGATCAAGGTTTCCATCACAAACGCCGTATGGGTGGAACCTACGCTGCGCCACCACAGGATGGGGACGTTGACGTTTGGGTGATGGACCGTCAGGCGCATCGGCAGCGGATAAGGATCACGCATCCCTTCCGTGGCGGTGGGGTCGATGCCGTTTTTCACCCGGCCACCAAACACGGTGCCGGTGAGAATGGATTGCCCGACCAAGGCGTGATCCCAGGCCAGGACCTTGCCGCTTTCGTCAAAACCGATGCGCGCACGGTGCAGGTGCATGGGGCGGTAGTAGCCGCCCTTGATGTCGTCTTCTCGGCTCCAGAGTGTACGGACAGGGGCATTGAGCCCTGCAGCACGGGCGGCCTTGGCCACCTCGCAAGCCAACACGACGAAGTCGCCTGTGGGCACGCCGCGCCGGCCAAAACCACCGCCGGCCGTCTGCACATTCATTTGTATTTGCTCGGGTTTGAGGTTCAGCACCTTCGCAGCCGCTGCACTGTCGCCGCCGGGAAACTGCGTACCGACCCACAGTTCGGCGCGGCCTTCGTTGAGCTGCACCGTACAGTTCAACGGTTCCATGGGGGCGTGGGCGAGGTAGGGGAATACGAACTCGGCTTCCAGTTGATGCGTTGCGGTTGCCAGCGGCGTCATGTCGGCATCGAAGCGCAGTGGGCCGGGTTGACCGGCCAGCTCCCGGTACTGGAGCAATTGTTTTTCGCTGTCCACCTTTTCGACGGACGCCAGGTCCCACTCCAGCTTCAAGGCATCGCGTGCGAGCTTCGCCTGCCAGTAACCATCGGCGAGCACCGCGACACCTTCAGCGCCGCCGTCCAGCGGCACGCGCAGCACAGCTTTCACGCCCTGGGTGGCGCGTGCGGCGCTGTCATCCAACGAAGCGATTCTGGCACCGAACACCGGCGGGTGAGCAACCACGGCTGTGAGTTGCCCAGGCAGATGCATATCGATGCCGAAGTCCTGCTGGCCACTGCTCTTGGCCTTGGCGTCGATGCGCGTGGTGGCATGCCCAATGATGCGAAACTCCTTGGGATCCTTGAGCGTCACCTTTTCGGGCACAGGCAGCGCCATAGCGGCTTCGGCCAATTCGCCGTAGCTGGCTTTACGGCCCGCTGGGCCGAGTACCGTACCGGCCTGGGTGCTCAGGCTGTTGGCGTCGACGTTCCAACGCGCGGCCGCCGCGGCGAGCAGCATGGCGCGGGCGCGCGCGCCAAGTTCGCGGTACTGGGTATAGCTGTTCTTGATCGAGTTGGAGCCGCCGGTGAGGTGCACACCAAAGATCGGATCCTGGTAAGCAGCGTCACCGTTGCCGTTGCGCGCTCGCACCAGACTCCAGTCGGCATCGAGTTCTTCGGCAAGAATCATCGGCAGACTGGTCTGCACGCCCTGGCCGAACTCCAACCGGTTGATCGTCACGGTGACTTCGCCGTTGGGCGCGATCTGCACGAATGCCGACGGTTGCTGGTTCGGCTTGAGTGGCGCTGCGGCCCCGCCGTTGGCCTCTTGCGCCAGGGCCAGATGAGGAAAAGCGCCCAGGGCTAGACCGCCGATGCCGACAATCTTGAGGAAGCTGCGGCGGGGAAGGGTGGTGGGGCCGTCAGCCTGATCATGCTCAAGCATGTGCTGCAAAGCGCGGGGAATTTCGTCTGGAAAAATCTCGTTCAACATGGCGAACTCCGGTCAGGCAAGGGTCTTGGCGGCATCTGCCACAGCCACGCGGATGCGCGCGTAAGTGCCACAGCGGCAAATGTTGCCGGCCATCGCCGAGTCGATTTCGGCCGCCGTAGGTTGCTTACCCTTGGGCTGGGCTTTGAGAAACGCCGTCGCGCTCATGATCTGGCCGCTCTGGCAGTAGCCACACTGCGCCACGTCGTGTTTGACCCAAGCTTCATGCACGGCGGTGCCGACCGGGTCACTGCCATCGGTGGCCGCTTCGATGGTGGTGATCTTCTTGCCTTGGGCGGCGGCGATTGGCGTCACGCAGGAGCGAATGGCCTGACCATCCAGGTGAACGGTGCAGGCGCCGCATAAGGCGGCGCCGCAGCCAAACTTGGTGCCGGTCATGCCCAGCGTGTCGCGCAGGGTCCAGAGAATCGGGGTGCTTGGGTCTACGTCGACCGTATACTCACGGCCATTGATGTTGAGGGCGCTCATAGCGGTTCCAGCTCCGGAAGGTTTGGCTCTGGTTAACTATAGGAAGCAATTCAGGGGGCTGATTGCATAATCCGCGCGGATGATTGCCCAATCGTGCGAATCAGCCGACGTCGGGCAAGCGCTGATAAAGAGCCAGGAGAGTTTCACGCAAGTTCCACTCCCTGGCCCTGAATGGCGCTGGACGCTTACATCAGGGGAATGCTGTAACTCACGATCAGGCGATTCTGGTCCTGGTCGCGGGCGACTTCACTTCGGGACATCGCGTTGCGCCAGCCAAAACCCAGGTTTTTCAACGTACCGCTCTGGATCACATAGTCCAGGGAGATATCGCGTTCCCATTCACTGGCGTCCTGGCCGCTGGCGGTCTGGATATTGTCGCCCTTGAGGTACATCACCGACGCCTTCAAGCCGGGAACGCCAAGCGCTGCGAAGTCGTAGGCATACTGGGCGAATGCCGTGCGCTCACCCGCCTGGATGAACGTCTGAATAGTCCGGTCGGTGTAGAGATAAAGGCTGGCGCCGGCTTCGCCTTTACCCACCAGGCCACCCTGGTTGAGTTGGGCAAAGTTGCTGTCTTCAGACACGCTTTGATAGCCGGCGGTAATGGCATGGCCACCCAGCGAGTAAATGAACGCCGCGCTCCAGGTATCGTTGTCGATTTCGCCGCTACCGTCCTTGGTGTAACCGCCCAGTTTGTAACCACTGGCGCGACCGGCGGCGCTGCTGTTCTTGCCGTCGGAGGTGGTCTTGAAGTAGCGCAAGTCGGTTTTCAGCGAGCCGTATTCGCCCAGCGGCAACACATGCAACAAACCGGCGAAGTGCTGCTGGTAATAGTCTTCGAGATTGGCGTAGTAATACTGCGCGGTCAGGTCCTTGGTCAGTTTGTAATCGCCACCGGCAAAGGTGAATTTATTGCTTTCCTGGCTGCCGCCCGCCACCGCCAGCCCGGCGCGGTCACTCGATGCACGCCCGGTGGCGTGTTCCAGTTGGCCGGCGGTGAACGTCAGGTTGTCGATTTCATTGCTGGTGACTTGGCCACCTTCGAACGTTTGTGGCAGCAGGCGGCCATCGTTGGACACCAGGATCGGCAGCTTCGGTTGCAAGGTGCCGTAGCGCAGTTCGGTCTTGGAGACGCGCATCTTCGCCGTTGCGCCGAGACGAGCCCATTGGTCGGCAGCCTTGTCACCGTCGTTGGGAAACATCGAGCTGCCCACATGGCGACCTGCGCCACTGTCGAGTTTCAAACCCAGCAGGCCGATGGCATCCAGACCAAACCCCACCGTGCCGTCGGTAAACCCGGACTGATAATTGAGCATGAAGGCCTGGCCCCATTCCTCAGTCTTCGAGGGCGCGGCGGAACCGTCACGGTTATCGTTGTTGAAGTAGAAATTGCGCAAGTTCAAGTTGGCCTTACTGTCGCTGAAAAAATCAGCAGACGCCAACGGACTCAGGACAATACTCACGCCGCCGGTTAATAAACTCAGTACGTTGAATAGCGTTTTCATCAGGACGAACTCCAGCGCGGAACCTCTGTTCCGGGCACAGTGAAAAGGCAGCAGGAAGCCCTCGGCCGATCAAATGATTGGCCGATGCGTTCAATAACTCGTTAGAAAATCTTCAATGAATAGAGTGGGGTAGGGATTAAATCTCCAAAGCAAGCCGTCAGTGAAAGTCCCTGGGTTATCAGTCGATCAATCCATGAGCGTCATAAAACGGATACGGTCCGGGATACTCGCCAAATACGCCGTTATGGGTCACCAGTGCCTGCCCCTGCCAGTGGTGCAGCAGATACCCCGGCGGTTCCAGATTGAAATGCGCGGGAGCGGTTGGCTGTAGATCCAGGACGATCTGATGCGAGGTGCCGGGGCACACGCAGCTCAGGCTGCCGCCGAAACGCCGTTGCATCGGCCGATGCAAATGCCCGCACAGCAAGCGCTCCACCTGCGGGTGTCGGGCGATGACCTGCTCCAGTGCCGCCGCGTTGATGAAGGGTTCACGGTCCATATGGCCAATACCGCTTACAAACGGCGGGTGATGCAGCACCAATAGCGTCGGCGCATAGGGGCGGCAGGCCAGTTGTTCATCGAGCCAGCGCAACTGGCTGTCCAGAAGCTGACCGCCATGGGCGCCGGGAATGGTGGTGTCCAGGCCGATAAGACGTAACGGATGCTCCTCCACCACCCAGTCCAGGGGGGCGTCAGCCCGTATCGGCAGGTAGCGGTGGTCGGCAAATGCCGCCCGCAAATGCTCGCGAGTGTCGTGGTTACCAGGCACCAGGTAGCAAGGCATGTGCAGGCGCGCCAGTTCAGGGTGCAGCGCGGCATATTCATCAGGGCGGCCGAAGTCCACCAGGTCGCCACTGACCACCACGATGTCGGGACGCGGCACCAGGGTGTTCAAATGATCAACCGCACGACGCAATGCTGCGAGGGTATCGACAACGCCGTAAGTCAGTTTTTGCCCGGCTTTAAGGTGCAGATCACTGATCTGCGCGATGAGAAACGGATGATTCAAAATAAGCCCTCTGAAAACACAAAGATCACGATGACAGGGTGAACAGCACTTGTGGCTCGACGGCCAGGGCAATCAGGGAACCGGGGGCGTGGATAGCGCTATCGGTGCTGTCCACCAGCAAAGGTTGAGCCGCCCCCACATCCACCAGCAGACGGCTTTGAGCCCCCTGGAAAAACTGGCCCACCAGACGCCCGTGCAGATGGCCTTCGCTGTCCATCACCCGCAAATGCTCGGGGCGGCAATAGACCGTGGCGGGCAGGTCGGCGCCATTCCATGGCAACTCACCGCCACTGACCTTCAAGCCATGGGGCGTGTGCTCGATCACCGAAAAAGCATTGAGATTGCCGACAAAACGAGCGACGAAAGCGTTGGCAGGCTGCTGATAGATGTCCCGCGGGCTGGCCAGTTGCGCGACGCGGCCGTGCTCCATGACCAGGATGCTATCTCCCAGCGCCATGGCTTCGCCCTGATCGTGGGTGACGAACACAGCGGTAATGCCCAGGCCGCGTAGCAACTGGGCCAACTCGCTGCGCAGGCGTTCACGTAACTGCGCATCCAGCGCCGCCAACGGCTCGTCGAGCAACAACACCCGGGGCCTGGGTGCCAGGGCGCGGGCGAGGGCGACCCGTTGGCGCTGGCCGCCGGACAATTCGTGAATACTGCGCTTGCCGTGATCCTGCAAGCCGACAAGTTCCAGCAACTCCGAACAGCGCTTGGTGCGCTCGGCGGGGGACACACCGCGAACTTTCAGGCCGTAAACAATGTTGCCGGCCACATCCAGGTTGGGAAACAGCGCATAGTTCTGGAACACCATGCCCACGTCGCGACGTTCGATGGGGAGGCGGGTGACGTCACTGTCGCCAAAAAATACCTGGCCCACGTCCGGACGCTCAAGGCCTGCGATCAGGCGCAGGGTGGTGGTCTTACCGCAACCGGACGGGCCGAGGATCGCCAGGGTTTCTCCAGCCTCAATGGTCAGGTCCAGGTCATGTACGGCAACGGTGCCGTCAGAGAACGCCTTGCGACAACCCTTCAGGCGAATAGTGGTTCCGCTCATCGATTTGCTCCACGAGAAAGGCGCGCGCTGATGGCCTGCAATGCAACAAGCAGCGGCACAATCATCAACAGGAATATAAGGGTGTAGGCGCTGGCGACTTCCAGTCTGGCCGAGGCATAGCTGTCGGCCAGGCCCACCGGCAAGGTTTTGGTCATCGGGGTGTGGAGCATCCAGGTCAGGTTGAACTCACCCAACGACAGGGTGACGACCATCAAGACCCCGGCGAGAATCCCCGCCCGACAGTTGGGCACCACCACGCTGAAGAAGCGCCGGATCGGCCCGGCGCCCAGGCTGGCGGCGGCTTCTTCCAGGACCGGCAGGTGCTGGCGTTGCATCACCGCCATCACCGGGCGCACCAGAAAGGGCAGGGTGAACAGCACATGGCCGACGAGAATGAATAACCAACTGCTGCGAAACCCGCCGAACTGACCATAGGTGAGCAGCAATGCCAAGGCACTGGCCAGGCCGGGCATCGCCACCGGCAACACCATCAGTTCCTCGAACGCGCGACTGAAGCGGTTGTTCATCCGTACCAATGCGTATGCCGCCGGCACCCCCACTACACAGACACACAGCGCACAGGCGACGGCCAACTGCAGGGACAGCCAGACCGTCGGCGAATACGCCTGCCAGACTTGCACCAGCCAGTCGAACGTCAGGCCGCTGGACAGCCCCTGGAAGTAATTTCGCGTTAGCCCGGCCAGCAGTGACATCACCACCGGCACCAACATGAATGCGCACACCAGCAGGGTAAACGCCAGTTGCCCGACAAACAGCGTTGAACGTCTCACAAGACTGTCCTCGAATCCTTGGCCAGTCGCCGGGCCAGCAACAAGACCGCCCAGGTCACCAGCCCCAACACCACCGACAGCGCAGCGGCCACGGCGAAATTGGCGTAGTTGGTAAACACGTTGTAGATCGCCACCGGCGTCACGTTGAGCCGGGTACCCAGGGTGAAGGCGGTACCGAACGCGCCCATGGAGGTGGCAAAGCAGATCGCCCCGCAGGAGACCAATGCCGGCGCCAGGCCGGGGACAATGACGTCACAGAGCACACGCCAATGATTGGCCCCCAGTGAACGAGCGGCCTCTTCCAGGCTGCGATCCAGGCTTTCACAAGCAGCCATCACCGTAAGGATCACCCGCGGAATCGAGAAGTACAGGTAGCCGATGCACAAGCCCATCAACGAGTAGGCGAAAATCCAGCGCTCACCCACCAGGGCCAGCCCCAGGGTGGCGAACAAGCCTCGGCGGCCGGCCAGCAGGATCACCAGGAAGCCAACGACCACGCCGGGAAATGCCAGCGGGAAGGTCAACAAAGCGACAAGTACCGAGCGGCCGAAGAAACGCTGGCGACTGAGAAAAAAACCACTGAAGCCGCCCACCAACAGCGCCGCGAGGGTCGTTGCCAGGGCCAGCAGGCAGGTCTGCGCCAGACTGCCCAGGTATTGCGCGCTGCTCAGCCCCTGCCAATAGCCGCTGTCGCTGCCATCGCGACTTTGCCCACCGAGCAAGACCAGGTGCGCCAGCGGCAACAACCAGAAGGCGAACAGCACCGCCGCCGCGGGCGCAAGCGCCCAGGCAGCGGTCGGCCGTAAGCGCGGCACCATGGCCCAGCCCGACAGTACGTTCCGGGCTTTTACTGCCGAGACGGTCACTTACTTGACCTCGCTCAGATAACGTGCGGAAAAGGCTTCCTGCGCCGCGGCCATCTGCTCGTAGTTGACCACGCCAGCCCGGGCGTAATCGCTGTCGGGCAGGAACTGCGCGGCGACGTCGGCCGGCATTTTCATTGCCCGCACCGGCCGCAGGTACGCCTTGGCCCAGAGCGCCTGGCCTTGCTCGGACAAAACAAAATCCAGGACCTTCTCGGCGTTGGCCCGATGGGGGGCGTTGTCGACAATGCTCATCACGTAAGGCACGCTGATGCTGCCTTCCTTGGGAATCACAAAGGCGACGTTGGCGTTGTCTTTGTAACGAGCCCGATAGGCGTTGAAGTCGTAGTCCACCAGAATCGGCAACTCACCGGACAGCACCCGCGCATAAGCCGTTTGCTTGGGCACGATCGGCGAGTTTTTCGCCAGTTTTTTGAAGTAGTCGATGGCGGGGGCGAAGTTATCCAGATTGCCGCCCATGGCCTGGTTGATCGCTACCGCCGAGACGTAACCGACAAAAGCACTGGACGGGTCAAGGTAGCCAATCATGCCTTTGTACTCAGGCTTGAGCAGGTCGGCCCAGCTTTGCGGCACGGGCAGGCCGCCCAGCGCATCGACGTTGACCATGATGCCCAGGGTGCCGGAGTGAATGGCAAACCAATGCCCCTCGGGATCCTTCAAACCCGCCGGGATCTGCTCCCAACCCTTGGGTTTGTACGTGCCGACCACCCCGGCTTTTTGCGCCTGCAAACCGAACGTCACGCCGTAATACACCACGTCCGCCACCGGTGCGGCCTTCTCGGCGACCAGTTGCGCCAATGACTGTCCGGAGTTCTTGTTGTCCAGCGGAACCTGCACGCCAGTGGTATCGGCAATCGCCTTGAGCTGCGTACCCCAGTCGGCCCATTCGGGTGGACAGTTGTAGCAAATCGCCGTTTCGCCGGCCTGGGCCAGGCTGGCCGCGCCGCATAACAGCAGTGTCGCCAGGGTTTTACGCAAGTGGATCATCAAGCGTCTCCTCGTAGGGTTGAGTGCTTTCGCCCGGCCGGATATGACAAGGCAGGCAATGGGAAACCGGGGTGGCGCCAGCAATCTGCGCCAACAATTGATCAATCACGGTGCAGGCCAGTGCCTCGATGGGCTGAACAACACTGCACAGCGTCGGGTGCATTTGGGTGCCGAGGGCGATGCCGTCAAAGCCGATGACCGAGAGTTGCCGGGGCACTTGCCAGCCGTTGCGGCGCAGTTCGGCGATCAAGCTGATGGCCAGCAAATCGTTGGAACAGACCAGTGCACTGAGCGCCTGGGGGCCATGCAATAACGGCTCGATGGCGGCGAAGTCAGCCTGGGTATGGGCGGGCATTTCAATCACCGGCAGGCTGGCGAGGGCGGCTCCACGCATTGCCTCGCAATAACCGGCATAACGCAGGCGAGCACGGTCGGACTGCAGGGCAGGGCCGGCGACCATGCCGATTCGAGTGTGTCCAGCCTCCAGCAGATAACGGGTGGCGAGCGCCATGCCTGCGCGGTTGTCCACCGACACCGCGCTGTAATCCGGATTACCCGGCTGGTGATAAGCCAGCACAAAGGGCGTGTCCTCACTGTCCAGGCTTTGCAGCACCCGGTTGCTCTCGGCGTCGGTCACCGTGAGGACCAGCCCATCGACGCGCTGGCGTAACAACTCCTCGACGACCGCGCTTTCGCGCTCGCTGTTGTAGTCGGTGGTTGCTAACAACAGGTTATATCCGTGGGCACGCGCAGCGCGCTCCATCGCCTGAAACTGCTCGGCGAACACCGGATTGAGCAGGTTGGGCACCACGACACCGATCAGCTTGGTCACTTGCAGGCGCAGTTGGCGACCAAGACGGTTAGGCCGGAAACCCAACTGGCGCGCTGCGGCGAAGACCTGTTCCCGGGTGGTCGGACGCACCACTTCAGGGGAGGCAAAGGCTCGCGCCGCAGTCGCCCGCGAAACCCCTGCCAGCCGTGCAACTTCTTTCAAATCAGTCATTGTCACTCACTTGAGATCGATCTCATTGGCGAGGACATTACTCAGGGTGTATGGCGTTTCGGCGACGCAATGATGACGATTTGATGTCAGTTGCAGAGGTCTTTCGTTGAGGATTATCCAGGGCGCATGCTCAACGCATGTTTGCGGTAAACCCGTACTGCCTGGCGGACCACACCACTGCCAACGTCAGCAGCAAGAGCGCGACCAGCACAGGCGCAAACGCAACGACACCCAGATGATCGAGCAGGATGCCCCCCACGATCCCGCCGCCGGCAATGGCGACGTTCCAGGCCGTGACCAGCATCGACTGGGCGAGATCCGCCGCGTCTCCGGCCGTTTTGGCGATTGCCGTTTGGAACAACGTCCCGGCCCCGCCAAAAGCGACTCCCCAGGCCGCCGCTGCGATGTAGATCGCAGCAGGGCTGTCGCTCATGGCGCCCAGTGTCAGGGCCGAGATGGCGAACAGTGCCGCGCTGGCAAGGGTCAATACCCGTAGATGCCGATCGATCAGCACGCCGACGACCCAGATGCCCAGCAACGAGGCGACCCCAAAGACCAGCAGCACCAGGTCGATCCGCTCGCCCAGGCCCGCCGCCATCAGGAACGGCGCGATATAGGTAAAGAGAATGTTGTGCGCCAAGACAAAGGCCAACACCACAAACAGCACCGAGCGAACGCCTGGCAGGGTGAAGACGTGGCGCAAGGCAACGCGTTTGTCGGTGGTTTGCCCGGGAAAGTCAGGCACTTTGAGTCTCACCCAGACCATCAAGGCGACGGCGAACAAACTCATGATGGCGAAGCTCATCCGCCACCCGATCAAATTACCGAGCAAGGTGCCGGCCGGTACGCCCAGGGATAACGCCAAGGGTGCGCCAACCATGGCAATCGCAATCGCCCGACCTTTCTGGCTCTCGGGCACCATGCGGGCGGCATAACCGGCCAACAAGGCCCAGAGCAGCCCGGCCGATACGCCACCCAGCAAGCGGGCAACGATCGTCAAGCCATAGTGGGACGAAAGCGTCGTGACCGTATTGGCAACGGCAAAACCGGCGATGGCCAGCAGCAACAGCGACCGGCGCCGCATGCCTTGGGTCGCGGCCGTCAAGGGAATGGCCGCCAGCAAGGAACCTATCGCATAGACCGTGACCAACTGGCCGGCGAGGGCTTCGGAGATCGCCAGCCCTTCGCTGATCTGTGAGAGAAGGCCGGCGGCAAGGCTTCGGTGAGAATGGTCACGAACGCCGCCAGCGCGAGGGCGAACAGTGATCCGATGGGGAGCGGCGCAGCGTGTTGAACGACCTCGGCATCGTCGTCGATATGGGTATTGGCAATCGTCATGTGTCACCTGCTTGGTGCGCTTCTGACCCGCCGGATAGCGGCGTCAAGCGCAGATTGATAGGTGTCCACTACGGTAAGTGTCGCTCTCTAGCGAGACAAGAATGCTAGAGTGCGCAACACATCGGAAAAAATGTCCGCAATGGGAGCCTGGCGTGGAATCACTGAGCGGGATTGATTTTTTTGTTCGCGCGGCCGAAACCCGCAGCTTTTCAGAGGCGGGCAGGGCGCTAGGCATTTCGTCTTCGGCGGTGGGCAAAAGCGTGGCCCGGCTCGAGGAAAGGCTGGGGGTGCGGCTGTTTCATCGCAGCACGCGCAGTATCACGCTGACGGCAGAAGGGACGCTTTTCCTCGAACGTTGCCGACGCATTCTCTGCGAAATCGAAGCGGCCGAACTGGAACTGTCGGAAACCCGCAAAGCGCCGCGGGGCAAACTGCGCGTGAGCTTGCCTCTGGTTGCAGATTTGGTCATGCCGACGCTGATGGCCTTCATGCGCCGCTACCCCAGTATCGAACTGGACCTGGATTTCTCCGACAGGCTGGTGGACATCATTGAGGAAGGTTTTGATGCCGTCATTCGGACCGGAGAGCCAAACGACTCCCGGCTGATGTCCCGCCCGTTAGGCGCGTTCAAGCTCGTCGTGGTCGGTTCGCCCCGGTACTTCGCCGAACACGGCACACCGCAGCTGCCGGCGGATCTGCTGCGCCATGCCTGCCTGCTGTACAAATTCCCCAGCACGGGCAGGCTGCAGGTCTGGCCGGTGAACGGGGAAGGGCAGTCCGATCTCAACCTGCCGGCCACCCTGGTCTGCAACACCACCGAAGCGTTGCTGTACGTCGTGCGCGATGCATTGGGGATTGCCTGCGTGCCGGATTTCACCGTGCGCGCTGCCATCGCCGCCGGTGAGCTGGTTACCGTCCTCGACGAGTTCAATCGGCATCAGAGCACCTTCCGCATGCTCTGGCCTTCAAGCAAGCACCTGGCGCCGAAACTGCGGGTGTTCATTGATTTCATGAGCAGCGAATTGTTCAAGTGACTCTCTGGCGATATGTCCCAACCCTGCGGGAGCCTGTTCAGCTCAAGGGGCTTTGTTCTCGACCAAACAGTTTCCGCCATCCACCACGATGACTTCGCCAGTGAGGTAGCTCGCCTCTGAGGACGCAAGGAAAGCAACCACTGCGGCCACCTCTTCGGGACGTCCGGCCCGGCCCATCGGTGTGTAACCGGCCGCCTTGGCTTCCTCGGCAGTGGTCGACCCTGTGGTGATCCAGCCGGGAGCGACGCTGTTTACGGTGATCCCTTGCTGGGCGACTTCAAGCGCCAGGCTCATGCTCATTCCAACCATCGCCGCCTTTGCGGCGCTGTAAGCCGCTTCACCGGGGTTACTGCAGCGGGTGCCGGTAGTGGAGCTGATGTTTACGATGCGCCCGTAACGACGCGCCCGCATGCCGGGCAGAACGCCCTGCGTAAGCAGAAAAGCCGTGGTCAGATTTCGCGCCAGTGTAAGGTTCCAGGTGTGCAGATCCATGGTTTCCAAGTCGGAAAAAAACTCCGGGCTTCCTTGCATGGCCATGCCCGCGTTGTTGACCAGAATATCGATCTGCCCCCAGAGAGACTCTGCCCATAGAATAAACTCACGCACCTGATGCTCATCGGTAAGATCGACGGCCCGCCCTTGAACTTCGAATCCTTCGGCACGCAGTTCTGCGACTCGATCATTGATTCGCGCACTGCTGGCGGTGACGATCAGTCTGGCACCTGCAGTACCCAGCCTGCGCGCGATGGCCATGCCGATCCCAATCTCACTTCCAACCCCACTGACAAGGGCCACAGGGTTCTGTCCGGTTGCGTTTGGCATGGAGCCTCCAGAGGGGGATAAGTAATGATCAGGTGTCGGAGCCTGAGTTGCGTTTGAGCTATATAAACACCCTGATCAACGCCCGAACACCCCTGTCCTCCCCAACAACTGCTTTTGCCGCCAGGCCGGTGCGCTGGTGGGGAAAAGCACTTCGGTTGGTCGATAGCGGGCGATACCGCAGGCGGCGGCGATGCGCTGGCGTTGCTGGCCCTGGGCAAGGGCGTGCCGAAAACTGCCTTCACTCTGCATGTGTCCCAGCACATAACCGACGCCCGCCTGGAAATCGCCGCCATGGGCCTGCCACCAAGCGGTGATTGACTGCGGGTCGGGCCAGGGTAGATTTTCGTCGGGGTCCATCGCCACGTTGGTGTCTTGCGGGTCATCGTTCGGGCCTGCGTCGAAATCGGGCAGGTTCTGCAGTTCCAGATCGAGCAACGCCAGGTCAGCGCCGGTGATCAGACTGAAGGCTTCACCGGCGACCCGGGCATAGGGCAGGTCGCTCATCTGCTGGATCAACCACGGTACACAGACCGGATCGCCCAGCAGCCCAAGGGCTTGGATGCCGATACGCCGATCCCGGGGATCCTGGACCAACTGGCGTATCCAGGCGATGCTGGGTTCGCGTTCCTGCCAGGCGATCAATACGCAGAGCGCGCGGTACTGGAACTCGCCCGGTTGTTCGGCGAATTGTCGCAATGGCTCCAGGGCTTGCGCGTCGCCCATCTGTGCGGTGGCCCAGTTGGCCCAGAAGCGCGTGGCCGCATTCTCATGCAGACGATGGGTACGAATCGTCGGCAGCAGGTCACGCCGGCGCAGTTCGCCGGCCGTACGGGTCGCCCGTGCCAGCACGCTGGGGTCGGCATCGGAAAGTCCGGCAAGCAGGGCGGCGCCAGGGTCGTGGCGATGCATGCCGCAGGCGGCCAGACCGAGGTGGCGGAACAGCGGGGAGGGAGAGGCGAGCATACGGTCGATCCAGGGCGATACCCGCTCCCAGTCGAGCCACCCCAAGGCCATCAAATAACCGCGTTCTGTTTCCGGCGCCTGTCGTAAGTGTTCGCTAAGGCACGACAACATTTTCCCATCGGCCGACTCGAAGGCCAGCACCACGCAGGCAAACATCTCGCCGACAGCGTCTGGTCCAATCTGGGCCAGCAAGGTGTCGTAGCCCGCCTGGCCAGCGATGGCCAGGCCGTCGATGTGCGCCTCGATGCGCAGGTCGAGTTTGCGCAGCTCTTGCAGGTCGTAGTGCGAGGCGCGTACGGCGTAGCCGCGAAGCATGCTGAGAAAAGAGACTTCCTCGGCGTGAAGGGCGACCGTCTGAGCCACCACGCCGTCCATCAATCCTTCCACACGAACCGCTGGATCATGTCCAGCACGGTATAGCCGGCCGCATTGAAACAGCGCGGATCATCTTCGGGCAATTCCCACAGCTCACGCATCCGTTGCGCGGACAAATAGCGCTCGCGCACCCCGGTGATCGATCCCGGTCTGCGTCCGTGAAGACTCATTTGCGGCGCGGTGAGGCGCTGCATGATTTCATCCAGCGAGACGCTGTGAAACTTGCCCTGATCCGCAAGCAGGATGAATGCTTCGGCATCCACCTGCCGCACGACCGTCATGCACACGGCCAGGAAGTCGCGCTTGACCTCGGCATCGAACTGACCGTCCGTACCGTCCTCGAACTCAAAGATTGCCGGAAACGCACGGTCGCTGAAATTGAACTGGAGCCCGCCGCGATCCGTTCCTTCGCCATCAGGAAAACTGCACAGCGTCGCGAAATACCGTCCCTGTCCGAGCCTGAGTTCTACCTCCAGGCTCAGCCAGCGATACCGCTGCAGACATTGTTCCAGAGACACACAGTCGGTCGCGATCGAGGCAGTATCGAGCCACTCGCCGGAAACAGGGTCTACCACCAACTCTGACACACAGTCCGGCAATTTCGCGGCCATGATGTGTCGGGTCTTCAACGCAGTGATCACGGCCAGCAACTTCCCTCTCAGACTGTCCTGAGGTAGCGAAGGGAAGTGGATCGATATCGGATACGAAAACGCCATACGCTAGTGCTCCTGAATCTTTCCCGACATGTGTGGCTTGTTTTCCTTCCCGAACTTTTTTTCCAGGTTACTCCGCTGGCCTTTCGGGACGGCGACGTGCACGACGGTTCCCGGGCCAAACACATCCGGTCGCTGTGCCAACTGTTCTTCCCGCTTGAACTGTGAGAGCCCGACCTGGCCCCAGCTCGCCTTGCACTCCTTGACCACACCCTCACGCGTCACCACGTCGAACTCCTGGATCACCAGGCCGCAGTCCCGGCAGGTTATTTTTACCGCGACCTCCTTCGCTTGGGTCTGCTCAGCCACTTTTACCTCGAAGCGCTCACCCTTGATCAGGGTGTCGTATTTCAGCGCCGCCTCGAACAGCTCCTGCTTCTCACTGGGGCTATTGGCCTTGTTGGCCTTGTCCACCATTCGATCCAGCTTTTGCTCCCTGCGCTGCTGCAATTTTTTCTGTCGACTGATGCGCACCTGCTGGTTGATCTCGTGTTCGTCCTTGGGTGGGTCACGCTTGAGGTTGGTATGAGGGCAGGACGAATCCTGGGCGACGCCGTCAGTGGTCGGGCCCGGGGGCGTCTGCGCTGGCATCGACGCATGATTGTGTGTGGTCAGGTCCAGGTGCCGGTCGACGTTCTGCCCCTCGAACTTGACGTCCATCGACCATGAAACGAAATACACCTTACCCTTGATCTTGCTGGTGACTATACCTTTCTTGGGCGCGTTGCCGGCCTCGTCGCCGGTGCTGGTTTTGAAGTAGCTCTGGTCTTTGAGCATGACTTCTTTGCCACTGATCCTGACCGTTCGGCTGCCGCGCGACGTGTCTTTTGCATAACCGGTATTCGGATAGGGGATGGGTACACCCAGCGGGGTAGGCGGCGCTTGAGGTGGGGTGAAGCAGACATCCGGAAACCTGGCGATCGATACTCCGTCTCCCGCCTTGCAGGAAATCTCCCGATTGTTGGCAAAAACCTCATTGGCCATCAGGCAGCCCTCGCGGTCTGATAACTGAGTAGCGCGACCGCGCGCTGGCCGGCGTCGTTGCCCAGGTGGCAGAAGATGTTCGGCCCTTCGCCGTAGCCCTTGCGAGAGGCGGCCAGTGCCACGGCGAGTATCACCGGGCCGATGGCGGCGCCGACTTCGCCGATGCAGTCGGCCGGATGCCAGAGATGGAAGAACTCTTTGCGTACCCGCAGGCTGCGGCTCAGGGCCAGAGAGGCTTCCTTGAAGTAGTACTGTTCGCCGCAAATATCAGTCAGACGATAATCCATCTGCTCCAACCCGCAGCCTGCTTCGTTCAGCGCAGCGCGTATGGCCTGGGTCAGGCCTTCAGCGCGCAACGGGATATCTTCGGCCTCCACCGTGGCTGGCTCCATGCCAAAACCCAGGCCGATGCAGGCCAATTGCGGCTGATCGCTGGCAAAGGGGGCGGCGATCACCACGGCGGCGGCCCCCTCGCCGGGAATAAAACCGTTGGAGTTCTGACTGGTGAGCAGGCGTTCGCGTTCTTCGAAGGCGGCCAGGGTCGCTCCCTCAAGAAACGAGTCGACGCCGGCAATCAGCACGTGGCGATGGCCGCCCTGATGAATCAGCGTGCGCGCATTGAGCAGGGCCACGGCGGCACTGACCCGGCCACGGGCGATGATGGAAGAATCGGGATGAAAACGCAGGCCCAGCTCGGCTTCGATGGCGTGCAGCAACCCCTGATCGAGACCGGCGAGGCGGCCGGGGCGCTCGGCTTCCGCGACACCCAGCAACAGCGGCGTTTTGTGTGGATCGACCCCGGGGGTGCTCTGCAGTGCCTCGGCGATTGCTCGGCTGGCCATCTTGATCAGCTTGGTGCGGTCGAGCCACGGTTGTTCCAAGGGCACGCTGGCGGCGATCAGCCATTCGCCGCCGCTGTCGATAAAGCGGGTTTCCTGAAAGTTGTCGATGGCGCAGCGGATCGCCGCGCAGCTTGCCGGTGCGCTGAGGCCGACAGCGCTGACCATGCCGGAGCCAATGATCCAAAGAGCGCTCATCACGGCGTTTCCTCGGGGGCACGCGTGGCGTTGACCAGCGCACCGAGCGACGGGTAATACTCCTTGCCCAGCTCACGGGCGCGCCACCAGCCCGTGGACACAGTGCCGACCAGCACTTGGGCAATCTCGAACATGTTGCGTCGAAGCGCACGAGAGACACGCCAGGTCAATTGCACCTGGCGAGCGTCTGTGTCGATCAACAGAGTATCGATCACCGCGTGCACCGTCTCATGACCGCCTTTTTTCAGGAAAAAGGTCACCGGAACGTCCATTTTGGGAATGCGAAAGCCAGCGCGCTCCTGGGCGGTGAGGTTTAGCAGCAGCACCTCTTCGCCGCCGCGCAAGTAATCGAGCTGCTGATCCTCAGGCGTTGCCTGAAAATAGCGGTTGTCGAAATCCTCTGGCAAAAACGGAAAGCAGTCGGCCAGCCACGCATCGTCATAAGTACCGGCGTAGCGGACACGTTGCGGCCAGCTACGCCCGAGTGGGCCGAGGGCCATGGGGCGGAAGTCGCCAAAGGGGCTGTCGATCGGCTTGCCCAGTTCCTCGGTGTTCGGCATGGGCATGCCGACGATGTTGGAGCTACTAATGCGGCGTGAGTACCAGCCGCAACCGTTTGGGTTATCCGGGTAGCAGTCACGCATTTGCGGTGCATTCGCCACGGGATGAGAGCCACCATAGGCCTGGGCGTAGGAGATGCTTTGTTCGGTAAAAGGTTGCGGCAAGCCGGGAGAGACGCCCAGGAGCCCTTGTTGCCATTGTCGGGGGCCGAGGACGGAAAAAGCCTTGCTCACCCGACCGACGCGAATGCCGACGGCCAACTGCGTCACCGGCCGTCCACCGGGTGCATAGGCCTTGCCACACACCAGCACATCGCAGCATGGTTTGACCGGGGCGAAATCCATTTCCTGCAACGGGGGGCTCAGACCAGGCTCGCCGAGGAAGGTGTCGGCCATCAGCAGCGGTTGCTGGGTCTCTGCGAGGGTCGCGGCGCGGCCGTCCAGCGGTAGACTGAACGTGCCTTTGGCCACCACGACCAAGGATTCGCGACCATCGGACCCCAGGCCCAGGGTATAGGCAGCAAGCAGTTTGCTGGCGTTGAGCAGTTCCATAGGCCGCTGACCTGTCTAGTTGATTTGCACCGAACCACCCTTTATGCGGTTGACCCCGCTGGAACGGCTGGACAGGTAGGCGCCCTGGATGATCACTTTGCCCGCGCGGGTCAGGGTGATGCTGGCTTTGCCGCAACGCAGGACGATCTCGCGCTCGGCGCTCAGTTCAATACGTTGCTCATCCAGGCGCACGCTGGCGAAGGGCGCTGGTGAGACCGGCGCGCCGAGCAGAAGACCGATCACCAGCGGACGGGCCGGGTCGCCTCCTTCGAACATCAACGCCACCTGACAACCGATGTCCCCAGGGCTTAGCAGCGCAGTGTTACGTGCAACGATGCCACTGCTGTTCGCGCAACCTGGGTAAGTGACCGTGGGCGCGCTGGCGTCCGGCAGATCGAGCAGGGTGCCGATGACGACTGTGTCTATGCGGGCCTGGGTGGGGAGGGGCTGTTGAACCGTCATAGAGATATCTCCACTGTTCTAGTTCTGCAAAATCTTCTGTCCCTTGATCACCACGTTCCTGTTGGCCTTGACGTTGATGGCGCCGGAGCCGTCGATGGTGATGTTCTTGCCACGAATCATGATGGTGCCGTCTTTTTTCAAAGTGATGCTCGCATCGCCCGTGGTCAGGCTGATGGAGTCGCCGGCGTTGAGGACAAAGTTCTTGCCAACGTCCAGGCTGTCGTTCTGCTTGATGTTGGTGGTGCGGTTACGGGCGACGTCGCGGGATTCGTTCTGGCCGATCTGGGTACTCTGGTTGCCATTGATCTCGATACCTTCGTTGCCTTTGACCGTTTCGTTGCGGTTGCCGGTGATGCCGATGGTCTCGTTACCGCCCACGTCTTCGGTGCGGTTGCTGACGATGGTGATATTTTCGTTGGCACCGACCTTTTCCGTGCGGTCCGCGCCGATGGTGATGGTCTCGTTGTTGCGCACGTTTTCAGTGCGGTTGGCGCCGATGGTGATTTTCTCGTCGCTGCCCACATCTTCGGTGCGGTTCACGCCGATGGAGATGGTTTCGTTGTTGCCGACGGTTTCCTTGCGGTCGACGCCGATTTTGATGGTTTCGTTGTTGTCCACCGTCTCAGTGCGGTCGTGTTTGACGTGCACGGTTTCGTCGTTGTCGATGGTCTTGGTGCGGTCATGGCCGACCCAATGGGTCTCGTCATTCTCGACTTCGATGTCCTGATTCTTCTCGGCGTGGATAAACAGTTGCTCCGCACCTTTCTTGTCCTCCATGCGGATCTCATTGAAGTTGGCCTGTGAGCCGTCCTTGCTTGAGCGACTTTTCACGCCACTCTGAGTGGCATTGGCCGGCAGCTTGTAGGGCACGGTCTGTTCGGCGTTGTAGACGCGACCGGTGATGATCGGCCGGTCCGGGTCGCCTTCGAGGAAGCTGACGATCACTTCCTGACCGATCCGCGGGATCTGTACCGCCCCCCAGTTCTTGCCAGCCCAGGCTTGGGACACGCGAATCCAGCAGGAACTGTTTTCGTTGGATTGGTCATGGCGATCCCAGTGGAAATGCACCTTGACCCGGCCATACTGGTCGGTCCAGATCTCCTCGCCACTGGGGCCAACCACCACGGCGGTCTGCGGCCCACGGACAATGGGCATGGGCGTCAGAGGGAGAGGGCGGAAGGCCTGGCTGGCATCCATGCAGTCCAGCTCGCTGACGAACTGTTCAGCTGAGTCTGACTGCCCGCTTTCATAGACTTCCTGACGGATCTGATAGCGCGCGACCACCACCAGGTATTCGCGATTCTGGTCCGCACGGTCATAACCCGTCAGCGTGAACAAATGACCAGAGCCCAGCCCGCGGGCTCGGCCGCGCAACTGCACGCGCTCGAACTGGCTGTGGATGGCTTCGATGCGGGTACGCGCGTAGTGATCGCCATCGTTGCTCTGCAGGTACTCGCCTGGGTAGTCATAAAGCGGGTGGTCAGCGTTGCTGTGGTTGCGTACCACACTGGAGCGCACCTCAAGGCTGGCGCGCGGGCGCAGGAAGTCATAGTCGTTCAGCGCCAGCGAACCAGGCTGGACTTCCCGTGCCAGTTGCCAGTCATAGAAATGATCGCGCTCGCGCATTTGCCGATCGGGTGGATAGAAGGGGACAGCGTCGTAGTCCGCCGGCGTGGAGTGAGCGCCATAGGCGTCGGCCAGCACCAGAACATGACGCTCCTTTTCATGGCGGAAGTAGTAATAGATGCCTTCCTGTTCCATCAGCCGGCTGACGAAATCGAAGCTGCTTTCGCGGTACTGAACGCAATATTCCCACTCACGGTAGCTGGCGCTGAGACTGTCTTCAAAATCAGAAAAACCGAGGTCGCGAAACACCTGCTTGATGATGTCCGGCACGGTCTTGTTCTGGAAAATCCGACAGTCCGAGGTCCGCGTGAGCAGCCAGAACCACGGTCGCAGACTGACCCGATAACCCGCGAACTGGCCGTGGCCGGTCAGTTGCCGGCAGCTGCTGATAATGCCGTGGAAATAGCGTTTGCCTCCGTTGTACAACTCCAGGGTCAGCCCCATCGGCTTGCCCAGCAATTGATCGAACTTGATCGCCCGGTCTTCGGAGGTAAGGTCCAGTTCGTAGTGAAACAACCGCCCCAACTCTTCGCTGCCATCCATGCTCTGCAGCACCAGGACATCGCCGCCGAGGGGGCTGTCGACCTGTACCAAACGGTTGTTTTGAGTGATTGCCATCGACGGCTTCCTTGGCTCGTGTTCGGGCGTCAGTGGGCCGTAAGGAAGACGGCGTACTCAAGGTCGTCGCCATAGGGGGGAGCAGGGGGCGTTGTGTCGAACAATCTTGTGTCGAACAATCGGTGTACATTCACCACAGAGGTGATCTCCATATCGGCCCTGCGATCTGCACTGAGTCAGAGCAGACGTACGATTAGATCCGTCTCTCTGACAATAGCACATGTGTCGGGGGGCAATCGCCGGAGGGCGGGCGGTGAGTGTCGAAGCCTTCCTTGGCAAGGCGTGACGGTCTGCAAATCACACGGAGTGCTCCCGGTTGGCGACAGGCTGGGCTTTTTTCCGGTGGCACAGGTGATCGAGTGTCACGAACACCACCGGCGTCGTCAGCAATGTCAGCACCTGGCTGAGCATCAAGCCACCGACAATTGCGACCCCGAGCGGTTCGCGCAACTCGGCACCCGTGCCGAAGGCCATCATCAAGGGCACGGCACCGAGCAGGGCGGCCAGCGTGGTCATGAGAATCGGCCGAAAACGCGCCAGGCACGCCTGATGGATGGCGTCGCGAGCGGACAGGTGGCGTTCGCGCTGCGCGTGGATGGCGAAGTCGATCAGCAGAATACCGTTTTTCTTGACGATGCCGATCAGCAGGATCAGGCCGATCAGTGCCATGATCGAAAAGTCCAATTGCCAGGCCCACAGCAACACAATCGCGCCAATGCAGGCTGACGGCAGGGTTGAAAGGATGGTCAGTGGATGCACCAGGCTTTCATAAAGCACACCCAGGATGATGTAGACGGCCACCAACGCGGCCAGGATCAAAAACGGTTGGCTGGCCAGGGACGACTGGAACGCCTGGGCAGAGCCCTGGAAGGTGCCGTTCATTGACGTCGGCATGCCGATCTCGCGTTCGATGTCCTGAAGTGCCGCCACCGCCTGCCCGAGTGCAACTCCAGGGGCGAGGTTGAAAGACAGATTGGCGGCCGGCAGCATGCCGTTGTGGTTGATGACCACAGGGCCGCTCGCCGGCGGCTCGATCCGCGCAAACGTGAGGAGTGGCACCATCTGCCCGGTCAGCGGCGAACGCAGGTGGAAGTAACTGAGGCTTTCGGCATTGCCGCGCTGTGCCGTGCTCAGCTCGAGTATCACTTGGTATTGGTTGACCTCGGTCTGGTACTCGCTTATCTGCCGTTGCCCGAAGGCATCGTACAGCGCGTTGTCAAGGTCTTGGGCGGTGAAGCCATAGCGTGCGGCCTCGTCGCGATCCAGGGTGATACGGGTGATGTTGGCATCCAGTTGCAAGTCATGGGAAGCATCACGGAACAGCGGGTTGGCCCGCAGCCGATCGGTCAGCGCGGTGGCCCAGGTCGCCAGCTCGGCACTGCTCTGCGCACGCAACACGTATTGATACTGCGCACGGGGCTGGCCGGCACTGAGGTTGATGTCCTGCACGGCGCGCAGAAACACCTGGATGCCAGGCACCTGCGCCAGTTGCGGGCGTAGCCGGTCGATGACCTGACTGACCGTCTCGTCCCGCTCCCCGGGGTCGTTCAACACCAGCCAGACCCGACCATTGCCGATCGAGTCGGTGATGGTGCCACCGACGGCGTGGTTATAACTGATGACCGCCGGATCCTTGCTGAAAATCGCTTCCAGTTGTTTGTGTTTCTCGACCATCTCCTCATAGGGGATGTCGGCCGAGGCCTGGGTAAATCCTAGGATGAAGGCTGTGTCCTGCAACGGAAAGAAGCCTTTGGGAATCACGATGAAACTGGCCACGCTGAGGGCCACGGTTCCAAAAAACACGCCTAGCATGATTCGCTGATGACCCAGGGTCCAAGTCAATGTGCGGTCGTAGAGTTTTAGCAAAGCGGCGAAGAAGTCTTTGTCCGACTTCACTCGATGGCTGGGCGCCTTCATGAAAAGGGAGGCGAGCGTCGGGGCCAGGGTCAGGCAGACCACTGCCGAAATCATGATGGCGGCCACGGAGGTCAGGGCAAACTCGCGGAACAATCGACCGATCACCCCGCCCATGAAGAGCAGGGGGATGAAGGCGGCAATCAGCGACACACTGATGGACACCACCGTAAAGCCGATTTCACTGATGCCCTTGAGCGCCGCTGTGCGTTTGTCCGCCCCCAGCTCCAGGTGTCGATGGATGTTTTCGATCACAACGATCGCATCATCGACGATGAAACCGACCGCGATGACAATCGCCACCAGCGTCAGGTTGTTCAGGCTGAAACCGGCCAGGTACATCGCCGCGCATGTCGACACCAACGATACGCCCAGTACAGTGGTGACGATCAGCGTGGCTGACAGTTGTCGCAGGAACAACGCCATGACGCCGATTACCAGAACGATCGCGATGCCCAGCGTCAACTCCACCTCATGCAAGGAGGAGCGGATGGTGCGGGTCCGGTCGTTCAACACTTCGACCGTCATGTCTGCTGGCAAGGACGCCTTGAGTTGGGGGAGGGCTGCCTGAATCCGATCGACGGTGGCGACGATGTTGGCCCCCGGCTGTCTCCGGATCACGAGTACGACGCCCGATTGGCCATTGGGCCAGCTTTGCGTGTAGTCATCCTCCGAGCCCAGCGTGACGCGTGCCAGATCCCGTACCCGCACCGCCGAGCCGTTGCGGTAGGTGACAATCACATTGTCATATTCATGGGGTTCGAAGAGCTGATCGTTGACTTCCAGATTGGAGACTCGGTGTTTACCGAACAAAGCCCCCTTGGGCAGATTGACGCTGGTCCTCTGCACTGCGGTGCGGATGTCTGCCAATGTCACGCCGGCAGCGGCGAGAACCTCGGGACGGGCCTGGATACGGATCGCCGGGCGGCGCTCGCCAATTACGTTGATCAGGCCAACCCCCGCCAGTTGACTGAGTTGGCGAGAGAGCACGGTATTGGCCAGGTCACTGACTTCCATCAGCGACAAGTTAGCGGAGTAAGCGCTGAGAATCAGGATCGGACTGTCGGCAGGATTGACCTTGCGCCATACCGGCAGGCTAGGCATGTCGCTGGGCAAACGCGCCGACGCATTATTGATTGCCGCCTGGACTTCCTGAGCGGCGGCGTCGATATTTTTGTCCAGCGTGAACTGCAGCGTCAGCGTCAGCATGCTCAACGAACTGGCCGAGGTCATCTCGGTAATGCCGGGTATCGAGCTCAGTTCGACTTCCAGCGGCGTCGCTACCGAGGAGGCCATGGTCTGGGCACTGGCTCCCGGCAGTGTCGCGGTGATCTGGATCGTCGGAAAATCGGCTTCCGGCAGCGGTGCGATGGACAAACGGGGGTAGGCGATCACCCCGAGCAATACCAGAGCAAAACTCAACAAAATAGTGCCGATGGGGTGATCCATACACCAGGCGTAGACACTGCGAGCGGCCATCAGAAAGCACTTCCGCTGGCGACCGAGGAGGGTGCTGCATCGCGTCCCTCAAGAATATGCACCTGCGTGCCCGGACGCAGTCGGGAGTGGCCGTCGTCAACGATCCGGTCGCCGGCTTCAACGCCTTCGACCACCGCAATGTCAGCGTCGGCGTAGGTGACCGTCACTGGCTGAGGAGCGGCCTTGCCGTCTCTGACGCGCCAGACGAATGTATTTTGCGCGCCCTGTCGCAGAGCACGCTGCGGCACCACCATGGCCTCGCGCAGTATCGCGGCCTGCACAGTGATCACCACCGATTGATCCGGCCATAGGCGTCCGTGGACGTTAGCAAAGTCGCCTTTGATTCGCACCGTCCCAGTGGCGTCGGAAACCCGGTTATCGATCAGGCTCAGGCTTCCCTCGCTCAAAAGTTCACCGCCGTCGCCCGAGTACGCGCGAAGGGTCACCGGCGCTTGCCCTGAGCCGGCAACCAGCGTACGCAACTGCGGCAGGAGCGCCTGGGGAAGGGCGGCCTCGATGCTGATCGGGTCCAGCTGAACCACTGAAAACAAGGCTTGCGTGTCACTGGCCCGGACATAACTGCCTTCATGAACGTTACGGATGCCGATCCGACCATCAGTAGGGGACAGGATCCGGGTGTGGGACAACTGCACCTGATTGGCGGTGACGGTCGCTTGCTGGCTCTGCACCGTTGCGCGCAATTGAGCAACCATCGCTTCTTGCTGGTCGAGGGTTTGCGCCGATATAGCCTGGGTCTTGGCCAGTACCCGGTAACGCTTGAGATCAAGGCTCGCCGAAGCCAACTGAGCTTGAGCCACAGCCGTTTGTGCCTTGGCGTGCTCCAGAGCGGCAATGATGGCGCGATCATCGATACGTGCCAGGAGATCTCCGCGCTTGACGACCTGACCTTCTTTGACCGGCAATTCCAGCAGAAAGCCGTCAAGCTGGGAGCGGATTTCGACGCTGTGCAGAGAGCGCACATTACCTATCGCGTGGATGAGTACAGGGACGTCGCGGTGGCGCATTTCGATTGTACTGACCGGAACCGAAGGCGGGGCGGTTGTCACAGCAGCCACCGACTCTCGCGACCACAGCCACCAGGTTGCGCCACCCATGATCAACAAGCTGCCAAGTGTCAGCGACACACTGAAAAAGGTACTGGGAATCTTCGATTGCAACATGACGACAACTTCCCTGCGGAATTTAAAGTTCACGAACAACGAAACGGTCCAGCGAATAGCCACCGGCCCCTCTGAAGGCGATGTAAATGAAAAGAATCGTCATCAACACCGGGTATTCGATATCGCAATCAATCCATGGCCAGTTCGGACCGAGGATTTAAGCGATCGCTGGCATTTGCAGTGTCATCAGCGCCACCGCCAATGCCCGGGGCGCCGGGATGCCCTTGAGCCCCGGCCTCCAGCACCTGCGCCATCACCTCGGATTGCCAGGCGAAATACGGGTTGTAGGTCAACCGTGCGTGGACTTTGCCGGGCTCTCGATAACCCCAGTCCGAATACCAGACAGGGCCACCGGCCTGGCATTGCTGGTACGCCATGTCGCTCTGGCCGTTCCAGCACAGGCGCTGGTTACCTTGGCGACCGTATTGCGGATTGTCGGGGGAGAACAGCACGCCCATATGGGAAAACTGACTGATGTGTTCGGCCGGCATCTGGTCGCTGCGCACCAGCAGGCGTGGACTTCGCAATTCGTTGGCGAGGTTGCCGTACCAGATCATCCGCGACGCCGGGTTGGGGAAGCGTCGATGGAAGGCGTCCCGGACAAACTCCACATCCACCACCGAGTCATGGGCCGCACTGACCACCAGGACCGGGCGGTCGAACTCCTGCGCTGCCAGCTTGCTGCGCACGGCGGTACTGCTCAGGTAAAACTGGGCGAAGCCATTGGTCGGCACATTCTGGTAGCGCAATGACGTCTGTTGCGGGGCCGTGCTGGACGGCTGCCGTAGCCACGGCTTGACCTTCGCCAGCCACGGCAACACCCAATCAAACGCAACATTGGACTTGAACGCCGGGGAAAACAGCAGCAGCCCGGCGATCGACTGATCGTCCATGGCGTAAGCCACAACCAGGTTGGCACCGGTGGAGAAACCGCCCAGATAAACCTGGCCGACATCCTTGCGCAGCAGCGTCACCTGTTGTTCCACGGTGCGACGCCAATCATTGATGTCAACGTCGAGCATATCGGCCGGCCGCGTGCCGTGTCCGGGCAGCAGCACGGTGCGTACCCGATACCCTTGGCTGGCCAGTTGTGTCGCGATATCTACGAACGAGCCGGGCGAATCGCCAAGGCCGTGAACCAGAAGAACGCCTCTAGCATTGGGCTGCGCGGGCACCCACTCACGGGGAGCATTCCAGGCCAGTTCCAAAGTGTGGTCGGGATTCTGGAACTGTCGATTGCGCTCAATCTGTGCCAGGGTTTGCAGGCGGTAGTCACCGAAGCTGACCGGCATCGGCGGGGCGGCCTCGACCGGCGCGCGCGCGCAGCCGGCAAGGCCGATCATCAAGAGCGCGTAGAGTGCTTTCATCGGTTTTCCTGTGTGTCCATGTTGATATTCCATCAAAAACGAAAGATGTACCCCGCAGGCGGTGTCATCGATATACCGTTCTTTCGAGCAATTGGCTTCTGAACGGCAAGTGGATGGCGCGGGCGCCCGCGGCGTTGCAAATCCCATTGCACAAAGCCCGGACGACAGGCACGTAAACCAGCTGGCTGGGTTGGCGGGCCTCAAGGGTCTGAGTGGGGTTGATCAGGTACACCGCGATTTGCCTTGGCAGCAACGAGAGGAGTGGCCAGTTGGTGCGATTGTCATCTATCGGGCTCGGACTAGCCGTGGTGGGGCCATTATCACCGGACGTCACGAACGCCACCCCCATCAGGCAGGCGCCTTTAAGCTGCGAGCGCAGGCGACCAGGGTTTTCTGCAAGCCCCAAGTCCGCGACAACCACCACGTCATGAACGCTCACGTGACCCTCGTCACTCACCTCGACGTCGAGCACGACTGCCACGCAGGTCTGCGAGTCATAGTGGGCGGCGATGCCCTGCGCTCGGCCATGTCCTGAGGGTTTGCCCCAATGCCCCTTGGTGGCCGCTTCGGCGATGACGTTGCGCATGCGATTGGCATCGAAACCTGATGGCGGCCCAGTGCAGTCGCTCACCGTGGACGCCGAATCAACCAGGGACAGCAGGTACTCCTTTTGATCCAGCTTGCAGGCTCGGACCTGCGCGGCCACGAATCGCTGCTCGGCGAACACGCAGAGCAGCAGGTCTTTTCTATCCAGATTGCTGTCAAGCGTCGATGGCCAGGTGAATTGATTAAGAGCGCTGTCGTGGGCATCAGGGTGGCTCATTTGCGTTTCTCCTTCCAGCTGACATCGCAAGACCAGTCATGGCGTTACTTTAGGCGGGCGGAGCTGACGTCAGGGTGACGGGTGCCTGACAGGAACATGTCAAACGCGGATCCCACTCAATGTGAAGGTCAGTCGCTAGAGGCTGGTCAGAACGACGTTTTGAGCGCAGGAACAGTGTGTGGTCACTCATAGCGCTCTGAGCGGATGGCTGCTACCAGCTGCTGAAGTTCCTGTGGCACCGGCTCAAGTGGAATCCGCTCCTTTTCCACCAGGGCCTGTCGGTCCAGCATCTTGAAGTGGTGCTGGCTGAGCATGTTGAAACTCAGCCCCGCTACCGTCAGGACGGCAATCACCGCGGTCATGAACATCAAGCTCATGCGGGCGGTCAGCGAGAGGTGCTTCATATTCACTCCGGCGCATCCATCATGTACCCCATGCCGCGGGCGGTATGGATCAGCTTGAGATCGAAATCGTCATCGATCTTGGCGCGCAGCCGACGTACAGCGACCTCAATCACGTTGGTGTCGCTGTCGAAGTTCATATCCCAAACCTGCGAAGCAATGAGAGACTTGGGGAGCACCTCGCCGCGCCGGCGCAGTAGCAGTTCCAGCAATGAAAACTCCTTCGCCGTCAGGTCAATTCTTTTCCCAACCCGGACCGCGCGCCGCTTCATCAGATCGACTTCCAGATCGGCAATTTTCAGGGTGGTTTGCGTGGGTGAGCCATTGCCTCTGCGCAGCAGCGTTCTGACCCTGGCCAGAAACTCTGAGAAAGCAAATGGCTTGATCAAGTAGCCATCCGCGCCCAGTTCCAACCCTTTAACGCGATCCTCTACACCATCGCGTGCGGTCAGGAACAGCACTGGAATGTCTTTTCCGGCTGCGCGCACCCTGCGCAGTACTTCCCATCCGTCCAGCCCCGGCATCATCACATCCAGGATCAGCAGGTCATAGGGCTCGCTCAGCGCGTGCTGCAGGGCATCCGTACCTGTCATAACCCGGTCGACATTGAATCCCGCTTCGGTGAGGCCTTGCTGCAGATATGCACCGGTTTTGGGTTCATCTTCAGCTACCAGTAGTTTCATGCGAGCAGACTCCAAAAAACGGGTGGCCTGAGTTTGTAGGCAAACAGCGGCCCCAACCAGAAGCTTACGGAAATGTAATTCTGACTTCAGGTCACTGACAGGGTGGTTTGTCTAGGGTGCAAGCATGAGCACTAGGTTGTGCTTTCGGCCCTCGATAGACCAAAAGCAGAGGTGCCGGTCATAGTTTGCACTGATGGAGACTGCCCCATGAAATCGCTGAAACCTTTGCTTCTGGTTGGTTCGTTACTGCTGTCTTCTATGGCTTGGGCCGAAGGGGGCAGCGACCGTGTATTCGAACGCATCCAGCAGATGCGCGACAAAGCAGAAGCCGTGCTGATCCAAGCGGAGAAGGCCCCGGTCGGCAAGCGGCATGTGCACATAAAGGAGCATATGAACATGCTCGAAGAGATCATGAGCCAGCTGCACAACGAACATCCTGCCCCAGGCATGTCCGCCGAAGAGCATCTGGCCTGGATGGAGAAGCACGACAAGTTGGTAGACGACGTGCTGGGTCAAATGAGTCGCGAGCACAAGCTGATGATGGCCGACAAGGAATGCCATCCGTAAAGATTCCCCCATCTTCCAGGCCTTCCGTGATTGCTCCTTTGGCCTAGCGGCGCCTCTTATGGTCATTGAATCGAGGCTATTGTCATGGACCACACGCACGACACCGGCACTACTGAACCAGCTTTTTGGAAGAGCAAGATTGGCATCGCACTGATCATGCTGGCCGTAATCGGCATCTTCTATGTTGCGCGCGAGCACTACGGTCATCTTTCGCAGGCTTTGCCATACCTCATCTTGCTGCTATGCCCGCTGATGCATTTGTTTGGCCACAATCATGGCGGGCACTCCCACTCCAGCGGAGCCGCGGTTTCCAAGGACGAGGATAGGAAGTAAATCGAATGCAAAAGACCTCCTGCCATCATGACCAGGGCCATGCACATCATTCGCACGGCCACTCTGAGAGCCAGCGCGATCCGGTATGTGGCATGGAGGTGAAACCTGACAGCCCTTACCGCGAGATCGTTGAAGGGACGACCTATCGCTTCTGTAGTGCGAAGTGCCTGGAGAAATTCCAAGCACACCCTCATCAGTACATGAGCCATCAGTCTCATGGGGGGCATCACCAGCACGCGGCTCCAGCACCTACATCGGTGTCAGTAGGTGCTGAATACACCTGTCCGATGCATCCAGAGATCCGTCAACCGTCTCCCGGAAACTGCCCGATCTGTGGGATGACGCTGGAACCTGTCATCCCGGAGCTGGAAGAGGAGGAAAACCCAGAGCTGAAGGACTTCTCACGACGGTTCTGGTGGACCCTGCCATTGACCGTCATCGTGACCGTGCTGGCGATGGCTGGTCATTCCTTGCAGCTGTTTCATGGAACATCCCAGAACTGGGTTGAGTTGGTTCTGGCAACACCCGTGACGCTTTGGGGGGGCTGGGTATTTTTCACTCGTGGAATAGACTCCATCCGGCACCGCAGCCCCAACATGTGGACCCTGATCGGATTGGGAACTGCAGCTGCCTACCTCTACAGTGTGGCAGCTACCTTGGCCCCGCAGTGGTTCCCGGCGGCCTTCGTTCAGGATGGACGCATCGGCGTCTACTTCGAGGCCGCTGCGGTGATCATCTCGCTCACGCTGTTGGGCCAGATGCTCGAACTCAAAGCCCGCTCGCAGACCTCTGCCGCCATTAAGTCACTGCTGGGATTGTCCCCCAAGACTGCCCGGCGCATCAGACCTGACGGCCAGGAAGAAGATATTCCGCTGACCCACGTCCATCAGGGTGACCACTTGCGTGTCCGGCCGGGCGAAAAGGTCCCGGTGGATGGCACCGTGCTGGAGGGCGAGAGCGCTGTCGATGAATCGATGCTCACCGGCGAACCGGTGCCCGTCAATAAGCGGGTAGGGGATCCCCTGATCGGTGCGACCCTGAATACCCACGGCAGCCTGGTGATGGAAGCGCAAAAGGTGGGCGCCGAAAGTATGTTGTCGCAGATCGTCCAGATGGTGGCTAGGGCCCAGCGCTCCAAGGCGCCCATGCAGCGTATGGCCGATGCCGTGGCAGGGTATTTCGTGGTGGGGGTGATCCTGATCGCGATCCTGACATTTTTTGGCTGGGGGCTGTTCGGGCCGGAATCAGGTTGGGTATTTGGCCTGATCAACGCCGTGGCCGTACTGATCATTGCCTGCCCATGCGCCCTGGGCTTGGCAACGCCGATGTCGGTCATGGTCGCGACCGGCAAGGCCGCCAGCAGAGGTGTGTTGTTCCGCGATGCCAGCGCTATCGAAAACCTCTGCAAAATCGACACCTTGATCGTCGACAAGACCGGGACACTGACGCTGGGGCGGCCGGCCTTTCATAGTGCAGAGGGAACCGGGTCGTTCGATTCGGTCGAGGTTCTGCGCTTGGCTGCAAGCCTCGACCAGGGCAGCGAGCATCCACTGGCTCATGCCATTGTCGATCATGCGCGTGAACAGGGTCTTGCCTTGGTGAAACCGGAGACCTTCGAATCTGGCTCAGGCATTGGTGTGCGCGGAGAGGTCGATGGCCATCGACTGCAGCTCGGGAACACCGCGCTGATGGAGGAGGCGGGCGTTGACATTACCCCACTGCGTAACCGTGCAGAGCAACTGCGCTTGGAGGGTATCAGCATCATCTATCTGGCAGTCGATGGCCGCCTGGCGGGCCTCCTGGCCGTTTCCGATCCGATCAAGCCAACCTCCCAACTGGCCGTCGCTCAACTCCAGAGCGCGGACGTGAAGGTCATCATGGCCACTGGCGATGGTCTCACCACCGCAAGAGCTGTGGCGAAGCAGTTGGGTATCGAGGAAGTGCATGGCGAGGTGAAGCCGCAGGACAAGGAGAAACTAGTCGCCGACCTGCAGAGCTATGGCCGGCGTGTCGCCATGGCAGGCGACGGCATCAACGATGCGCCGGCCTTGGCCAGGGCCGACGTCGGCATCGCCATGGGCACGGGCACCGACGTGGCGATGAATAGCGCCCAAGTGACCCTGGTCAAGGGAGACCTGATGGGCATCCTGCGAGCGCGCACCTTGTCAGTGGCCACGGTGAAGAACATGAGGCAGAACCTTGCCTTTGCATTTCTCTACAACGCGATGGGAATCCCGCTAGCGGCCGGGCTGCTGTACCCGCTGACGGGGCATCTTCTGTCGCCCTTGATCGCTGCTTTGGCAATGAGTGTCAGTTCAGCCTCGGTGGTTTTCAATGCGCTTAGGTTGAAAACAACGGACGTTGGCTAGTCTGCTAATTAGTAGGCGGGTAATCTCAGGCAGCAAGCTGTCGGACTTGGCGGTTTTGCACAACTCCAGCGTGTTGTACTGCAGTCTGACAGAACCGTAATGTTCGGATCAGGTTGCTGACAGGGCTTCGTGGTTAACGTAGCAGCGAGCTTAACGCTCGCCCCCATTCGTTACGGGGGCTTCTAAACTTACGAGGATTTACGAAATGAAATCGATCAAAACCCTGTTTGTAGTTGCTGCCCTGAGTGTTTCCAGCCTGGCGTTGGCCGAAGGCGGTGCCGATCGCACGTTTGCACGCATGGAACAAGCCCGTCAGGCTTCGCTGGAAGCCTATCAATTGGCCAAGCAGCAGAAGGATGAAGCCCCCGTCGCCGGCAGCCAATCCAAACAGGCTGAACACGCCAACTGCTGAGCCCCTCGACCTTTCAGAAATGTAATCACCCGGATGGCTGAGATATGCCAGTTTCATACTGCTTGGTGTCGGGGAAACTTTATGGCTGGGATCAGGTAGGTGAGTTCGCCGGAGGGTTACAGATTTTCATCGTATTCGTTGTGATATCTCCCATTTGCATGGGACACCTTTATAGTGCGCGTTTAGGCGATCCTCAACGTGGTGGGGCTCCCATACTTCGCATCGATCCAAGCCTTCACACTCTTCTCGGGTAGACGCTGTGATGGTGCCGCTGAGGTATATCTGGAAGCCAATGATTTTCTGGATGAACATGGGCCGCGGAGCCAGCAGGTTCTGTGGTGGGGCAATTTTACCCATCTTCAGCCATCGCCCTTGAGACCAGGCGCTTTTGTGTACTGCGACAGTAAATAGAATAGGTAGATCGAGCAAGGCTCCTAAGTCTGCTATAGGGGCACTGGAGCGCGCATCGAAGAAAGCGAAGTCCGCTTCCGGCAGTGTCAGGGCATAAAGTGTGCATATCATTTTCGAGAGGAACTCGAAGCACCGCTCCGATCGTACGTTGTTGCCTTTTCATGCTGGATGTCTTCCTTGAACTAGACTTGTCTGTTTTATGTTAGCGCATGGTGAGCACACCTTGCGCAGATCAGGTGGGCGTCCATTGATGCGGCAATAGCTGGTCAATGTCACTCGCGCGCTGCGTCGGCAGGCGCGTGAGGACATCTTTTAGATACGCGTACGGATCATGGCCATTGCTTGAGTTGTGCTATCTCCTGGGTGAGCTTCTCGATAACCGTTTGATCGCGGTTGATCTTCTTGCCCATCGTCTCGACCGTCTTACCCAGCGTGTCGACTTGATGGTCGAGCGTCTCGACGCGCTGTAACAACTGCGCCGCTAAAGCGCGCAGTTGTTCAGGGGTAAGGTGGTCGAGATTGGGGAGCGAAGTCATGGCGCCGATTTTGCCAGACCAGACAACTCGCGGCGATAGACCGATAGGCTAATGGCAGCCGTTAAAGCAGGGTGATCGCACCGCCGGAGCCGGCGCGTTGCCATGGCAGACCCAACACCAAAGCCTGGAGTTGTTCGGTATCCAACTCCATTTCAGAGTCTTGGCGAATACCTGGCCAGTGGAACTTGCCTTGGTTCAAACGCCGAGCCGCCAGCCAGATCCCGAAGCCGTCATGCACCAGAACTTTCATGCGCGTGGCGCGGCGGTTGGCGAATAGATAAGCACAGTGCGGCTTCGCCGCACCAAACACCGCGATCACTCTGGCCAATGCCGTCTCGTTACCGGCGCGCATGTCCATCGGCTCGGTGGCGAGCCAGATGGAATCGATGCGGATCATCGCAGCAAGTCTCGTAGAAAGGTCGCGCAGGCAGCAGGACTTTCAGTTGGCCAGTTCACTTTAACGGTACCACGCGGGTGCTGGATCTCAACGCAGATATTCGGCGATGCAGCATGCGAATTTGCACCAGCCAGCTGCATAGGCAACGGAATGAAAGCAGGTTGCAGCGTCGTGCTTTTTTGCGTCTGCACTCGAATCCATTTGTGGACGAGGTTTGCGTTGAGGCTATGGCGGAGCGCGATGCTGGCAATCGAAGCGCCGGGCTCGGCGCACTCTTGAATGACCTGAGCCTTGAAGGACTTGGAATAGGAACGGCGTGTTGGCTGCATGAAATACCCGCTTAAAAGGCTAGAACTGGTGTCCACTTAAATTTAAGTGCACACCATGTCTTGGCTTTGCAGGGCTGGGTAGGTGACTTGGCCGGACGCATACGCTCATCTGAAGGATTGGACGTAACGGCATCAAAGCAGAACCACAAGGCGTACTTTAGGGTGACTTGGAAATTACATTTCAGTCAGCGTGATGTCATTTATTAATTTTGGTTCCGGCAGCCTGTCCCGGTTACCCGGTATTCAAGAATACTCAAATTGCCGTTGGAATCCTCGTATGTCATCTGGGCCGGCATCACACCACAGCTTGAACCCGTAGGGGTGTTGGCTACGACCTTGGCGATGTCAAACTTCATGCCATAGCGGTAGTGAACGACTTCGGGACGATTCTTCCCGTTAGTCGCAGCATACTCTTGTATGGCCTGTTCATTGGCTTGAATCATCCGACCATAAACACGATCAGCGCCACCTTCTGCCATGGTTGCAGAAGAAATAGCCATAATTGTAAGTGCGGCGATAGCGTTGAGGGCTTTCATATTTAATAACTCCTTCCAAGTAGTAATTAAAATATACCCTCGCAACCTGTCACAAAAATGAAGTCGAAGTTACATCGCCGTAATGCTGTTTGTGCTGTTACTCAGGCGAGCCGCACTTGGTGTGCGGCTCACCTGAGCGTCTGGAGTTACAGCGCCTGCGGAGCGCGAACTTTTCCTGTGCGCTGTCTTCGCATCAGCCAGTAGGCTGCCGGCAAGACCAGCATGGACATCAGCGGGGCGGTGATCATGCCGCCAACCATGGGAGCGGCGATGCGTTTCATCACCTCTGAGCCCGCTCCACCGCCCCAGAGAATGGGCAGCAGGCCGGCGATGATCACGGCAACCGTCATCACCTTGGGACGAACGCGCAGCACCGCGCCTTCACGAATGGCCTCAAGCAGGGCTGGATCACCGCTGCGCCCGGCATCCAGCCGAGCATGCCAGGCGTTCTTCAGATACAACAGCATGATCACCCCGAACTCGGCCGAGACGCCGGCCAGGGCGATGAAACCCACCCCAGTGGCCACCGACAAGTTGAAGCCGAACCAGTAGAGCAGCCAGATGCCCCCCGACAGGGCGAAGGGCAGGGTGGCCATGATCAGCAGGGCCTCGCTGAAGCGGTTGAAGGTCAGGTAGAGCAGCACGAAGATAATCAACAAGGTCGCCGGCACCACCCAGGCCAGCCGCGCATTGGCACGCTCCAGGAACTCGAACTGTCCGGAGTAGGAGACGGTCATGCCAGCGTCGAGTTGTACCCGCTCAGCTACGCGTTGCTGCAGCTCGCGCACGGTCGATGCCAGGTCGCGTCCACGGACATCGACATAGACCCAACCGGACAGACGCCCGTTCTCGCTGCGAAGCATCGGCGGCCCTTCGGTCAGACTAACCTGGGCGACGGTGCCCAAGGTGATCTGCTGGCCGACTGGGGTGAGGATCGGCATACGCCGTAGCGCCTGCGGACTGTCTCGCCACTCCTTGGGATAGCGCAGGTTGATCGGGAAGCGGGCGAGCCCCTCAACTGTCTCGCCGATATTGCTGCCGCCGATTGCGCCCGATACCACCGCCTGCACGTCGGCGATGCTCAGGCCATAGCGTGCTGCGGCCAGTCGATCGATCTGGATATCCACATAGCGCCCCCCGGTAAGGCGTTCTGCCAATGCCGAACTCACCCCAAGCACCTCTTTGGCCACCGCCTCGATATCGCGAGTAATGCGTTCGATATCGACCAGGGAGGTTCCGGAGACCTTCACGCCGATGGGACTCTTGATCCCCGTAGCCAGCATGTCGATGCGGTTGCGTATTGGCGGCACCCAGATGTTGGACAGCCCTGGGACTTTCACTGCGCGATCCAGCTCCTCAATCAGCTTCTCCGGCGTCATACCCACGCGCCATTGCTCGCGCGGCTTGAACTGCACGGTGGTCTCAAACATTTCCAGCGGCGCCGGATCGGTAGCCGTCTCCGCTCGCCCGGCCTTGCCGAACACCCGGGCCACCTCCGGCACCGTGAGGATCATGCGGTTGGTTTGCTGCAGCAGTTGGGTTGCCTTGCTCGCCGGCAAGCCGGGCAGTGCCGAAGGCATGTACAACAGATCGCCTTCGTCCATGGGCGGCAGGAACTCTCCTCCGAGTCTGCTGAGGGGCCAGAGACTAGACACAAAGACCAGCACGGCCAGCGCCAGCGTCACCTTGGGCCAGGCCAGCACCCACTCCAGCACCGGCCGGTATGCGCCGATCAGCCAGCGGTTCAAGGGGTTCTGCTGTTCGCTGGGGATATGCCCACGAATCCAGTAGCCCATCAGCACCGGTACGAGGGTGACCGAGAGGCCGGCAGCGGCGGCCATGGCATAGGTCTTGGTAAAGGCCAGTGGGCCAAACAGGCGTCCTTCCTGGGCTTCCAGGGTAAAGACCGGGAGGAACGATAGGGTGATGATCAGCAGGCTGAAGAAGAGTGCCGGTCCGACTTCGGCCGCGGCTTCGCCGATAACTCGCCAGTGTGCCTCACCCTGGAGCGGCTCATTGGGGTGTCGTGCCTTCCAGGCCTCGATGTGCTTGTGTGCATTCTCGATCATCACCACGGCGGCATCGACCATGGCGCCGATGGCAATGGCGATACCGCCGAGCGACATGATGTTGGCGTTGACGCCCTGGTAGCGCATGACGATGAAGGCCATCAGGATACCCAGGGGCAGGGTGATGATCGCGACCAGCGACGAGCGCAGGTGCCAGAGAAAGATCAGGCAAACCAAGGCAACCACCACGAACTCTTCCAGCAGCTTGTAGCTGAGATTGTCGATGGCACGGTCGATCAGTTGCGAACGGTCATAGGTAGTAACCACCTCGACGCCGGTCGGCAGGCTGGATTTTAGGCTGTCCAGCTTGGTCTTCACGGCAGCGATGGTGTCCCGGGCATTCTTGCCGGAGCGCAGGATGACCACGCCACCGACCACTTCCCCTTGGCCGTCCAATTCGGCAATGCCGCGACGCATCTCTGGCCCCAGTTGAATGGTGGCCACCTGGCCTAGCAGAACCGGAATTCCGCTTGCCGAAGCCCGCAGCGGCACATTGCGAAAATCATCCAGGCTCTCCAAATAGCCCGAAGCCCTCACCATATACTCGCGCTCTGCCAGTTCCATTATGGCGCCGCCGGTTTCCTGGTTGGCGCTCTTCAGCGCCGCCTCGACCTCCTGCTGAGTGACCCCATAAGCCACCAACTTTTGCGGGTCGAGCAGCACTTGGTATTGCTTGACCATGCCGCCGAGGGTGGCCACTTCGGCTACGTTGGGCAGGCTCTTGAGTTCGTATTTGAGGAACCAGTCCTGCAGTGCCCGTAGCTGGGCAAGATCATGCTGGCCGCTGCGGTCGACCAGGGCGTACTGGTAGATCCAGCCTACGCCGGTGGCATCCGGGCCCAGAGTGGTGGTGACACCCTCCGGCAGGCGTTCCTGGGCCTGATTGAGGTACTCCAGCACGCGCGAGCGCGCCCAGTAGAGATCGGTATCGTCTTCAAACAGCACATAGACGAAGGAGTCGCCGAAGAAGGAGTAGCCGCGCACCGTCTTCGCCCCCGGGACCGATAGCATGGTGGTGGCCAGTGGATAGGTCACCTGGTTCTCGACGATCTGCGGTGCCTGGCCGGGAAAGCTGGTTCTGATAATGACCTGGGTGTCTGAGAGATCCGGCAACGCGTCCACCGGCGGGTTGCGCAACGACCAGATCCCTAAAGCGGTGATGAACAGGGTCGCCAGCAGTACCAGGAAGCGGTTGCCTATAGACCAGTGGATCAGGCGCGCGATCATGGCTGCTCTCCTTGCTTGTCGAGCCGCTCTGCATTGTTCTGCTCGACATGGCGGGCCATGACCCCCTGAAGGCTGGCCTCCGAGTCGATCAGGAACTGGCCGGAGGTAACGACCGACTGCCCTTCCTCAAGACCGGACAAAACCTCCAGACGCCCATCGGCCTCGCGGCCCAAGGTTATTTCCAGGGGGCGGTAGCGTCCATCGGCTTCGGCCAGCATCACCAGCGCACGCTTTCCGGTGCGAATCACGGCTTCACTCGGGACTAGTAGCGCGGGATGCCCGGCTTCGCTGCTCAGGTGCACGGCGGCGAACATGCCGGGGCGCAATTTACCGGCGGGATTGGGTAACTCGCTGCGTACCGTGAGCGTACGCGTCTGCGGGTCGGCACTCGGTAGCAAGGCAACGACACGACCTTGCAGAGGCTGTTCCGGGAAGGCGGTCAGGGTGGCGGCGACGCTAGCGCCAAGCTGAACCGCCCCAGCTTGGTCTTCGGGGATTGCTGCATCGAGCCAGACCGTGGACAGCCCGTTGATCCGCGCCAGATCCTGGCCGGCTGCAACGGTCATCCCGGCACGCACGTCCAAGGCCTGCAGCTCACCGGCGATAGGCGTGGTGATGGTCTGAACCGCCCGTGGCTGGCCGCTGCGACGAACCTGCTCGACCAACGCTTGAGGCATGCCCAGCAGGCGCAGGCGCTCCTGGGCTGCACTTATCAAGCGCGTGTCAGCAGTACGCAACACCGCCAGGAACTCCAACTGGGCGGCAGACCATTCGGGAATCAGCAGGTCGACGAGGGGCGTACCGGCGGGCAGTACATCGCCAGGGGCATGTCCGTAAGCCCGTTCGACGAACCCACCAGATCGGGCCTGCAGCTTCGCCACCTCGCGCTGGTTGTAGGCCAGGGAACCGACGGCCTCGATACCCGAAGGCAGCACACCGCGAATCACTGGTGCGGTGCGCATTCCGAGGTTTTGCACGGCTTGAGCGGGCACGCTCAGGGTCGAGGAGTCCTGCTCAGCACCTGCGTACTTGGGGACAAGCTCCATATCCATGAAGGGTGACTTGCCCGGTTTATCGAAGCGCTGGTCAGGTTGCATCGGGTCATACCAGTAGAGCACTTTGCGCTCATCCGTCGGTGCGGGAGTTGACATGACCTCATGTTTGGCCGGCCTCTCGGCCAGCCAGTAGCCACCGCCTGCCGCGGCAATGCCCATGGCCAGCAAGGCCGCGGAAAAACCTAATGCTGAAATCTTCATTGCAGGCCCTCCACATAGGCGTAGTACAAGCTCGCGGAGAGCTGACTCAGCTTGCGCTGCTGTTCGATCTGTCGCAGCTGAGCCTCGATCAGCTCGCGCTGAGCGGTGATGACGGATGCCAGCTGACTGTTGCCGGCCTGATAGGCGGCCAGTTCGAGATCGGCACGTTTGCTCGCCAGAGGGATCAAGGTTTTCTCGGTACGCGCCAGCGCTCTGCGTAGTTGCTCCAACTCGGCAAGGCCGCTTTCCAGCTCAGCCTGATGGACGCGCAGCAGCACTTCCTGCTCGGCTTCCATCTGCGACACACTCTGTTGCTTGGCGTTGATCTTGGGGCCCTGACGTGTTCCGACGAACAACGGTAGGTCGAAGGTAAACTGCACCATCACCATGTCGCCAAACTGGTTGTCGCGGTTGTTGTAGGCAAACTCTACGCCCCAGTCGGGAGTTTTCTCGGCTACAGCCTCATTCAACTCTGCGCTGGCCTCGCCAACCCGGGCAGATGCCGCACGCAAGTCGGGATGCTGAGCCAAACGATGCTGCAGATGCGGGACGTCCATGCTCAGGCTGGGTGTGTCTCCCGCCAGAAGCTGATCAGCTTCGTTGCCTATCCAGCGGCGTAGCTTGGCCCGAGCAATCGCCACGTCGCGATTCAGTTCGTCCCGCCGATCCTGCAAAGCCAAAGCTTCCTGGTCGGCCTGCAGCAGTTCGCCAGGCTGAGCGCTGCCGCCGGCGATCAGCGATTGCACCGTCGAGCGGAGCATCTCGATCTGCCGGTCCAGTTGATCGAAGAGGCCAACACTGTGCTCGGCGTAGTACACATCCAGCCAGCTCAATGCCGTCTGGCGTTTGACCTCAAGCTGCATGGCGCGCTGCTCGGCCTCGGCCCGGACAACGGAGGCCTCGGCCAACTGGCGACGGGCCTGGCGTTTGTCGCCATTAGGAACCTCTTGCATGAGTCCAATGCGGCGCATGGTCATCGAGTCCCGATTCAGGGCGTAACGATCAGGCCCCTCGATGGGCAGGTTGTCGATGCCGAGAATCAGCTTGGGATCGGGCAGGGCGTCCGCGGGCCCTACGGCCTGCTGTGCCGAGGCGACCCGTGCTTGTCGTGCAAGGTTCTCAGGTGCGCGCTGTTCGGCGAGTGCCTGCGCTCGTTCGAAGGTCAGGGGCTGCGCCTGCGCGGCAACCCAAGGTACTGCCCAGAATGCGGCAGCTAACACACCGAGATAGCCTCGGCGTGGGAAAAGGAAAGCGGACATGCTTTCGCCTCCAATGCGATTGATCGGGGTCGCTACCACGAAACTTGGCCGCGACGATGCGCCTGACTTTAAGGCGCGGGATGATCACTGCATTAGACGAAACGAGGAGGGCGCCAGAGTCCTGCGGGCTCTCGCTTAATCACCGACTGGGTCAGCAATATCTCGGGGCGTGAGGGGAGAGGGGATATGCTCTTGATCACGGTGGTCTGGAGAAGTCCTCCGGTCTTGCATTCCTGGCCGGATTTGCAGGGGGACTTACTGGCCACCCCATCAGACTTGTCCATTTGTTCGCAGCACGGAGCATCGGCCGTTGCATGGCCCTGATGATCGGCGCTCTGCATCGGGCAAGGTGGTGCTGGCATGCTGAAAGCCATACCGCCGAAGGTCGGCAGCACGAGGCTAGCAATCATTACCAGGATCAATCCAATCCGACGCACAGCAATTCACCAGGAGGGGCGATAGGGCGACGATAGCAGATTGCTCCGAGGCATGAACGCTCCTTTTGACGATAACAGCACTTCGTTGATTTGGATCACATAGACCGTCTAATTTCGCAGCGCGATTCTATGAGAATCACACCTTCACGCTTCGCTAGTGGATGAGATATCCAGTTGCCTATAGAGATCCGTCGTTTCTTCAACGGGTGAGGAATCACAGCAGTTTGAAGTTGTACTCAAGGACAAAGTAAATGCGGTCGATGTCCGGCCCGCCTTGTGCTTCGTTCGCCCGATGAGAAACGTGGGTGAAATGCACTAAAAGATCTTTCGCCGGCCCGGACTGGACGGTGTAGCTTAGATCAATGTCGCGCTCCCAGTGCTTCCCGCCTTTGCCTTGCTGAGGGCCATACTCCTGTTCGCTAGGATCAAAAGGGAAGTAAGCCCCTCCTTGCGGTGCATGAGTACCGTCGATATCACGTCCAGTCACATATCGTGACATGAACTTGAGCCCAGGAAATCCCATGGATGCGAAATCCAGGTCGTAGCGGGCTTGGTAGGAACGCTCATGGGGGCCATTGAAATCGGCGAACTTGATGGCGTTGGCTAGGTATATGGAGTCGCCCCCTACGAAATCGAAAGGCGTGTCACCATGATTTTTTTGGACCGCCAGGGTAAAGGCTTGGTTGCCAATATTGTGTTTGGCAGAAAGGCTATAAGCTGTTGTGTTAATGCCTCCCGCAACTGAGCGCCCGTAGTCAATCGTATGGTAGATGTTGAAATCTACAAACGTATCCCAGCGACGGGCATACACGTTCGCGTAATACTGTCTCCAAGTGTCTGTTAGCTGGGATGAATACAGCCTGGCGCCTAGGTTCTTGTTGGACGTGAAGTCAGCCCCAACGAAGCTGATTGAGCCCACATCGGTGTTAACGCCATACCCGGAAAAATCCCCTTTAGAAGAGGAGGAATCCTGGTTTTTGAATGCCGTGAATTTGCCACCGACCAGGTGTATGCCCGTAAGCTCGTCACTTTCTAAGAGCCATCCCGTTGCGTATTCGGGTTGCAGACGTTTGTCGGAAGTGTCGAAGACTGGGGTTTCTACTTCCATCTCGCCGAACTTGATAAAGGTCTGCGAGAGGCGAGTCTTGATCACGCCGCCGCCGTCGCTGAAGTTTTGTGCGGACTCTCCACCACTGTCGACGGGTAAAAGCCCGGTTCCTGAGTGTCTCTTACCGCCATCGAGTTTTTGCCCGACAAAAGCATGCACATCTACACCAAAACCAAATGTTCCGGGCGTGAAGCCTGACTCAAACGTCGTGATGAAGCCCTGTGCCCATTCTCGCTGGTAATTTTTTGCGGCGTTTTCGGAGCGGTTATCATTGTTTAAGAAGAAATTTCGGCTGATAACGTTGAGCGTTGCGTCCTCTAGAAAGCCCGAGGTTCTGGGCTCTGTCGAGTCTGCTGCCATAACCTTTCCAACACACAACAGGCACCAGCAAAGCACCGGGTTCTTCATGGTGTACCTCCGAATAGAGGTAACCTCAGGGGCTCGCTTAGGCGGTCGAGGATCAGTTGCTTGACCAGGTTTTCCCGCCAAGGCGTGAGGCCACTTGTAGTGGTCTTTCGCGTTTGTGTGGCTAACGCGCGGGCGACGTTGTGCTGAACGTGGGCCATAAGAATGTCCTTGAAACGACGGGAATGCGCCAGCGCGACACGAAGGGTCAGCACCACCTCCTTTGGATAAACAGGTATGCGCAGAGGGATTCATTCTTGGTTGCAGGGCTGTGGCTTGCGAGTTAAATGTTGTTAATTCCACTCATCCAAGGCGATAGACACCATCTCGGGAGCAGTCAGCAGTGTCCAGGGGGCGAGGGGTGCAGGTGACACTATGAGTAAACACCTCTACACACGCTGTTTAACATAATATACATTATGCGTATCATTGCAGCGCGTAATCAGAGGCAGTGCCCATCAGATTTCAATGGGCAAAACCCCTCTCAATATCAGACCTGGGCAAAACCGCCATCCACGAACATTTCGCTGCCGGTCATGAAGCTGCTTTCATCCGACGCCAGGAACAACGCCGCTGCTGCGACTTCTTCGGGCTGACCAATTCGACTCAGCGGCAACTGTGCGGTCATGTCTTCAATGATCGCGTCTTTCTGGCCGGTGCCGGCAAGCGCCATGTCCAGCCCCGGTGTCGAGATCGGCCCGGGTGAAAGTACGTTGACGCGAATACCGGTACCTTTCAGATCCAGCGCCCAGCTCCTGGCGAAGTTACGCAGCGCGGCCTTTGTGGCGCTATACACACTGAATGCCGGCGTGCCCATGCTGCCTGTGGTCGAGCCGGTGACGATTATCGAGCTGCCTGCGTGCATCAGTGGCAGCGCTTTTTGCACGGTGAACAGTGTGCCTTTGACGTTGATGCCGAATGTGCGATCAAACGACTCTTCGGTGATTGATCCGATGGGTTGGAAATCGCCAAGGCCGGCATTGGCAAACAGCACATCTATGCGGCCTTTGGCAGCTTTGACCTGGGTGAAGATACGATCCAGATCGTCCAGATTCGAAATGTCACCCTGGATGGCAATAGCCTCAGGGCCGATCTGGTGTAACGCCTTGTCCAGTTCTTCCTGCCGGCGTCCCACGATAACCACCTGCGCGCCTTCCGCTGCAAAACGAATGGCACTGGCCAGGCCGATGCCGCTGTTGCCGCCGGTAATCACTGCAATTTTTCCGTTAAGCCTGCTCATGGTTAACTCCCAAGAATGTTGAGGCCCAACTCTAGATCCAGGCTATTCTTTTGAATAGTATGCACCTTTTAGTAAGTACCCCCTTGGAACTTCAGACCATGGTCAACAACAGCTTTAATTGCGGACTCGAAGCCGCCCTGTCCGTCATTGGCGGCAAATGGAAACCCTTGGTCTTGTATAACCTGGCGAAAAATGTTCACCGGTACGGCGAACTGAGACGTGCGATCGGCGGCGTGACCGATAAGGTGCTGATCCAACAGCTCAAGGAGCTGGAACGCGATGAAATAATTGCACGCATCGACTTCCATGAAATACCACCCAAGGTCGAGTATTCCCTCACGCCTTTCGGGCAATCCCTGGCGACTGCGCTGAGCGGGCTGTGCACATGGGGCACGGAACATATGCAGACGGTCGAGCGCATCAGCGCACGTCGCGCGTCTGCCCTCGCCCATTCTTGAACCCCTGCTCATGAACCTAACTAAACCAAATAGTCATTTAGTTTAGTTAGGTCGAGAACTACCAGCGCGTTCGCAAAGTCATGCCGACGCTGCGCGGGTCGCCTGTAAGCACTCCGTAATCACCTGCGCCAAGCCGGGCGTAAACCGCGGTGATGTAGTTCTTGTCGAACAGATTGCGCGCCCACAGTTCGGCTTCCCAACGCCTGTTGCTGCGGCGCAGTCCAAGACGCAGGTTGGTCAGCCCGTAGGATGGCTGATAGCTGCCCGGGCCACCTTCGAGCGTGCCGTAGTAACCGCTGCGGAATTTGTAGTCCAGGGCGCTGAACAGCTCCAGGCCATGCTCCAGTGGGTAGCGATAGTCGATTCCGGTATTGGCGTTCCACTCTGGGGCGTTGAACACGCGTTGACCTCCCAAGTCGCAGGACCACTGCGCGCTGGTTGGCGAGCACGGCGCGTTGGGAAAATCACGGTAGCGTGCGTCACTCCAGGCGATCCCCAGCCTCAAGTCAACCCGTTCGCTGGCACGTAGCTGCGCGTCCAGTTCGATCCCGCGCAGGCGCACTTTGCCGACATTGATCAGGTTGTCGCGGATCGGCGGCGAAAACTGGTTCGCCGGCGCACGGTTGGTCAATGCCTGGTAGTCGTCGACATCGGCCTGGTACACAGCCAGATCGAGCATGCCGCGTTCGTTCCAGAAGCTGCGCTTGAGACCCACTTCGACCGAAGTGACCCGCTCCGCATCGAATGTCGATGAGACATTGGGGCCGATTACGTCGAGATTGATCCCACCGGCCTTGTAACCGCGCGACCAACTGGCATAACCGAGCAGGTCATCGGCAAACTGGTAGCTGAACGTCAATTGCCCGGAAAGGTTGCTCTCCTCAATCGCATCACGTCGGTAGTACTCGCCGCCGAGTGCGACGCTGCGCAGCAACGGGCCCGCCAACTGCGAGATCAGGTCCGGACCCAGTGGCGACAACCCCGAAACGCTGCGCGACAGCCAACCCTGCTTGCGCTCGCGGGTGTAACGCAGCCCTGGTGTGATCGCCAGACGGTCCGTGGCATGCCAGGTGAGTTGACCGAACACGGCGCGGCTGTCGGTGCGCTGCTGACCGTCGAAGTCCTGCTGCGCGCCATCGAGCAACGACGGGGCAATCATTCCGGGCGTAATGCCCAGCCAGTCGATTTCCGGTCGATCCCCCAGAAAATAAGCGGCCGCGTCCTCGCCGAAACGCACGCCCACATCGCGGTTCAACTTCTGCCGCAAATAATAAAGGCCCACCACGTAGTCGAAGTGTTCGTTGGGTGAATCGGCCAGGCGCAACTCCTGGCTGAATTGATGCTGATCGAGTTTCACGGCGGCGCTTTCGGCCACCGACAGCGGCATGCCATCGCCGTCCTGGTCAGCATCATAGGTCCAGTCCCGGTAACCGCTGATGCTGGTCAGCGTGGCGCCGCTGTCGAGCAGCCAGTTCAACTCCAGCGTTGTGCCGGTCTGCAGCGTCTTCACCGTGCTCGGTTCGTCTTGCTGCACGCGACGCGCATAAGGGTCTACAGGCAGTTGGCGGTAGCCAACGAAGGCAGCTCGATCGATGCTCGTCTGGCTGTAGTTGCTGGCCGCAAAGGCGTTGCCCTGCTCGTCCTGCCAACCATACTCACCGATCAGCCGCGCGCTGAACGTTTCGCTCGGCGTCCACAGCAACTGACCCCGTACGCCCTGGCGGTTCTGGTCACCCAGGTGGCTGCCGTCGTAAGTGTTCTCGATGAGGCCATCGCGCTCTACGTCGTAGCCGGTCAGGCGCCCTGCCAACACACCGTCGATCAGCGCGCCTGAAACCGTACCGCGATACTGACGCAGGCCATCACTGCCCACCGACACCTCGCCATTGCCCTGCGGCTCGAAGGTGGGCGCGCGGCTGCTGATGTTGATCGCACCCGCCGTGGTGTTCTTGCCATACAAGGTGCCCTGTGGCCCCCGCAACACCTCGACCCGCTCGATGTCGACCAGGTCGACCAGCGACATGCCCTGGCGCCCGAGGTAAACCCCATCGAGAAACACCCCGACACTGCCGTCCAGACCATCGTTGTAGGAGCTCGAACCGAGTCCGCGAATACCGTAGCTGGCATAGCGCGCACTGGGCACGGCTACCAACAGACTCGGCACGCGCTGCTGCAGGTCCTCGGTACGATAGATGCCGGCATCGTTCAATTGCTCGCCATTGAGCACGTTCATGGCAATCGGCACTGCCTGCACGCGCTCCTCGCGGTGGCGGGCAGTGACCTTCACCTCGTCGAGCACCAAGACCGAAGGCCGGCCAGGCTCAGCCTGTTCAGCACCAGGATCCTGATCATCAGCCTGTGCCCCACTCAGATAGAACCAACATACAACATGAAACAGGCATCCATAACGCACTCTGGGTTCAATCATCCTGGACACAGCAAACCTCTGATAGCGAACTGACATGTATCATCTGCGAGGCTACATCATCCAGACTATGGAAAAAATCGTAAACGCTCGGGACAATCCAGCCCCAGGGTGCGGTAACAGCCAAGAACTGCTTGCATCGCGCGTTTGAGCTTGTAGGATCCGCGCATTGTGACTGGATGGCCGAGATTCACAGCGGCCAAATACGACCGTTAGCACACTCATTCGTCTACCCTCACAAAGCGCCAGGCGGTTGTTCGCGAGTGCCTGGCGCTTCAATATTCTTGCGTTAACGTACCGGAGATTTTCCATGCTCAAGCGTTCCCTGGCATTGGCCGTCGGCTTGACCCTGTCTGTCAGCGCCCTGCTGGCCCAGGCTGCCGACACCTTGAAAGTCAGTGCGATTCCCGATGAAGCCCCTACCGAACTGCTGCGCAAGTTCAAGCCTTTGGGGGCGTATCTGGAACAACAGACCGGCATGAAAGTCGAGTTCATTCCCGTGAGCGACTACCCGGCTGTGGTCGAGGCGCTGGCGACCGACCGCATCGACCTGGCCTGGCTGGGTGGCTTCACGTTCGTGCAGGCGCGCTTGAAAACCGGTAATGCGATCCCGCTCGTGCAACGCGAGCAGGACGCCCAATTCACCAGTAAATTCATCAGCGCCGACCCGGCGGTCAAATCCCTCGCCGACCTCAAGGGCAAGAGCTTTGCATTCGGTTCGGTGTCTTCCACCTCTGGCAGCCTGATGCCGCGCTATTTCATGCTCCAGGACGGTATCAAGCCGGAAAGCTACTTCAGCCGCGTAGGTTACTCCGGCGCCCATGACGCCACCGTCGCCTGGGTCCAGGCCGGTAAAGTGGACGCTGGGGTACTGAACGCCAGCGTCTGGGAAAAACTGGTCGCCGCCGGCAAGGTCGACACCGCCAAGGTCAAGGTGTTTGCCACCACCCCGGCCTACTTCGACTACAACTGGACGGTGCGCGGAACGCTCGACCCGGCGCTGGCAGCCAAAATCAAGGCAGCCTTCCTGGCACTCGACCCGGCAAATCCGAAGGATAAGGAAATCCTCGATCTGCAGGCTGCCAGCCGCTTCATCGAAACCAAGCCTGAGAACTACAAGGGCATCGAAGAAGCCGCACGCGCCGCCGAACTGCTCAAATGACATTAGATCTGACCCAGGTCAGCGTTACCCACGCCAACGGCGTCCAGGCGCTACGTGGCGTGGAGCTGCACATCGGTGCCGGCGAACAGGTCGCCATCATCGGTCCGTCTGGCGCGGGTAAATCGAGCCTGCTCAATCTGCTGGGCACGGCCCTGCCACCGGCGAGCGGTGAAATGCAGGTGCTCGGTGAACGAGTCTGGCAGTTGTCTGCCCGCCAACGGCAGCGCCTGCGCGCGCGCATCGGCCTGATTCACCAAGCGCCGCCCCTGCCACCGCGCCAGCGCGTGGTCACGGCGGTGCTCGCTGGCAAACTGGGGCAATGGGGCATGGGCAAGAGCCTGCTGAATCTGCTGCACCCGCTGGATGTTTCCGGCGCACGGGCGGCATTGACCAGGCTGGATCTGAGCGACAAGCTGTTCGCGCAATGCCAGCAACTCTCCGGCGGCCAGCTACAGCGCGTGGGTATTGCCCGGGTGCTGTATCAGGCACCCGAGGTGTTGCTGGCCGATGAACCGGTTTCAGCCATGGATCCGGTGCTGGCCGAGCACACCCTTTCAGTGCTCTGTCGCCATGCCCGGGAGCACAACGTCACCCTGGTCGCCAGCCTGCATGCGGTGGACCTGGCCCTGGCGCACTTTTCGCGGATCATCGGCCTGCGTGACGGACAGATCCTGTTCGACCTGCCGACCGATGCTGTCGACCGTGAACGGCTTGACAAACTTTACGCCAATGAGCAGTTGCAACCCTCGCCTGCACCACCCTCCCCCTTGAGTGTGCAGATCCCCCGATGCTGACACGCGATACCCGAGACCCCGCCAGCGGCCCTCGCCTGCTGCTCTGCCTGTTGGCGTTTGTCCTTCTGTGGCCAGGCATCCACTTCAGCGAGCTGGACCTTGGCGTGTTGCTGGCGAGCGACAGTCAAAGCGAGATGGGCCGGTTTGTCGCCGCCTTCTGGCCACCAGCCCATGGCGATGCGTTCATTGAGCTGCTCTTGCAAGCCACCTTGCAGACCCTGGCCATCGCCACAGCCGGCATGGCCCTGGCATTGCTGTTCGCCGTTCCCGCCAGCCTGCTGGCCAGCCGTGCCCTGTCGCTGTCGGCGGCCTCCCGTGGCGGCCAACCGGGCTATTGGGGGCAACTGCTGCGTTGGCCGGTACGCGGCCTGCTGATTTTCCTGCGCAGCGTGCCGGAAATCGTCTGGGCGCTGCTGTTCGTACGCGCGGTCGGCCTTGGTCCGACGGCCGGGGTGCTGGCCATCGCCATCACCTACAGCGGCATGTTGGGCAAGGTCTACGCGGAAATCTACGAGTCGGTCGACCAGCGTCCGGCCCATGCGCTGTTGCAGGCCGGCAGCGGCCGACTGACAGCCTTCTGCTACGGGATCCTACCCAATGTCGCGGCGGAGCTGCTGTCCTACACGGTGTACCGCTGGGAGTGCGCCATCCGCGCCTCGGTGGTGATGGGCTTCGTCGGTGCCGGTGGCCTGGGCCAGCAAATGGACCTGTCGTTGCGCATGTTCGCCGGTGGTGAAGTGGCCAGCATGCTGTTGACGTTCCTCGTCCTAGTCCTGCTGGCCGATCAACTCAGTCGCCTGCTGCGCTGGAGGCTGGCATGAACCGCCTGATCAACGCGCTATTGTTCCTGTGCATCGGCGCAGCTGTCGTCGCCTCGTTCGCCTATCTGGGCATCGACCTCGGCCAGCTTGGCGACAGCGGCAACCTGAACCGGATGGGCGCTTATGCCCAACGTTTTCTCAGCCCGGACCTGAGCCCCAGCCATCTGAAAGCAATCGGCCACGGAGCCCTGGAAACCATTGCCATGTCCGCCCTTGGCACCCTGCTTGCGGCAGTGTTCGGCCTGGTATTGGCCTTGCCCGCCGCTGGGCGCTTCGGTTGGCCGATGCAAAGCGCCTCGCGCCTGATACTCAACGCCTTGCGCGCGGTTCCTGAACTGGTGTGGGCGGCGCTGATGGTCCTGGCTGCAGGGCTGGGCCCCAATGCCGGCACCCTGGCATTGGCCCTGCACACCACCGGCGTGCTCGGTCGGCTGTTTGCCGAAGCGCTGGAAAACACCCCACCAGAACCGGCCGAAGCCATTCGCCTGCAAGGCGGCAATGCCGTGTGGGCGTTCTGTTACGGCACCCTGCCCAACCTGATGCCGCAGCTGTTGGCCTACAGCCTGTACCGCTGGGAGAACAACATCCGCATGGCCAGCGTGCTCGGCTTCGTCGGCGCCGGCGGATTGGGGCAAATGCTTTATGTCAGCCTCAGCCTGTTCCAGGAGGCGCAGGCCAGCACGGTGATTCTGGCGATGCTGTTGCTGGTCCTTGCGGTCGATACGCTGAGCAGTTGGAGTCGTCAGCGCTGGGTCAAGGCCTGACGGCTACGGATTCGCGCAATCATCTGCCGCTCAAGGACCCAATAAAACCCGATGCCAGCGATCTGGCGTCGGATTCTCCAGGCAGGAGCAAGCAGTCTTATGAAGAGGATAATTCAGCTGCCGCCATTACCAAGCGACAACTTTCGATCTTACCTTCGCCTTCTCTTCCTCCTCGACTCGTTCTCGTCATCCTCGTCCCCCTCATCATCCTCCTCTTCGTCTAGGTCGTCCTCGTCACCCTCATCATCGTCATCGTCATCGTCATATCCGTAGTAGTACATCTCCCGCTGCTGCCGTGTGCGTTCGTCACCCAGATCATCATCCTGGGCGGGATACAAGAGAGGAGAAAAATAGGGATCCTCTTCATCTTCATCTTCATCGTGATCTTCATCGTTATCGGAAGAAGAGCTTTCATGTCCGTCTTGGATATTCGAAGCAAAGACAACGGGAAGCGCTGGCTGAACCGGTACCGTGGAAGGGGCAATACTGTCCTCGTCATCGCCCTCCTCTTCTTCCTCAAAATCCCCGTCGTCATCGTCATCGTCCTCGTCATCGTCGTCATATCCGTAGTAGTACATCTCCCGCTGCTGCCGTGTGCGTCCGTCACCCAAATCATCATCCTGGGAGGGATATGGGAGAGGAGACAAGTCCGGGTCTTCCTCCTCGTCTAACCAAGGAATGCTGGATACCTCCATGTCATCAAAATCCGGGTCCACATCACCCAAGGTCGACGGCAAGACCGTGCCCAGAACGCCACGGGGATGTGGCAACACGGCACGCGGAAAAGCGATGACATGAAAGATATGGTCGAGGGCCTCTCCTACTCTGTCGGGCGCCGCTCGCCTGGAGCGTCCCTGTTGCGCGGCGAGATAGTAAGCACGCCGATTGTCGCCATTCTCCCCCTCACACTCCGCAATGATATCGAGGGCTCGCTTGATCAAGTCTTCGTCTGTCTCGGCAACAGCGACGCCCCTATAGAATGCTTTCTCCTCCGCACTCCGTCGAGAGAACAGCAGGAACCCCGCACGAATCACATTGATCATGGCCGAAGCGTTATCCCGATAGCCATCCGTGTCGAAGGAAATTGCATACTTCACACAAGCGAGACGATCGAGGGTGTCGATCGCGTTGATAATCGAGATATTGGTTAATCGTTCTTCTTCAATCAGTGACTTGAAAGAGGCCATCAACCCCTTGTTTTTCGGGTTTCCGGCAATCACGACTTTGAACTGACCGTCAAATACTTTGGGTCTTTTTCTAATGGCCAACGCCAGCGCCCGCAACGTTGCCGCTGTGACATGCCTGCCACAAATAGTCCCGAAAATCAGAATACCCTTCAGTCTGCTATGCGGGTTTGGGGGCAAACGGCTGATAGCTGTCGATGACGATGACGATGACGATGGGGGAGCGTGTCGGGTGGTTTCTTTCAATCGTGCTATCCAGTGGCCAATCACTACATCGTAGTCAAATCCCGTTGCAGGCAGTTTCGTCGTGCTTTCGGAACTCGAACTGGAACTGGAACTACCTCCTCCGATGCTCAAACTTGAACTTGAACTTGAACTTGAGGCCCCGCCGCCTGAACGAGGGAATATTTCAGGACCGAGTGCCAGGCCTCTTCGCAAGGCATCCGCGGCCTCGCCACTCTGTGTGCGCATGAAGTTGGGCACCTGGGACAGATGAATCACCTGGGCGGCGCCTCCCAGCAAATGGACAAGTTCAAGGCGGACAGTGGGGTTCAGTGCGATTATGCCGTCCAGGTGGGGGCTGAGTTCTTCAAGCATGCCCTGGCCGCGGAACTCATGCACCGTCAGGATAAACCGGCACTCCTTACCGTACTTTTTGCATAGAGCTTTGATGCTTTCCACCAGTCCCTTATGAATACCGCGTCCCGTGTGGGCGTTTGCCTGACCGGTGAACCTCATATGCCAGTTCACCACTAGAACGGGGACGTCCGGTGAATGCCTGATCAGATCATCCACGGCCTCCAGCGTCACTTGATTGAATTTCTCCTGGTTCTCCGGTTGAGTAACGGTTTGCGAGGCCATCGCATGAAACCCTCTGACACACGCGGCCTGGGAGCTGCTCGCCGAACGGAAGAAATCCAACATCCAGTTGTAATAGGCGCCATCGCCGTTGCGGATGTCGATGTTGACCGCGGCCCCGAACGAGATCAGCAGTGCATAACGTTGTCTGTCCGGGACCGGCGCCAGTTCCATAGGGGGCTCCCGCGCTTTAGCTGCGATAAAGGGCCGCGAGGCGACGTTTCAAGACCTCGTTCAGATCATCGAGCGACTCCTCGCCTAGTACCTGACACATCCAGGCGAGTTCCTCTGGTTGTAGTGCACGGTCGTGACGTTGGCTGAATCCCAGCGCCTGGGCACGTCCGGCGAAACCGCTGTCCGAGTCCGAGGGATCGATGTGTCCGAGCTGGAAAACGTAGGGCTCGACGAGAAACCCAGTCTGCAAGAGCACCTCCACCGTTACCGCATCCGGGGCAATGGAGTGCTTCAATACGCCATCGCCATCCAGCCGACCAGGGCGATCGGGCAGTGGTTTTCCGTCGGCCGAGAGGGTCCGCACAATACAGGGCAAATCTCGCCTGGGTTCACCTCGCCAGTCGAGGAATCGCACCTGAAACGTCTCAGGGACATCCTTGCGTTTCACGATATGGCGCGTGTCCAGCGTGGCCAGCATCGAGTTCTGCCTACGCTCGGGAATATGCACTGACTCACCGGGCTGCAACAGATAGGGACTGCGCCCTGCCTCTCGCAGCGCCACGTTGGGCAGTGCTTCCCATAGCGTACGCAACGCGAAACCGTGCCGGAACGCCAGGTCGGCGAGGCATTCGCCCGCTAGAACCGTGTGTTCGATTACATTTGTAACCACGTCCCTCCTCGGTTCCCAGGTAATGGGTGCCAGGGGCCCTTGGATGGAAGGGACGATGCTCTCCTGACGAAGTGCAATCCAGGCGTCACGGTCCCAGTCCGGAAAGGTCAACGTGAAGTTGCCGGGCGAAAGCCCCTCAAATCGCACCTGCCCCGAGTGTCTTGTCACGCTGTACCGCGCGCGCGTCGGCCCGTCGTGAAGTGCCACCGCGACATCGACGAGAGGTTGCTCATCCTCGCCCACCACCAAGACTTCAATGGCATGCGAAGACGTCTGGCGACAGCCCATCACAGGCCCGCTCGTTTCAGCAGGCCGGTTCGAGGCGTCGCTGGCGCGTTCGGCGTCATCCAGTTGGGCAAGCAGGCGTGGGTCCATAGAGCTCCAATAAAACGCAACGTCATTCGTGTGCAGGGCGGGTGTCAACGCTGCCTTGCACCAGCGCCTCGTTGGCAACTTGCGTGGCTACGCGATAACGAAGCTCATCGAAGGCCCGATCCAGGCGGTCCGAAGCGCTGCTTACACGAGGGTCGGTGAGAATCTGCATGACCCACTGCAGCTGCGGTCGTTTGATAAAATCCCAGTCCATGACGGCGGACAGATGAAGAAACCGCCATTGCAGATGAGCACTGTGAAGCCCCAGCGCGGCCGCCTGCGTCAGAGCCCGCTCCACGCGCCCTGGCCAGAGATCCCCACGTTCAGCATCAACATCCGGAAAGTGCCGCCGCAGATGTTCGCAGGCTAACGCGACAAAGGCCTGTCGTGTCACGGTGGCCAGGGCGGACAGTTGCTCGTCTCGAATGAAAAACATAAAACGCCCCCTCAAGGTTCTTCAGACGTTTTTCCTTGGAAAAAGCGCCTGAACACCGCGCTCGCCGTGTCGCACACTGGCCTGCCGATATCCTCCCTGGGACCGGCGCACCACAGTTCAAGAATGCGATCCATGGCAAGTACGGTGGCGATGGTGTTGAATCCGGCCTTGGCCAGTGCGGCCCGCGACTGAAAGTTGGCTGGCTGCGTGACCGCGAAAATATGCTGTATGCCGCGAAGACTCGCCAACGTCCGCGTCAGCTCCAAAGCACCCGTGCCAAAGCCATGCCCCTGTTGTCGGGGCGTGATCCAGTAGGTCATCAGCGCGGCTCGTCCAGCGAGGCACAAGCGTATCGAGCCGACAAAACCTGAAGTGCGGCAGAAAACTGCTATCGCCAACAGTTCGTCGGGGCGCATTCCCGCTTCGTGGATATAGCGTTGAGCCTCCGCCAGGCAATGAAGTCGAGGCACCCCCGCCGATGCCGCCAAGTCGGCCTGCCGCTGCGCCTCGTAGAGCCAGGCCGCGTGCTGCACTCCTAGCACGCTCAGGTACATGCTCTTCGCCGATAAAGTCGGATCACTCACCACGTCACCGCCAATCAGGCGCTGGCAGTTTTGCCGCCACCGAGCCAGCTCGCCCTGCTGGACACGGTATTGTGCGTTCTCCGGCACCAGTTGTGCGGCAGTGGCAAAACACTCCGCAGCGCGGTCCTGAAGGCCCAGCCGCCACCATCGCAATCCCTGCCGCATCCGCCTTTGCGCGACGCTCCGTTCAGCCTGCGTGCTCATGCCGGTCGTCCCTGCCTCCACTGTCTTGTCCTGTTGGGTGATGACGTGATCAGAACGCCCCTGACAACACGCGCATGGTCTGAGCCTGGCTGTCAAACGATGTCCAGCGCGCGCCCTCCTCCGATTCGACGAGCAGTCGCTTCAACGGCCCGAGAAATTTCGTGAACTCCTCATGGGTACAGGTCGGCAGGAAGATCGACAGCACCCGTGGGTCGTAATAACGAAATACCAGCCGTTTTCCCTCCCGTGTTTGAACGTGAAGGAGTTTTTTACAATGTAACCGTATGTGGAACATATCCACTGAGGCCGGCGCGACAATGAATATCCCCCAGGCTCGTCCCCAGCCGTTGCCAAGCATCGCCATCGTCGCGGGTGACCCAGGTGTTAGCTTTACAAGATAGGGTGCCGCTGCCCGTAGGCGCGGGGTCAGCCAGCCGGAGTATAAGCACCAGAATGTGAGTTCGCCGTAACGAACCATTTTTGAAATCCGGGGATCGCGCGCTCCGTCGAGCAACCAATAGACCTGTTGGCCAGAATAATCACCTTCGTCTGGCCACAGCAGTGTCATCAGTCGGTCTAGCGCGCAGGCGTTCATGGGGTGGGGCAAACCTCAAGGAGCGGGATTGCTTCCCTCGCCGCGGCCTCAAGCCTGGCCGCCTCAAGGTCCTGCTGGGCGTGAGTTTCCTCAACTGCGGCTGGGGCGATGACCTGAAGTTGCTCTCTGGTCACCACCGGCTTCACGGCTCTTGCAGGCTCAGCGCCCCGAACCGCACTATCTACCCCTCCCCCCGGCAGCCTGATGGGCTTCGTCGGCTCGTGCTTATAAAAATAGGCACAAAAATTCCCGTTCTGGAGGTGGTTTGCAACCTGTCGCAGAACCTCTTCATCACCCAGAAGCTGGATCAGGGAAACCTGGCTGGATAATAAAGCGCGTAGCCGGTGTATATGACCAGCACCGCGCAAATACCGACGAACAAAGCTTTCCACCTGCCAGCTCTCATGCAGGCTCAGCTTGACTGCAAGACCATCGTAGCTTTCGCGGCCCCTATTTGATTCGGGCTGCCTGTCACCAAAACTGCCTCGCTCACCCACTTCGATGCGGTCCAACCCGCTGAATAAACACAACCGCATCGTCTGACAATCCCTTTGACGGAAATGAACTGATCCCTGTTTCTCTTCCCTTCCAGATCTTTCGCTATCGGCCCGCCAGAACGCCTCGACACGTGCCATGTGGAGGACATTGTGCGTTGAGCACCCGCAAACTTTGTATAGCAGCATCGCTCAAGCTGCTCCAGAACTAAATTCCGCTGTAATGAAAGTGACCGGACTTGCATCGGCGCCCGCCCACGCGCCGGTGCAGGACGAGCGGGCCCGGAGTTCGTCACAGGGCTGCCTGCCGGATACCGGCTCGAAGCGCTACCTCCCACGCGGTTGCAGCCTGTCAGCGAACTGAAATATCCCCGACTTATTCTGCAGATGCGCGCATTGCGGCGATGTGCGGGTTGTACGTGCCTGCCCGTTCGGAAATGATCCAGGGAGTCCGCCATGAAAATCAGTGTATTCGGTAGTGGTTACGTGGGATTGGTGCAAGCGGCCGTGTTGGCCGAGGTGGGCCATGACGTGGTGTGCATGGACATAGACGAACAGAAAGTCGAAAGCCTGCGCCAGGGCCAGGTGAGTATCTTCGAACCCGGTCTGGCCGCGCTGGTGCGTGAGGGGCTGGAGGCAGGACGCCTGCATTTCACCCACGATGACCAGCTTGCCGTGCAGCACGGCCAGGTGCTGTTCATCGCCGTGGGTACACCTTCCAGGGAAGATGGCTCGGCCGATTTGAGTCAGGTCCTGGCCGTCGGTGAGGCGGTCGCTCGTTACCGCGAACAGCCAGTCCTTGTCGTGGAGAAATCCACCGTACCGGTGGGCACCGGCGATGCCTTGCGGGCGCACATCGACAAATGCCTGCTCAAGGCTGGCCGTTTGTTGCAGTTCGATATCGTGTCCAACCCCGAGTTTCTCAAGGAAGGCTCGGCGGTGGCCGATTGTCGACGTCCGGATCGCATCGTGATCGGCTGCGAACGCGATGAAGTGCGCGACACCATGCGCGACTTGTATGCGCCCTTCAATCGCAACCATGACCGGATTCTGTTCATGGACCTGCGCAGCGCCGAGCTGACCAAGTACGCAGCCAACGGCATGCTGGCGACGAAGATCAGCTTCATCAACCAGATCGCGGAGCTGGCGGAACACCTGGGTGCTGACATCGAGTCCGTGCGCCTGGGCATCGGTGCGGACTCGCGCATCGGTTATCACTTCATTTACCCAGGCTGCGGCTACGGGGGCTCGTGTTTTCCCAAGGACATGCGTGCGCTGATCCACACGGCCGAGCAAGCCCACTGCTCCAGCGATCTGTTGCAAGCAGTGGAAACCATCAACCAACGGCAGAAACACAAGCTGTTCGAACGCATCCAGGCGTTCTACCAAGGCGATTTGCGCGGTAGAACGTTTGCAGTGTGGGGCTTGGCCTTCAAGCCCAACACCGACGACATGCGCGACGCGCCGAGTCGTACCCTTCTGGAGGCGTTGTGGGGTGCCGGCGCCAGTGTCCGCGCCTTTGACCCGGAGGCCATGCAGCAGACCCAGCAACTTTATCCCGACGAATCGAAGCTGATGTTGATGGGCACGCCGGAATCGGTTTTGCCGGGGGCCGATGCACTGGTGATCTGCACTGAATGGCAACCGTTCAAGGCGCCGGATTTCGATCTGATCCAGCAACGACTCAAGGCTGCGGTGATTTTCGATGGCCGTAACCTGTATGACCCGGACCGCATGACAGACAAGGGCTTTACCTATTTCCCCATAGGGCGTGGGCAATCGTGCAACCTGCCGATTGCTCAGCAAACCTGGTTTCAAGCTTCCAAAAGCGCATGATTCCTTTACTTCAAAATAAGTGCACTCAAACAGCATTAATATGAATTTGTAAGCAAGGGCGGCGAACGGCACACTGTGCATCGTTCCTCCCCCAACTGTTGGAACACTTAAAGGGCTTTCAGGGATTCTCCCGTAAGCCCCTTTTTTTGTTCGTTTTTTGGATTTTCGCTGAATGCTTTCGCGCTGGTTCCCCGCTGCTATCAATACCCGCCCCACCGAATGGAGCCGGGCCGCCATCGGCATGGCGCTGGGGACGATGTTCAGTGTGTGGCTGTGTGGCCAGGTCTTCGGCCTTGAAGTAGCGCAACACCTGATTGGCCCGCTTGGCGCCTCGGCGGTGCTGTTGTTTGCCGTCTCTTCAGGTTCCCTCGCCCAGCCCTGGTCGATTTTCGGCGGTTACTTGTGCGCCTCGGTCGTGGCATTGCTGGTGGCCCATGTGCTGGGCCGTACCCTGGGGAGCGCCTGCCTGGCGGCCGGCATGGCGCTGGTGTTGATGTGCTGGTTGCGTTGCCTGCACCCTCCGGCGGGCGCCTTGGCAGCGACGATGGTATTGGCCGATCCGTCGATCATCGCCTTGGACTGGCAGGCCGTCGGCGCCGCCATGCTGGCCGGTTCCACCCTGCTCTTGAGTGCATTGGCCTACAACAACCTGACGCGCGTGCGCTATCCCAAGCGAGCCAGCGAGCCGACGCCGGTCATTCCCGCCGACCAGTCCCCCGTCGACAGTCAGGCCATTACGGCTGAGGACTTGAAGCTCGCTCTTGAGCAAATGGAAGCATTCTTTGACGTAACCCCCGAAGATCTCGAGCAATTGATCCACGCCAGCGAACGCAATGCCAGGCGTCGCAGCATCACGCAAGTGCTCTCGGGTCGCGGCTGAACCTGTGGCTGCTATAAATATGCAGACAGGACCTGCACGTATCCCGGTTGTGCAAGGCAAATTTGCACTGGTACGATCCTGACCGGGTACGCGCGACACAATTCATAAAGAACAATAAAAGCAGGGAGTTAGCGATGACAGCTCAGGTTTCATCACAAGCCTCGGGACCCATCGAAGCCGTGGCTCATGAAGTGCTGGTCGAAGTGCGCAACCACATCGGCCACTTGACCCTGAACCGCCCCGCCGGTCTCAACGCCCTGACGCTGGGCATGGTGCGCAGCTTGCAGCAACAGCTCGATACCTGGGCTCTGGACCCACAGATCCGCGCCGTGGTACTGCGCGGTGCCGGTGACAAGGCGTTTTGCGCCGGCGGCGATATCCGCTCGCTGTATGACAGCCACAAGCAGGGCGACAACCTGCACCAAGACTTCTTCGTCGAGGAATACGCCCTCGACCTGACGATTCATCACTATCGCAAACCGATCCTCGCCTTGATGGATGGTTTCGTCCTGGGCGGCGGCATGGGCTTGGCACAAGGCGCCGACCTGCGGGTGGTGACCGAACGTAGCCGCCTGGGCATGCCGGAAGTCGCCATCGGGTACTTCCCCGACGTCGGGGGCAGCTATTTCCTGCCGCGCATTTCTGGCGAACTGGGCATCTACCTGGGGGTCAGTGGCGTACAGATCGGTGCTGCCGACGCGCTGTATTGCGGGCTGGCCGATTGGTATCTGGACAGCGACAAGCTCGATCGGCTCGATGAGCGCCTCGACCACCTGGAATGGCACGACGCCCCCCTCAAAGATCTGCAAGGCCTGCTGGCGAAACTCGGCATGCAGCAGTTGCCTGCCCCGCCTCTGGCGGACCTGCGCCCGGCCATCGATCACTTCTTTGCCCTTGCGGACGTGCCAAGCATGGTGGAGCAGTTGCGTCAGGTCACCGTCGCCAACAGCCATGAGTGGGCGCTGAAAACCGCCGACCTGCTGGAGACCCGCTCGCCCCTGGCCATGGCCGTAACCCTGGAAATGCTGCGGCGCGGCCGGCATTTGAGCCTGGAAGACTGTTTTACCCTGGAACTGCACCTGGACCGCCAATGGTTCGAGCGCGGCGATCTGATCGAAGGCGTGCGCGCCTTGCTCATCGACAAAGACAAGAACCCGCGCTGGAACCCGCCGACCCTGGAGGCGCTGGACAAGCGCCACGTGGCGAGTTTCTTCGACGGCTTCGACGACCACGGGAACTGAACCATGCACGACCTTGAGCTGACCGAAGAGCAAGTGATGATCCGCGACATGGCCCGGGATTTTGCCCGCGGCGAGATCGCCCCTCATGCCCAGGCCTGGGAAAAAGCCGGCTGGATCGACGACGCCCTGGTGGCGAAGATGGGTGAACTGGGTCTGCTGGGCATGGTAGTGCCCGAGGAATGGGGCGGCACCTACGTCGATTACGTGGCCTATGCCCTCGCGGTGGAAGAAATCTCCGCGGGCGATGGCGCCACCGGGGCGCTGATGAGCATTCACAACTCGGTGGGTTGCGGGCCGGTCCTCAATTACGGCACTGAAGAGCAGAAGCAGACTTGGTTGGCCGATCTGGCCAGCGGCCAGTCCATTGGCTGCTTCTGCCTCACCGAACCCCAGGCCGGGTCCGAAGCCCACAACCTGCGCACCCGCGCCGAACTGCGGGACGGCCAATGGGTCATCAATGGCGCCAAGCAATTCGTCAGCAACGGCAAGCGCGCGAAGCTGGCGATTGTCTTTGCGGTGACGGACCCGGAGCTCGGCAAGAAAGGCATTTCCGCGTTTCTGGTGCCCACCGATACGCCGGGGTTCATCGTCGATCGCACCGAACACAAGATGGGCATTCGCGCCTCGGACACCTGCGCCGTCACCTTGAGCAACTGCAGCGTCCCCGAAGCAAACCTGTTGGGAGCACGAGGCAAAGGCCTGGCAATCGCCTTGTCCAACCTCGAAGGCGGCCGCATCGGCATTGCGGCGCAGGCCCTGGGCATCGCCCGTGCGGCGTTTGAAGCGGCCCTGGCTTACTCGCGGGACCGGGTGCAGTTCGACAAGCCGATCATCGAACACCAGAGCATCGCCAACCTGCTGGCCGACATGCACACCCGGCTGAACGCCGCCCGCTTGCTGATCCTCCATGCCGCCCGCCTGCGCAGCGCCGGCAAACCATGCCTGTCGGAGGCCTCCCAGGCCAAGCTGTTCGCCTCGGAAATGGCCGAGAAGGTCTGTTCCTCGGCGATACAGATTCATGGCGGGTACGGCTATCTAGAGGACTATCCGGTGGAGCGCTACTACCGCGATGCGCGGATTACCCAGATCTATGAAGGGTCGAGCGAGATCCAGCGAATGGTCATCGCCCGGGAGTTGAAACACTACCTGGTGTGATGGCTGCAAAAGCATCGCGAGCAGGCTCGCTCCCACAAGGTCCGGTGGCGAACGCAAATGCTGCGTACACCAGAGACCCAGTGTGGGAGCGGGCTTGCTTGCGAAAGCGGTGGATCAGTCACTTCTATGCTGGATGTGCTGGCGTCTTCGCGAGCAGGCTCGCTCCCACAGG
>NZ_JABWQV010000069.1 GCF_014268615.1 Pseudomonas tehranensis | reverse complement strand
GTAGGAGCTGCCGCAGGCTGCGATCTTTTTGGTTATTCGTCCGACGGATTGAGCAGTTCGGACAAGGCGTCCGGCTGACTCTTGAACGCCTTGGCGAACACATCGCGATTCTTCGCCATGTAGATACCGGCTTCTTCCACCTGTTGCTCGCTCAGCGAGGGAACGGCTTTTTGCAACACTTCGGCCAGCAATTCGGCGAGTTCCAGCATTTTGTCATGACGGTCAGCTTCGGCTTTATCCATGAACAAGCGCTCCAGATCTCGGCTGCTGCGGTATACCACTTCGACGGCCATTCACCACCTCACATGCCTTCACATAGGTTATCTTTGTGACTACTGTATTTATATACAGCCAAAAGGATAAGCGAATCCCTTCCCTTTGGATAGTGGCTTTTTAATGTAGACCGGTTTCCTCATTTGTCGCGAGGCAGCGCTGGTGTGGGCGCGAGCCTGTTCGCAACAGGGCCAGCCTCACAAAAGTGTCCGATTGCGGCCCATTGCCATCTCACCCTCAGCCGCTGGCCTTTTTTCTGCATGCAGAACAACCGTCACGTCCAACCCGCATCATCCGGTCGAGTCGACCTAAGGAAACTACATCGTGAAAATCAACTGGGCCGAGAACCTGCGCCAGAACGTACATCAGTTGGCCGAATCCCTGGGCAATCTGTTCGTCGAGACGTTCCACTACCTGGCACTGTTTGCCATTGGCGCGGTGACCGCGTGGGCGGCGGTGATGGAGTTTTTGCAGATGCTCGAGCAGGGGCACATCAAGATCGATGACATCCTGCTGCTGTTCATCTATCTGGAATTGGGGGCGATGGTCGGGATCTACTTCAAGACCAACCACATGCCGGTGCGGTTTCTGATCTACGTGGCGATCACGGCGCTGACGCGCTTGTTGATTTCCAACGTTTCCCACCACAGCCCGCCAGACCTGGGCATCATCTATCTGTGCGGCGGCATCTTGCTGTTGGCATTCGCGATCCTGGTGGTGCGTTACGCTTCGTCGCAGTTCCCTTCGGTGAAAATCGAGCACCCGCACCGCAAGGTTGGCGCGGGTTCCAGCGAGCATGCCGAAGTGGAGAAGGGCGAGATCTAGAGGCCCGCGGGGGCGGATGTCGCACCCTGCGTCTGCGGTGGTGGCAGCTTGATGTTGTCACCGCCGGTCATGGCTTCGAGGATCGCCACGGCGCTATGGCCCTGCTCGATGGCGATGCCGAACTGAATGCTCTGGACCAGGCGCCGCAGGCGTTCCGGGTCATTGCGTTGCTGGGCGCTGATCATACGTTTGGCGACGATGCGTCCGGCCTTGGAGAGGGTCAGCATGATGCTGCCGTCCAGGCCCTGGATGCTCAGATTGATTTGATAGTGCGGCGCAAAAGCGTCGGTAATGAGCTGAAAAGGGTTGTCCATGATGCGTCACCGCCTGATTGAACGTGCAGTTGTTGACCGGCCGTGATCGGGATTAGTTCGCGATACCGGACCACCGGCCATTCCATGATCGTGCTTCATCCAGGGCCATGCAGGTGTTGTATCGAACGATCGCAGCCTGCAGCAGCTCCTACCCAGAGGTAGCAAGGGGCATGCCGGAAAAACTGTCGGACAATGATCACGGCGCCTAGGCGCTGAAGGCCCTGGCCTGCGGCCCGGGGGGCTGCCCGTTTCTGTGCAGGAATGGGCGAATGGTCGCTGACGGTGCAGGGTGAGCGCAGAATTTTCGTGGGGTAAGCAAGGCGAGGCAACTCCCGACATTAACAGCGCTTTTGTCCGTTGTCCGGCTTTATTTGCATATGAATATTTATCTTTTCGAAGGGGTTGAATTGTTCTGTCGCCAGCCCGACTCTGTATTCAAGGGGTCGTCGCGCTACCGTCGATTGGCCCCTGGCGAGCTAGCCGAAATAAGGGATGAACTATGCAAATCCAAGTCAACAGCGATAACCATATTCAAAGCAGCATCCGACTGGAGGAGTGGGTACGTACTACCATCGAAAGCACGCTCGAACGTTATGAAGAAGACCTGACACGGGTCGAGGTCCATTTGCGGGACGAGAACGGCGACAAGCCCGGTCCCCATGACTTGCGTTGTCAGCTGGAAGCACGGCCAAAGGGCCTGCAACCGATCTCGGTGACACACAAGGCCGATACGCTGGAATTGGCCATCGAAGGGGCGGCCACCAAGCTTGAACATGCCCTGGAGCATCTGTTCGGCAAACTTCGCGTTAAACGCGCCACCGTTGAGAAACCGACCGAGTCGGTGGCCTTGGCCGATGCGATGCTGGAAGAAGAATTCCTGGAGAACGAACGGGCTGCCCTCAACGGCTGAGCCCGATCATTTAAAATTACCCACCGAACAGACGGGCCTGCGATCGCAGGCCCGTCTTGTTTCAGCGATCCATCACAGCCCCTGATCAGAACGCCATGGACGTCTGCACATACAGCGTGCGCGGTTCCCCTACGTATTTGCCCCGGTTGTTATCGTCGAACGAGCGGGTGAAATATTGGGTATTGAAGATGTTCTTCACTCCCACCGCCACGTTCAGGTCCGACAGTTGGGGGCCGAAATCATAGGCGGCGCGGCTGCTGAACAGCATATAGCCAGGGATATTGCCGGTACTGCCGTCGGCGCTTTCGGCGCGGGTATTGGCATTGTCGGCAAACTGCTCGCTCTGATAGGTGCTGTCCAGGTTCAATTTCCACGGCCCGTCCGTGTAACCCACGCCCAGTGTGCCTTTGTGCTTGGAAGAGAACGGCACGCGGTTGCCTTTGTTCGGTCCGTCTTCCCGAATGGTGGCATCGACGAAGGCATACGTGGCATATACGTCAAAACCGGCCAGCGCCGGACTCAGGCCGTCGAGGGCGTAGTTGATGCTGGTTTCGATGCCCTGATGGCGGGTTTCGCCCCGGGCAATCACCGAATCGTTGGTTTGGTTGCTTTCGTACTGGTTGTCGAAGTTGATCAGGAACGCGCCGATCTCCGCCCGCAGGTTGCCATTGTCATAGCGGGTTCCAAGTTCCCAGGTGCGGGCCTTCTCCGGTTTCACTTCGCCGCTGCTCACACGGTTGGGCATCTGGCTGTACTGCACACTGCCGAATGAACCTTCGGTATTGGCATACAGATTCCATTCATCGCTCAGGTGGTACAGCACATTCAATGCTGGCAGGGCGGTGTTGTAGTCGCCCTGGTATTTCACGTTGGTCAAATTGTTTGTCTGCTGCGATTCGATCATTTCGTAACGAATACCGGGCGTGATCGTCCATTTGCCAATATCGATCCGATCATCGATGAAAATTGCATTGGCTTCGGTTCCACCCCGTGTATCGCGGTCGTTTCGGCTGGAGGTTGTCGGCAATTCGTTGCTGGCGATCGGTGTGCGATAACGCAGTTCATGGCCGGCCTCGTTGATGTAGCGATAGCCGACGCCGACCTCGTGGCTGGTCGGCCCGAGGTCGAAACCTTGGGCAAAACGGGTTTCCAGGCCGCGTACCCAATATTCGCGAGGCGACAGGGACAGGAAGGAGCCCTGGTCCAGGTAGCCGCTGCGCAAAGTCTTGGTGAAAAACGTGCTGGCGGTGAATTCGCGTCGATCCTGTTGGTAGCGGTAGCCGAAATTGACCAGGGTGCGACGGCCCCAGAAGCGGTCGTTCGGACGGGTGGACTGATACGGGTTGGCGTCGTAGTCGGCCACATTCAGGCCGCCGGGCATGTCGGCCTCGCCTTCGTAGTATTGGGCCATGGCATTAAAGCTGTTGGCCTCGTCCAGTTGGTAGTTGCCCTTGAGGATCAAGTCGTCGATTTGTGTATCGCTGTGTTCGCGCCAGTCGCCGCCGCGGGTGCCGGATTACAACAGGGCACCACCAAGGCCGTTGTCGGCGGTGCCGCCGGCCAGCAGGTTGGCGGAGGTCTTGAAGCCGTCGTGGCTGGAAGACGGGCTGGTCTCGGTCTGGAAGCCGCCCTTTACCGTCGGCGCGTTGGGAATCGTCCGGGTCACGAAGTTGACCACGCCGCCGACGTTTTGCGGACCGTAGCGCACCGCGCCGCCCCCGCGCACGACATCCACCGCGTCCATGTTGCCCATACTGACCGGCGCGAACGATAGCTGCGGTTGGCCGTAAGGTGCGAAAGGCACCGGGATGCCGTCCATCAGCACCGTGGAGCGTGAGGCCAGGCGTGGATTGAGCCCGCGGATACCGAAGTTCAGCGCCATGTCATGGCTGCCGGTGCCGTTGTTTTCCGGTGCGTTGACGCCGGGAATGCGATTGAGCACATCCCGGGCCTGGGTCGCGCCCTGGCGTTCGAAGGTTTCACGACGGATCACGTCGCGGGCGCCAGGGTGTTCGAAGACGTTGGTTTGCGCGGCATCGCCGAGCCAGTCACCGACCACGGTGGTGGTGCCGATGTCCAGTGTGGTGCTGGCGGCCGGTTGCAGGCTAAAGGCGTTGTCTCCCTCGGGGCGGGCTTGCAGGCTTGTGCCTTCGAGCAGCGTACTCAGCCCTTGCTCTGGGCTGTAGCTGCCTTCCAGGCCGCGACTCTGCAGGCCTGCGGTCGTCTGTGGGCTGAAGGAAATCAACACCCCGGCCTCGCGTCCGAATTGATTGAGGGCATTTTCCAGTGACGACGGCGCGATGTGATAGGGCTTGGCATCTGCTGCCTGTACGCAAGGCAGTGCGACGAAACTCAAGCTGGCCCCCAGGAGCAGTTGACGCACGGTACGGGCGAGCGGGGTGAGACGGGTGGATTGTTGCGGCATGGAGGAGAATCCCGAGAAGGTTGTATCGAAGTGCTTTCCTTCTCTGTCACCCCAGGTGTGGAAAACGGCTCACTGGCGCATCACTTTTTTTCGGGTGGGGCGGCCATGGTTCAAGCGCGAGCTTCGACCGAGACCCAATAGCGGGTGAAACGACGCACTTGTACCGGCAGGCTGACTTCCAGCAGATCGAGGATTCGCTCGCTGTCGTCCAGCGGATAGGTTCCAGAGATCAGCAGGTTGGCGACCGCCTCGTCGCAGTGCAATTGGCCACGTCGGTAGCGGCCGAGTTCTTCGAGAAAATCCACCAGGCGCATGTGCGCCGCGACCAGCATGCCCTCTGTCCAAGCGCCGCTGTTGGCATCCAGGGCCGTGGCGGGCCCGGCGCCGTTGATGCCAAGGCTCAGTTGCCGTGACGTCGCCAGCAACAACGCCGGGCTGTCTCGGCTACGAATGTCCACCTGGCCTTCAAACACCGCCACCTGGGTGTGGTCTGGATACTCGCGTACGTTGAACCGGGCGTTGCGGCTTTCCAGCAGGCCATGGGCGGTCAGCACTTGCAGAGGTCTTGGGTCGCGGGCAGCGGTCAATAACAGTTCCCCCTCCAGCAGGTGGATCAAGCGGCGTTGAGCGTCGAAGCGAACGTCTACCGCACTGCCGCTGTTGAGCTGCAACTGGCTGCCGTCATCCAGCGTCAGACGACGCCGTTCGCCTACCGGGCTGCGAAAATCGGCCATCAATGGGGGTAACAGTTGGCGTTCACGCAGGCCCCAGGTCAACGCTGAACCGGCCCCAAGCACCCACAACATTTTAAGCGCTCGACGCCGCGCCGCGGACTTCGGTGCATTGAGGGCTGCATGGGCCAACGGAGAGGGTACGCTGCGCAGCCGCTGATTGACCCGCTGGATATGCTCCCAGGCGCGGCGATGTTCGTTGTGAGCATTGAGCCATTGCTCCCAGGCTTTCTGCTGGCGAGTATCGAGTGGGCCTTGCTGCATTTCCAAAAGCCAGTACACGGCCTGTTCGGCCACTTTCGCACTGACATCAGGTGCGCCGTTCATCGCTGGGGTCATAAGGCGAAGTAGCAGCGCATTGCTGCCTTGTTCAGATGCCGCTTGACCGTCGCCAGTGAAATTCCCAGTTCACGGGCGATTTCGTTGTAGGTCAGACCATCGACCTGGGCCAGCAGAAACGCCTGCTTGACCGCTCGCGGCAAACCATCGAGCAGTTGGTCCAGTTCCATCAGGCTTTGCAGGATGATTGCCCGTTCTTCCTCCGACGGCACCACCTGCTCCGGCAGTTGGGCGAGGGTATCGAGGTAGGCGCGCTCCAGATCCTGGCGTCGGTAATGGTTGAACAGTACGCGCTTGGCAATGGTCGTAAGAAACGCCCGGGGTTCCAGGACAGGCTGCGGGTCGTGCGCAGTCAGTACGCGCATGAACGTGTCTTGGGCCAGGTCGGCGGCACTGTCGGGGCAGCCGAGTTTTCTTCGCAACCAGCCGTTAAGCCAACTGTGATGGGCGTTGTAGAGCACTTCGACGGAGTGTGCAGGCGGCAACGAGGAGCATCCCGACAGCGATGAGCTGCGCTAGAGAACAAGAATTGTTCGCATTGTAGAGGCGCAGCGGCGGCTACGGCAATCGGGATCAGTACCTGCTTGTTTCATTTGACTGGGGGGCGGTGGCGCCTAGCGCAAAAACGCCTGCCGATACTCGCCGGGTGTCGCGCCGAGGGCCTGCCGGAAACGATTCGTAAAGTGGCTGGCGCTGGCGAACCCGCAGGTCAACGCCACCTCGCCCAGTGGTTTTGACGTACTGCGCAGGCAGTGCCGCGCGTGGGCCAGACGGCGTGCCAGTACATATTGATGGGGCGGTAGGCCGAAGCTTTCGCGGAACATCCGGGCAAAGTGGTATTCGGACAGCGCACACAGCGCCGCCAGTTGTCCGAGGCTGATGGCGTCGGCCAGATGGCTGTCGATGTAGTCCACCAGCATTCGCCGCTGGTGAGCGGCCAGCCCGCCCTTGAGGCGAAGCCCCTGGCGTTGGCCGACCTGGCTCAATAGCAGATGGTTGAGCAAGTCATGGGCCAGGCTGGTGGTCAGAAGGCGTTCACCGGGTTCATCCCAGTTCAGGGCGATCAACTGACGAAAGCGCTGTGCCTGTTGCGGATCGTCGAGAAAGGTGGCTTCGCGCAGTTGCACTTGCCGCGGCTCGCGATCCAGTAGCGTGACGCAACCGAGGGCGAATTGCTCAGGGCTGAAGTACAGGTGGGCGAGGCGAATGTCGCCATTGATGACCCAGGCCGATTGATGCCCGGCCGGCAGGACGCAGAGTTTGCCGGGTGCCCCGGTGGTGTCGGGTCGTTCGCGGCGAAACGTGCCGGTACCACCGGCGATGTAGCACGACAGCGTGTGGTGCGTCGGCGCCTCGTAGTCTTGGGCGTCGTGATGGTTGCTCCACAAAGCGGCCGCCATGCCGTCTCCAAGCTCGGCGCTGTGCTCGAGGCGAGCATTGGGCGAGTTGTTGAGGGCTTGAAAGACTTGCAGGGTTTGCAGTGTGGGCATGATCGCTTCTCTCTAACGCCTTGCATCCTACTCCGTCGATCGGCCCATGCCAGCCTGCAAGCCGACAAAACCGCAAGTTTACGCAAGCGCCCGGTGGTTGGTGGCGCAACACTGGCGGTCATTGTCAGGAGTTGCCGTCATGAACCTCTCGTTGTATCTGCTTACCGTGCTCATCTGGGGCACCACCTGGATTGCGCTGAAATTGCAGTTGGGCGTTGTCGCCATCCCCGTGTCGATTGTCTATCGCTTCGGCCTGGCGGCGCTGATCCTGTTTGTGATGCTCTTGCTCAGCCGGCGCCTGCAAGTGATGAACCGGCGTGGCCATCTGATTTGCGTCGCCCAGGGCCTGTGCCTGTTCTGCATCAACTTCATGTGTTTCCTCACTGCCAGCCAATGGATTCCCAGCGGGTTGGTCGCGGTGGTGTTCTCTACGGCCACGCTCTGGAATGCCCTCAATGCCCGCGTGTTTTTCGGTCAGCGGATTGCGCGTAACGTGCTGCTGGGCGGCGCCTTGGGGTTGCTGGGGCTGGCGCTGCTGTTCTGGCCGGAGCTGGCGGGTCATAGCGCGAGCCCGCAAACGTTGTTCGGGTTGGCGTTGGCGCTGCTGGGCACCTTGTGTTTCTCGGCGGGCAACATGCTCTCGAGTTTGCAGCAGAAGGCCGGTCTCAAACCGTTGACTACCAACGCCTGGGGCATGGCTTATGGTGCGGCGATGCTGGCGGCGTGGTGTCTCTTCAAAGGCATCCCGTTCGATATGGAATGGAACGCGCGTTATGTCGGCTCGCTGTTGTACCTGGTGATCCCAGGTTCGGTGATCGGCTTCACCGCCTACCTGACGCTGGTAGGGCGCATGGGCCCGGAGCGGGCGGCATATTGCACGGTGCTGTTTCCGGTGGTGGCGTTGAACGTCTCGGCGTTGGTCGAGGGCTATCAATGGACCGCGCCAGCACTGGTCGGGCTGGTACTGGTGATGCTGGGGAACGTGCTGGTGTTCCGCAAGCCGAAGCCTGTGGCTGCGAATGTCGCCTTTGGCGCACGCTGAGATGTAACGTCTAGAGATAAACCCGTGGCGAGGGAGCTTGCTCCCGCTGGGCTGCGAAGCAACCCCAAGATATACCTGCTGCCGCAGTGCATCAGATAAACCGTAAGGGGCTGCTGCGCAGCCCAGCGGGAGCAAGCTCCCTCGCCACGGTGTGTTCCCCTGGGGGCTTTTGCGGAGAATTTATTTCCAGACTTGCGGGTTGACCAGGTTCTTCGGTCGCTCACCCAGCAAAGCGCTGCGCAAGTTTTCCACGGCTAGATTGGCCATGGCTTCACGGGTTTCGTGAGTGGCCGAGCCGATATGGGGCAGGGTGACGGCGTTTTTCAGCTGGAACAGCGGCGACTCGGCCAATGGTTCTTTCTCGTAAACGTCCAGCCCGGCGCCGCGGATGCGGTTGTTCTGCAAGGCTTCGATCAGCGCCGGCTCATCCACCACCGGGCCGCGGGAAATATTGACCAGGATGGCACTCGGTTTCATCAGGGCCAGTTCACGCTGGCCAATCAGGTGGCGGGTCTTTTCGCTCAATGGCACCACGAGGCAAACAAAGTCTGCTTCGGCGAGCAGCTGATCCAGCTCGCGAAACTGTGCGCCCAACTGATCTTCCAGTTCGGTCTTGCGGCTGTTGCCGCTGTAGATAATCGGCATGTTGAACCCCAGCCGGCCACGCCGGGCAATGGCGGCGCCGATGTTGCCCATGCCGACGATGCCCAGGGTCTTGCCGTGCACGTCAGTGCCGAACAGCTGCGGGCCGACCGTCGCCTGCCATTGGCCGGCCTTGGTCCAGGCGTCCAGTTCAGCGACGCGCCGGGCGCTGCTCATCAGCAGGGCGAAGGCCAGGTCGGCGGTGCTTTCGGTGAGCACGTCAGGGGTGTTGGTGAGCATGATTCCACGCTCATTGAAGTAGGCCAGGTCATAGTTGTCGTAACCCACCGACACGCTGGACACCACTTGCAGATTCGCAGCGTTCTGCAGTTGTTCGCGGCCGAGCTTGCGCCCGACACCGATCAGGCCATGCACGTGGGGCAAGGCTTCATTGAACTGGGCATTGATGTCGCCGTTCGACGGATTCGGCACGATCACGTCGAAATCCTGTTGCAGTCGTTCGACCATCTTGGGTGTGACACGGCTGAAGGCAAGTACGGTTTTTTTCATCGCAGAAGGCTCATCAGGCAAGGAATACCAAGCACGCTAACATTCTCGATGAGGGTTAGGCGAGAGGGAACGTGGTAGACGCGAGCCAAAGCTGTGGGAGCGGGCTTGCTCGCGAAGGCTTCGGCACGTCCAACATCACTGCAAGCTGAACCACCGCTTTCGCGAGCAAGCCCGCTCCCACAATTGATCTGTGGTAGGCGTTGATTTTGTCTTCGCCGAAAACTCTCTGCGGGAGCGACGGGCTTACGCCGCCCGCAGCGAAATAAACGCGTAGTTGACCGGTGCCTCAGTGGCGACCCGCGCTCCGCTGGCCAGGACCTGGCAGGCCACGTCATCACCGGACAAATGGAATTGCCATTCGCTGGCCGCTTGCTTCAGCGGCTGCAAACGGACCTGATCGATGACGGCGGCGAATGCGCTCATGTCCGGCAAGTACGCGGTGAACCCATCGCCCTTCAGCGCGGTGGTGAGGATGCCCAGCGAAGCGCAGATGCGCTCCTTGATGCGGATTTCCTCGCGATCGGCCTGACGTGAGCGTTCGATCAACTGCGCCAGTTCCCTGTCGACCAGTTCACCGCCGAGTATCAGTTGCGGTCCGGTCTCCCACGACTCTGGCGGGCATTCCTTTACGGCAATGTTGAGCGGGATGTGCGGGTTGATTTCCATCGGATAGATACGGCACACCAAGGGGCGGCGCTCGTAGATGCGGCACAGGTTTTCTTCGTCAAGATTGCGGCAGCGACCGGCGTTATAGGCAGCGAAGGTGATTGCTACCAAGGCCTCGGTGGTGCCGCTGTGGACCCGCGCCGAACGGCGCTCAGCGTGCTCGCGTTGCGCCGGCGGCAGGCCGAGGCCGTTGGGCAGGAAGGCTTCCACCAGGACAATCACCTGGCCGCCGTCGTCAGCCCACATCCGGGCCTCGTCGAGGGTTAGGGGGACATGGTGATCGGTGCAGCATTTGCCGCAGCCTACGCAGGAAAACGTTGTGTTCATTGAGCGCCCGGTCAAAAGCTGGAAAGCGGCGACAGAAAAACGCCGCGATTAACCGTTGCGAAGCAAGTTGTGCGCCATCACCGGCTGTTGTCGGCGGGGCGGATGGCGTCCCATTCGGTCACGTAGGCGGTCTTGGATTTCTTGTGGTAAAGGCACAGCTCGGTGCCCGTCGCGCCGTTCATGTGTTTCTGCGGATACTGGCCTTGCAGCAACAGGGCGGTGTAACCCACCCGGTCATCGAACTGCGCGGCAGTGCCCACAGGTTCGGCGTTCTTCAAGCCGCTGGCCTTGATGCAACGGGCAAGCACGGTTTTGTCATGGATAGCCCAGGCTTCTGGGCTGGAGGCGTGGGCCTGGGCGGCGAGGGCCGTGAAGCCCAAAAGCATGAGTGCGTGGATTTTCATCAGCAAGGTCTTTGTTCTGGGAAGCCAGGACAGGAGTATGCCTGAGGTGCCGGGATGATCATTCCCCTGTGCGCGTGGGAATGATCATCCGGTAGGACTCAGTGGCCTTGCTCAGCAACCGCCTTGGCGGCCGTGATCAGGCACTTGGTCAGTTCCGGCGAGGAGAACTTGGTCAGCACTCCATTGGCGCCGGATAGCCGAGCCTTTTCGCTGTTCATGGCGCTGTCCAGCGAGGTGTGCAGCAACACATAGAGGTGGGCGAAGTCCGGCGTTTCCCGCAGGGTCCGGGTAAGGGCATAGCCGTCCATCTCGGACATTTCGATGTCGGAAACGATCAGGTTGATCTGTTGCGCAGTGCCTTGCAGGTCCAGCAGGCATTCGATGGCTTCCTTGGCGCTGCGAGCGGTGTGGCATTGCAGGCCGAGGTTGCGCAAGGTGTGTACCGATTGTTGCAACGCCACCTGACTGTCATCGACCACCAGGATCCGCGCGTTGCCCAGGACTTCGGCGTCTTCCATGCTCAGCTCGGTGGGCGCCGTTTCAATTTGCGCCGGGGCGATACCGTGGATGACTTTTTCGATGTCCAGCACCTGCACCAGCGTGCCATCCACCGAAGTCACGCCCGTGATGAAGGCGCGTACGCCGCCTGAGCCGAACGGCGGGGGTTTGATGTCGGTGGTCAGGCAATGCACGATCTTGCTCACCGCCTGCACATGCAAACCCTGTTTGGATCGGCTCACGTCGGTGACGATCAGGCAGCCGCCATCCGGATCTTCCAGGGGCCGTTCGCCGATGGCGCGGCTCAGGTCGATCACCGACAGCGAGGCCCCGCGCAGGGTGGCGATGCCTTTGACGTGCGGGTGCGACTCCGGCAGTTTGGTCAACGGCGGGCAGGGAATGATTTCGCTGACTTTGAGCAGGTTGATTGCCATCAGCTTGCCGCTGCGCAAGGTAAACAGCAGAAGCGAAAGTGAATCTGCGCGGGCTTTATTGGAAGACATAAAAACCTTCTGTGGAAAAGGTGGGGCGAGCGTGAAGAACGCCAAAACAGCTTTTGATATTGGGTTATCGACCTGTTAGGGGCTGGCTTTAGGGCGAAAGCTGTCGACAGCTGGGATCGTTGTAACAAGAACCCTGTCGCAGAGAGTTAAGTGGCGAGGGAGCTTGCTCCCGCTGGAGTGCGAAGCGCTCCCCAGCCGCCGGCGCGATGGGGAATTTAGCGACCGCTGCGCGTCCGAGCGGGAGCAAGCTCCCTCGCCACGGGGTTGATCACTTGAGCCCCAGCCGCTTGGCCATCCGCCCCAGGTTCGCCCGGTCCAGGCCCAATTCCCGGGCGGCGCTGGCCCAGTTGTGCTCATGCCGTTGCAGGCTGGCGATGATCATCTGGCGCTGAAAATCATCCATGGCTTCGCGCAAGTCACCCGTGACGCCCTCCAGGGTCGGGGCAGGGCTGGCGGATGAAGGTGCCGGGTTTTCTTCCGGGCTGCGGGGCAAGTCCAGATCCCCGGCGCTGAGGCTGAGGATCTTTGGCCGAACCGGGCACCGGCCCAAGGCTTTCAAGGCGCTTCGGCCGATCAGGTGCTCCAGTTCACGCACATTCCCCGGCCAGTCATACGCCAGCAATGCGGCCTGGGCGTCGCTGGTCAGGCGCAGGCTGCCCAGGCCCATGCGGGAACGGTTCTGCTCCAAGAAAAAACCGCTGAGCAGCAGTACATCGCGCCCGCGATCCCGTAGTGCCGGCACCAGCAACGGGTACACGCTCAGGCGATGATAGAAGTCGGCCCGATATCGCCCGTTGCGCACTTCTTCGGCCAGATCGCGATTGGTCGCCGCGATCAGGCGTACATCGACCCGATGCTCCTTGTCCGAGCCCAGGCGTTGCAACTGGCCGCTCTGCAACACTCGCAGCAGTTTGGCCTGCACGGTCAAGGACAACTCGCCCACTTCATCGAGGAACAACGTGCCGCCATCGGCCAGTTCGAATTTGCCGCGACGGTCGTTCGTGGCACCCGTGAAGGCGCCGCGAACATGGCCGAAGAGCTCGCTTTCCACCAGGGTATCCGGCAGCGCCGCGCAGTTGAGGCTGATCAGCGGCTGCTCGGCGCGCTTGGAGGCCGCGTGTATGGCTTGGGCGACCAGCTCTTTGCCAACCCCGGTTTCGCCAGTGATCAGCACCGTTAGGTCACTGCCCCCCACCAGGTTGATTTCTTCCACTAATCGCTTGTGGGCCTTGCTCTGGCCGACCATGTCGCGTGGTTGCTGGCCGCTGGCCTGGCGGTAGACCTCGGCGCGGCGGTGTTCGTCTTCGGCTTTCAAGGCCAGCCGATCGATGCGCTCGGCCGCGCTGACCGTGGCAGCGGCCAGACTGGCAAAGGCCTGCAAGGCGTTCAGGTCGATGGGCTCGAAGCGTTCCGGGTTCAGCGCGTCGAGGGTCAGAAGGCCCCACGGCTGCTCGTCGACGAACAGGGGGCAGCCCATGCAGTCGTGGACCTCCAAGTGCTCAGCCAGACCTTCGACCAACCCATCGTACGGGTCGGGCAGGTCACTGTCGGCGGCGAAGCGGGTCGGTTGCGGGTTGGCGAGCAGTGCCTGGAAACGGGGGTGTTCGCTGATCCGGAAGCGTCTGCCCAGGGTATCGGTACTCAAGCCATCCACCGCCAGCGGCACTAGGCAGTCTGCGTCCAGGCGTAACAGCGCGGCGGCGTCGCAGGGCAGCAGGGCTCGCAGCGCGCCAAGCAGGCGACGATAGCGCTCGCCTTCAGGCAACTCACGCGAGAGGTCGGCCACCAGTGGGAGCAGGGCGGTCAGCAGGGAGGTTGCAGTCATAATGACTCCATGTTGTCTTGAAGACTATAAGGCGTGCCATGTCTTTATGACTACGTAATTCTTAAAGCATTGAAAAACAAGGATAAATTTTATGGCATGAAACCTGATAGGCATGGGTATCAGTTTTTCGTAATACGCCAGGAGTCACCTTATGCTCAGCCGAGAAGAATGCGCCATCATCCGCTCCACCGTGCCCTTGCTTGAAAGCGGTGGTGAAGCGCTCATTACTCACTTCTATCGCATGATGCTGTCTGAATACCCGCAAGTGCGCCCGTTGTTCAACCAGGCTCACCAGGCCAGCGGTGATCAGCCCCGCGCCCTGGCCAATGGCGTATTGATGTACGCGCGGCACATTGACCAGCTCGATCAGTTGGGCGACCTGGTGGCCAAAATCGTCAACAAGCACGTCGCCCTGCAAATCCTGCCCGAACATTACCCCATTGTGGGGGCCTGCCTGTTGCGGGCGATCGCCGAGGTGCTGGGTGAAGAGATCGCCACGCCGCAAGTGATTGCCGCATGGGGCGCTGCCTATAACCAGTTGGCCGATATCCTGATCGGTGCCGAAACCGGCATGTACGAGCAGAAAGCCGCAGCGCCGGGCGGCTGGCGGGGCGAGCGTGAGTTCATCCTGGCAGCCAGGGTGCAGGAGAGCTCGGAAATCACTTCGTTCTACTTCGAACCGGCGGACAAGGGCGCGATCCTGGTGGCCGAACCAGGCCAGTACATCGGCATGAAACTGGTGTTGGATGGCGAGGAGGTGCGCCGCAATTATTCGCTGTCGGCCCTGGCGGACAACGGTCAGTATCGCATCAGCGTCAAGCGCGAGCCGGGCGGGCGCGTGTCCAACTACCTGCACCATGATTTCCCGATCGGCAGCAGCATCCAGTTGTTTCCACCGTCAGGGGACTTCTTCCTGACCCAGAGCGATAAACCGCTGGTGCTGATCAGCGGCGGCGTCGGCATCACCCCGACCCTGGCGATGTTGCAGGCGGCGCTGCAAACCGAGCGGCCGGTGCATTTTATCCACTGCGCACGCAACGGCGGCGCGCACGCCTTCCGTGACTGGATCGATGACCTGGCCCAGCGGCATCCACAGCTCAAGCGCTTCTATTGCTACGACGAGGATGACGGCTTGAGCCCGGCGGCTGACAAGGTCGGGTTGTTGAGCCAGGAGCAACTGGCGCAATGGTTGCCGCAGCAGCGTGACCTGGATGCCTACTTCCTGGGACCCAAAGGTTTCATGGCCGCCGTCAAGCGCCACCTCAAGGCACTGGGCGTGCCGGACGGGCAAAGCCGTTACGAGTTCTTCGGCCCGGCGGCGGCGCTGGAGTAACGGCGGGGCGAGCCTGGGAGAGCGGGGCGTCTGCATCGCGAGCAGGCTCGCTCCCACAAGGGGATTTGCAGTGACATGATTTTCGTGACCGCCGCGAAGAAAACTGTGGGAGCGGGCTTGCTCGCGAAGACGGCAGTGCATTCAACATCAATGAAACTGACCCACCGCTTTCGCGAGCAAGCCCGCTCCCACAGGGATTGCACAGGACTGGTGACCATCGCTGGCCCCTGTGCGAACGAGGACGGCGGCATGCTCAATCCCCGCCCCGACTGACTCTGCCAATCAAAAATTAATCCGTACTTAACCTCCCTACTGTTTATTCCCTTCAATGTGGGCGGCAGCCGCTCGTTCTCTGTCATGGTCAGCGTGTAGACTTTGGCCATCCGATAGCGTGCCGAGACTCTTCAGGCTGCGCGTCGATCAATGCATACAAAGGGAAACGCAATGAATGAGCAAATGCTGCGCTTAGGCCGTGAACGGCGCTATCTGGTGCTGTTGGGGCTGATCTGTCTGGCGCTGATCGGTGGTGCGCTGTATATGCAGGTGGCGCTCGGCGAGGCGCCGTGCCCGCTGTGTATCCTGCAGCGCTATGCATTGTTGCTGATCGCCATTTTCGCCTTCATTGGCGCGGCCATGCGCACCCGTCGCAGCCTGACGATTTTCGAAGGCCTGGTGGTGCTCAGCGCCCTGGCCGGTGCCGCGGTAGCGGGGCATCACGTGTACACCCAGTTCTTCCCGGCAGTCAGCTGTGGCGTCGACGTGCTGCAACCGATTGTCGATGACTTGCCGCTGGCGAAGATCTTCCCGTTGGGCTTCCAGGTCGACGGCTTTTGCTCCACCCCCTATCCGCCGATCCTGGGCTTGTCCCTGGCGCAATGGGCACTGGTGGCGTTCGTCCTCACGGCGATCCTGGTGCCGTTGCTGGTGTCGCGTAATCGCAAACAATTGCCCTAGAGCGCTTCAAATCAAACGCCCCGGTTCTCTGTAGGAAGCCGGGGCGTTTTGCGTTCAGTCTTAAGACATTCCAGCCTTGATCCGAGATAACAATGCGCCGCCGCAGTGTGCGACACGTTGTCACACATTTGCTGTCATCCGGCCACTCGCTGCGCGAATAAGCCCTTCGTTCTGCAATGAAAAATCAGCCGTTACAGGCTCCATCCGGCTGGCTGCCTCCCCGCTGAGCAGGCATTTCTAACAATCGGGCGCCTTGCCGCTCAACCCCCGAATGACGGGGGTTATACGGTCATAAAAACCCTCTTTAATCAGCGCAAGCTGTCTAAATCGGGCGTAGTAGACCTACGTTTTCTGGGGTTCTTGTTGAGAATGAATTTCGATAAGATGCTGGCTTGTTTCGAATTCTGCGAAAGATTGTTGCTCAGTTTGATGAAAATTATTTCAGGATAAGACATGGTCTCCGGCGCCTCAGCTCACTACAATCGCCCGCACCGAATTTCCGACCCGGCTCAGGCTTGAGCCCGTGAGGTGGTCGAAGGGCGCCAGCGCCCCATGCGACCCCAGGTGTCGGTGCCTTCCAACTACCCGCACCAAATGGAATTGGGCTGTAACAAGGCCTTTGACCTACGAATTCGAATAAGAACTCACTGCTGGCCCGGGATGTGTCGAACAGCGTCTGACGCTGCGACGGTCAGCCCTTATTCAATCCAAGAAAAATGCCAACCCTTGGCAGGGTGAAGTGTTGGCGATCAAAACCCAACTGCATTGCGCAAGCTGCTTTAGAGGTCGTGAGATGAGTAAAAACAGGTACCCCCGATTACTAGGCTTGTTGCCTTTGCTCGGCACGTTGTTGCTGGGAGGCTGCAACATGACCTTGCTCGATCCCAAGGGTCAGGTCGGCCTGGATGAACGTAATCTGATCATCACCGCTACGCTGTTGATGTTGCTGGTCGTCGTGCCGGTTATCGTCATGACCTTCCTGTTCGCCTGGAAATACCGCGCGTCCAACACCAGTGCCACGTACACGCCCAAGTGGTCGCACTCGACCAAAATCGAAGTAGCGGTGTGGACTATTCCGGTACTGATCATCATTGCCCTGGGTTACATCACCTACAAGTCCACCCATGCCCTTGACCCGTATCGTCCGCTGGATTCCGACGTCAAGCCGATCACCATTGAAGTGGTCTCGATGGACTGGAAGTGGCTGTTCATCTATCCGGAACAAGGCATCGCCACGGTCAACAAGATCGTGTTCCCGGCCCACACGCCGATCAATTTCAAAGTCACCTCCGACACCGTGATGAACTCGTTCTTCATCCCGGGCCTGGGCGGCCAGATCTACGCGATGGCGGGCATGCAAACCAAGCTGCACCTGATCGCCAACCAGAACGCTGAACTCGACGGTATCTCCGCCAACTACAGTGGCGCGGGTTTCACCGGCATGAAGTTCAAAGCAATCGCCACGACCCAGGAAGATTTCGACGCCTGGGTCAACGATGTGAAGAAGGCACCTAAACAGCTTGAAAAAGCTGAATACGAAGCCCTTTCCAAACCGAGCCAGAACAACCCAGTCGAGCTCTACTCCTCGGTCACGCCGAACCTGTTCCAGACCATCATCGACAAATATGAAGGGATGAATCCGGGCAAGCCGATGCACCACGAGAAGAACGAAAAGGAAGTGGCCCACAACATGGAAGGGATGGACATGAGTTCGCATTCAGCTGCCGGGGCAGAGGAGTAAACGATGTTTGGTAAATTAAGTTGGGAAGCGATCCCGTTCCACGAGCCGATTGTCATGGTGACCCTTGCCGTGATCGCGCTCGGTGGCCTGGCGTTGTTCGCAGGGATCACCTACTTCAAGAAGTGGACCTACCTGTGGACCGAGTGGCTGACGTCGGTCGACCACAAGAAAATCGGCGTGATGTACATCATCGTTGCCATGGTCATGCTGCTGCGCGGTTTTGCCGACGCCATCATGATGCGTACCCAGTTGGCCATGGCCACCGAGGGTTCGCCTGGCTACCTGCCGCCTGAACACTATGACCAGATCTTCACCGCCCACGGCGTGATCATGATCATCTTCATGGCGATGCCATTCTTCACCGGCCTGATGAACCTTGCAGTGCCGCTGCAGATCGGCGCGCGTGACGTGGCCTATCCGTTCCTGAACTCCCTGAGCTTCTGGCTGCTGGTTTCCGGCGTGGTGCTGATCAACCTGTCCCTGGGCGTTGGCGAATTCGCCAAGACCGGTTGGGTTGCTTATCCACCGCTGTCGGGACTGCAATACAGTCCGGGCGTGGGGATGGATTACTACATCTGGGCGCTACAGCTATCGGGGCTTGGGACAACGCTAACGGGGGTCAACTTCCTGGCAACCGTGCTGAAGATGCGTACCCCGGGCATGAAACTGATGGACATGCCGATCTTCACCTGGACCTGCACCTGGGCCAACGTACTGATCGTCGCTTCGTTCCCGATCCTGACCGCTACCCTGGCTTTGCTGACGCTTGACCGCTACATGGATTTCCACATTTTCACCAATGAACTGGGTGGAAATCCGATGATGTACGTCAACCTGTTCTGGGCCTGGGGTCACCCCGAGGTGTACATCCTGATTCTGCCGGCGTTCGGGATTTTCTCCGAAGTCATCTCGACGTTCTCCGGCAAGAAGCTGTTCGGCCACCACTCGATGATCTACGCCAGCGGTGCGATCTCGGTGCTGGGCTTCATGGTTTGGTTGCACCACTTCTTCACCATGGGTTCGGGGGCCAGCGTCAACGCCTTCTTCGGTCTGGCGACGATGCTGATTTCGATCCCGACCGGTGTGAAGCTGTTCAACTGGCTGTTCACCATCTACCAGGGCCGTCTGCGTTTCACCAGCCATGTGCTGTGGACCTTGGGCTTTATGGTGACCTTCGCCATCGGCGGCATGACCGGCGTACTGCTGGCCATCCCGGGTGCGGACTTCGTGCTGCACAACAGCCTGTTCGTGATCGCGCATTTCCATAACGTGATCATCGGCGGCGCTGTATTCGGCTACATCGCCGGCTTCGCCTTCTACTTCCCGAAAGCGTTCGGCTTCAAGCTGCACGAGGGCTGGGGCAAGGCTGCATTCTGGTTCTGGATCTCGGGCTTCTTCGTCGCGTTCATGCCGCTCTATGCACTGGGCTTCATGGGCATGACCCGTCGTCTGAACGCCACCACCAACCCTGAGTGGGTGCCGTACCTGTACGTCGCCATGTTCGGCGCGGTGATGATTGCCGTGGGTATTGCCTGCCAGTTGATCCAGTTGTACGTCAGCGTGCGTGACCGCAAAAAGCCAGAGAACATGTGCGAGCACGGCGACCCGTGGAATGCCCATACCCTGGAATGGTCGACCTCGTCGCCTCCGCCGTTCTACAACTTTGCCGTGCTGCCGAAAGCCGACGTCATCGACCCGTTCACCGAAGCCAAGGAAAACGGTACCGCGTACCAGACTCCGGCCAAGTACGCGCCGATCCACATGCCCAACAACACCGCGACTGGTGTGGTCATGGGGGCACTGCTGACCGTGTTCGGTTTCGCGATGATCTGGCACATCTGGTGGCTGGCCATCGCCAGTCTGGTCGGCACCGTGGTGTATTTCACCATTCATGCTGCCCGTGACGATCAGGGCTACATGGTGCCGGTGGATGTCATCGAGCGCATCGAAGCCGAGCAGCACAAACGTCTGGTCGCGGCCGGGAAAGTCCCTGCCTCCGCCACCCGTGTTGAAACCTCGTTGGAACAGGCTTAAACCATGTCGAATTTAGTGACCACTGTTGGACACGCCCATGGTCATGACCATGGGCACGATGACCATCACCACGACTCGGGCGAGATGACCGTATTCGGTTTCTGGCTCTACCTGATGACCGACTGCATTCTGTTTGCGTCGATCTTCGCGGTGTACGCGGTGCTGGTTAACAACGTCGCCGGTGGCCCGTCGGGCCACGACATCTTCGAGCTGCCGTACGTGCTGGGCGAAACCGCACTGCTGCTGTTCAGCTCGATCACCTATGGCTTCGCCATGCTGGCGTTGTTCAAGGGCAAGAAGACCCAGGTACTGGGCTGGTTGGCCATGACCTTCCTGCTGGGCGCCGGCTTTATCGCCATGGAGATCAACGAGTTCCACATCCTGATCGCCGAAGGCTACGGCCCTAGCCGCAGCGGCTTCCTGTCCGGGTTCTTCACCCTGGTCGGTACCCACGGTCTGCACGTGACCAGCGGTCTGATCTGGATGGCGATCATGATGTACCAGGTCCACAAAAACGGCCTGACCGCCACCAACAAGACGCGCCTGAGCTGCCTGAGCCTGTTCTGGCACTTCCTGGACGTGGTGTGGATCTGCGTATTCACCGTTGTTTATCTGATGGGGACCCTGTAAATGGCTAACGCACATTCCCACGATGGCCACGACGCCGGCCACGGCAGCGTCAAGTCCTACGCCATCGGCTTCATTCTGTCGGTGATCCTGACCGTCATCCCGTTCGGCCTGGTGATGTACCCGACGCTGCCGAAAAGCCTGACCCTGTGGATCATCCTGATCTTCGCCGTGGTCCAGGTACTGGTGCACCTGGTGTACTTCCTGCACCTGGACCGCTCCGCAGCCCAGCGTAACAACGTGGTCGCGTTTGTCTTTGCCGCGATCGTCATTGTCCTGCTGGTCGGTCTGTCGTTGTGGATCATGTTCAGTATCCACACCAACATGATGGCGCACTGAGGAAAGTCCGGATGTCCTTAAAGCACTTTATCCAAATCACCAAGCCGGGGATCATTTTCGGTAACGTGCTTTCTGTGGCAGGCGGGTTTTTCCTGGCCTCGAAAGGGCATGTCGATCTGGCCATCTTTCTGGCGGCGATGATCGGCACTTCCCTGGTGGTGGCGTCCGGTTGTGTATTCAACAACTGCATCGATCGCGACATCGACATCAAGATGGAGCGCACCAAGAACCGCGCCCTGGTCCAGGGCCTGATCCCGGTGCAACTGGCCCTGGCGTTCGCTTCGGTGCTGGGTGTGGCCGGTGTGGCGCTGCTGTACTGGGTGGCCAACCCGTTGGCCGCGCTGTTCGCGGTGATCGGTTTTGTCATCTATGTCGGTTTCTACAGCCTGTACCTCAAGCGCAAGTCGGTTCACGGCACGCTGGTGGGCAGTCTGTCGGGGGCGATGCCGCCAGTGATCGGTTACGTGGCGGTCAGCAACAGCTTCGACATGGCGGCGCTGACGCTGCTGGTGATGTTCAGCCTGTGGCAGATGCCACATTCCTACGCCATCGCGATCTTCCGCTTCAACGACTACCTGGCCGCCTCGATTCCGGTGCTGCCGGTCAAGCGCGGCATCCAGGTGGCCAAGAAGCACATCCTGCTCTACATCCTGGCCTTCCTCGTGGCGACCTTGATGCTGACCTTCAGCGGCTACGCCGGCATGAGCTACCTTGCCGTCGCCGCCGCCATGGGCATGTACTGGTTGTACATGGCCTGGACCGGCTACAAGGCGGTGGATGACACGGTCTGGGCACGCAAGCTGTTCGTGTTCTCGATCTTCACCATCACCGCCCTGAGCGTCATGATGTCCCTGGACTTCAAAGTGCCGAGTGAGCTACTGCTGACTTACGCGCCTTAAGCCTCAGACGCTGCACAAAAAGCCCCGCCTTCGAGAGAAGCGCGGGGCTTTTTGTCTAGGTGGGGCATGGATTGGCTGTCATTCGTCGCAATAGATTTTGGTTTGTTGAACTATGCGCAATTTGCCTATAGTTTCTGCCATGCGTACCCTATTTTTTGAAACGACTACGTTCACCGCCACGGTTGGCCATTACCTGACTGACGATGAATATCGCGTGCTTCAGTCCTATATGCTGCAGCATCCAGAGGTCGGCGACGTCATGCCACGTACTGGCGGCTTTCGTAAGCTGCGCTGGTTCGATGAACGTCGTGGCAAAGGGAAGCGAGGTGGGTTGCGAGTCATTTACTATTGGCTCATGAATGATCGTCAGTTCTGGATGTTCGCGATTTATGACAAGGACGAGTTGGAAAACCTGACCTCCGAGCAAGAGAAGACGCTCAAGCGCGCCATAGAAGCAGAGTTGAAAGCACGAGGTACCTTATGAATAAACGTGATCTGTTTTCCGAGATGATGCAAGGCGTCGGGGAGATGGCCGCTCAACGGGAGGGCAAGATTACCCTTCGTCAGATATCGATCGAAGACAAGCCGGTTCCCGAGGTGTCGGCGCAAGAAATCGTAGCGTTGCGCGACAAGCTCCATATGTCTCAGGCCGTTTTTGCCAAGAGCATCAGGACCAGTCCTGGCACCCTTAGAAACTGGGAGCAGGAGAAGTCCAAACCCAACGCCCAGGCAGCTCTTCTGATCAGGCTGGTCGAGAAGTTTCCAGATATGGTCGAGCGGCTCGCAGCTGTTTGAGGAGCTCCTCTCCATGAAAAAGCCCCGCCTTCGAGAGAAGCGCGGG
>NZ_JABWQV010000068.1 GCF_014268615.1 Pseudomonas tehranensis | reverse complement strand
CATCGCGGGCAAGCCTTGCTCCCACAGGTTCATTCCCACAGAAGCTCGCACACAGTGGGGGCGATTTATTTACGCGCCACAATCACCGCCCGCATCGGCGCCGGCAGGCCTTCGATGGTCTTGCTGTGGTCGGCGGGGTCGAGAAAGTCGCTCAGCGACTGATATTTCATCCACTCAGTGCCGCGCTGTTCTTCCACCGTCGTGACGCACACATCGACGCAACGCACATCGCTGAACCCGGCGCGGCGCAGCCAGCGTTCCAGGGCTGGGACCGAAGGCAGGAACCAGACGTTACGCATCTGCGCGTAGCGATCCTCGGGCACCAGCACCTGATGTTCGTCGCCCTCGATCACCAATGTTTCCAATACCAGTTCTCCGCCCTTGACCAGGCAATCCTTGAGCGCCAGCAAATGCTCGATTGGCGAGCGGCGATGGTAAAACACGCCCATGGAAAACACCGTATCGAAGCCTTCCAGCTCCGGCGGCAGGGCCTCGAATGGGAAAGGCAGGTGCCAGGCGTTGGGCTGCGAGAGGTAGCGCTGCACCGCCTGGAACTGGCAGAAGAACAGCCAGTTGGGGTCGACGCCGATCACCGTATCGGCCCCGGCGCCGAGCATCCGCCACATGTAATAACCGTTGCCACAGCCCACATCGAGAATGCGCTTGCCCGTCAGGTCCAGGTGCGGGGCCACCCGCGACCACTTCCAGTCCGAACGCCATTCGGTGTCAACGTGCACGCCAAACAGGTCGAAAGGCCCTTTGCGCCACGGTGACAGGCCCATCAGCGCGGTGCGCATCTGCGCACGGGTTTCGTCGCTGCAATCGGTGTCGAGGGTCAGGCCGTTCAGCAGGTCGACTCGGCTCGGTTGCAGCACTGGCAAGGCATCGAGGGCGCTCTGCCAGCGCTCCAGGTCGCCATGACCCTTTTCCATTTTGCTGTCCAGTTGCGTTTGCAACGTCGCGGCCCAATCGGCCAGGGGGGTGCCGGCCAGATGGCGGGCCAGGGGAGACAGATCAATCATGGCAGGGCAATCAACGAGGCAAAATTAAGACACTGGAACCACGGCACGACTTTCGAGAACCCGGCCGCCAGCAGGCGTTCGCGGTGTTCTTCGAGGCTGTCGGGCTTCATGACGTTTTCGATGGCGCTGCGTTTCTGGGCGATTTCCAGCTCGCTGTAACCGTTGGCGCGCTTGAACGCCACATGCAGGTCGCTGAGCAGCGCGTGCTCTTGTTCATCGTTAAAGCGCAGCTTCTCCGAGAGGATCAATGCACCGCCGGGCAGCAGGGACTGGCGGATGCGGCTCAACAAGGCGGTACGTTGATCCGGCGCGATGAATTGCAGGGTGAAGTTCAGCGCAACCACCGAGGCCGGCTGGAACGTCAGGGCGAGGATGTCGCCTTCGATCACTTCAACCGGTAGCAACTCCTGGAACATCGAGTCCTGGCCGTTAAGGTACTCGCGGCAACGTTCGACCATCGCCGCCGAGTTATCCACCGCAATCACTCGGCAACCGTCGGTGCGCACATGGCGGCGCAGCGCCTGGGTCACCGCGCCCAGGGACGAACCCAAGTCGTAGAGGACGCTGCCCGGCTGGGCAAACTGCGCGGCGAGCACGCCAAGGTTTTCGACGATGGTCGGGTAACCCGGCACCGAACGCTTGATCATGTCCGGAAACACCCGCACCACGTCCTCGTTAAAGGCGAAGTCAGGCACCTGGGCCAGGGGCTGGGCGAATAGACGATCGGGTTCTTTGCTCACGGCAGTTCCAGCGGCATGGGTGGTGAAAAGGCCGGCATTTTAACCAAAAAACCTCTGGGAGCGAGCCTTTGTGGGAGGCAAGCTCGCTCGCTGGCTCAATGCGGTTTTTGGCTGAACGCTGATGCCGCAATCCCCCACTGGCCCAGCCAATAGCTGATGATGATCAGGTAAGGCGCGGCATGAAAGGGCGCCACGAAGCGGTTGATGCCAATGACACTGTCGGAAAATACGAACGCCATGGCCCCGGCAGCGGCCAGCCAGGCCGAACGCTCGGGGACTTCGGTGCCCAATCGCGCCAGCGCACGCCAGAGCATGGCGCTGATGGCCAGGCCATAGACAATCACCGGGACCAGCAAAGGCCCGAGACCGCTCGATATCAGAATCCCCAGCAACGTTGCGCCAAGCCCCGAGGCCAGGGCCAGCGAGAGCAACGCCGGACGGCGACAGTCGCTGAGGTAGGCTTTCAGATAGGCCAGGTGCGCCAGCAGAAACGCGCCAAGGCCGAACACGAACAGATCCCCGGGCCAAGCCAGCAGCACATCGCCCACCAGCGAGAAAATCAATCCCAGGCTGATCCAGCGTCGATATTCGCTGGGTGGCGCATCGTGCAGCCAGCCGAGCAGGGCCAGTACTGGCATCGGCTTGACCAGCAGGCACAGCAGGGTGGCATGCACCGTGAGCCCGTACACATAGGTGGCCGCGCCCATCAATGCAAGGATCAGCCAACCCATGGTCAATTCACCGAAATGGCGCAGTCGAAGGTTTCCACCGGCGGTACTTCAGGTGCCCACGGCTGTTGATAAGTCAGGCGCAAGCGACCGGTTCCTGCCGTAAATGCCTGGAAACGCCAGGTTGATACCCCGGCCGCGCCGACGATGCCGGCGTCTTCCGGGTTGCGGTAAACCTCAGGTCCCAAGGCCTTCAGCACGCCGCCGGCCGAGTCCTGGATCGCCCAGCGATAACCGGTGCTGGGGTTGCTGGGCAAATTCAGGATCAGGTTCTGGCCGTTAGTGAGCTGCACCGGGCACTGGCTCAGTTTTTCCACGGTCACGTTGTGTTTCGGTTGCGTGGCACAGGCGCTCAGCAGGGCAAGGCTGAGAGGGACGAGGAGGCGGGTGAGGGACATAAGGGCTCCGGCATTCACGACGAACGGCGAGCATAACCGAAGATGCTACTGGGTGTGTCAGATGGGGATGTGTTGTTGCTGATGACGCCATCGCGGGCAAGCCTTGCTCCCACAATGGATCTTGGTTGCACACACAATCTGTGAGCGACATCGACCTCTGTGGGAGCAAGGCTTGCCCGCGATGGGGCCCGCACAGGCGCTACGGGATGATCAGAACAACACCTTAGCCACATCGGCAAACCGCTTGGCAAAGTGCACGGTGACGCCTTCCTTGAGGTAGTCCGGCAGTTCTTCGAAGTTGCCCCGGTTGGCTTCCGGCAGGATCAGCTCATTGATTTTCTGCCGTCGCGCCGCGATCACTTTCTCGCGCACCCCACCAATCGGCAGCACGTGCCCGGTGAGGGTCAGTTCGCCGGTCATGGCCACGCCTTTTTTCGGCGCCTGGTTGCGAGCCAGGGACAGCAAGGCGCTGGCCATGGTCACCCCAGCACTCGGACCGTCCTTGGGGGTGGCGCCTTCCGGTACGTGCAAGTGAACGAAGGCTTCGTCGAAGAACTTCGGATCGCCGCCAAATTGCTTCAGATGCGAGCTGACGTAGCTGTGGGCGATTTCCGCTGACTCTTTCATCACCTCCCCCAACTGCCCGGTGAGCTTGAAGCCGCGATTGAGCGTGTGGATGCGCGTCGCTTCGATCGGCAGGGTCGCGCCGCCCATGCTGGTCCAGGCCAGGCCGGTAATCACACCGACGCCGGACAGCACTTGCTCGTTGCGGAACACCGGCTTGCCCAGGGATGCCTCGAGGTCCTTGGGCCCGAGCTTGATCACGGCCTTCGGGTCGTCGATCAGTTTCATCACCGCCTTGCGCACCAGCTTGCCCAGCTGTTTCTCCAGCTGCCGCACCCCGGCTTCACGGGCATAGCCGTCGATCAGGGCCTTGAGGGCGCTGTCGGAGATATTCAGGCTGCCTTTGGACACGCCGGCCTTGGCCAGTTGTTTGGGCCACAAATGGCGCTTGGCGATGGCGATCTTCTCTTCGGTGATATAACCCGACAGGCGAATCACTTCCATCCGGTCCAGCAGTGGCCCGGGGATCGAGTCCAGGGTGTTGGCGGTGCACACGAAGAGCACTTTCGACAGGTCCAGGCGCAGGTCCAGATAGTGATCGAGGAATTCGACGTTCTGCTCTGGGTCCAGGGTCTCCAACAGGGCTGAGGCCGGATCGCCCTGGTAGCTCTGACCCATCTTGTCGATCTCGTCGAGCATGATCACCGGGTTCATCACTTCGACGTCCTTGAGCGCCTGCACCAGCTTGCCCGGCTGAGCACCAATGTAGGTGCGTCGATGACCCTTGATTTCGGCTTCATCGCGCATGCCGCCGACGCTGAAGCGGTAGAACGGCCGACCCAGGGTTTCGGCGATGGACTTGCCGACGCTGGTCTTGCCCACCCCCGGCGGTCCCACCAGCAGCACGATGGAACCGCTGATTTCACCTTTATAGGCACCCACGGCGAGAAACTCGAGGATGCGGTCCTTGATGTCACCCAATCCGGCATGGTGCTGGTCGAGCACCTTGCGCGCGTGCTTGAGGTCGAGCTTGTCCTGGCCATACACGCCCCACGGCACCGACGTCGCCCAATCGAGGTAATTGCGGGTGACGGCGTATTCCGGTGAACCGGTTTCCAGGATCGAGAGCTTGTTCATTTCCTCTTCGATGCGCTTTTGCGCCTGGGCCGGCAGGTCCTTGCCCTCCAGCCGTTGCTCGAATTGTTCGAGATCGGCGCTGCGATCATCCTTGGTCAGCCCAAGCTCCTGCTGGATGACCTTCAACTGCTCCTTGAGGAAGAATTCGCGCTGATGTTCGCCAATCTTGTTATTGACCTCAGCAGAAATCTCCTTCTGCAGCCGCGCGACTTCAACTTCCTTGCGCAGCATCGGCAGCACTTTTTCCATGCGCTTGAGCATGGGGACGCAATCGAGCACTTCCTGCAACTCACTGCCGGTGGCCGAGGTGAGCGCAGCGGCAAAGTCAGTCAGGGGCGACGGGTCGTTGGGGCTGAAGCGGTTGAGATAGTTCTTCAGCTCTTCGCTGTACAGCGGATTGAGTGGAAGCAGTTCCTTGATCGCATTGATCAGCGCCATGCCATACGCCTTGACCTCGTCGGTCGGCTCGCTTGGCTGGTGCGGGTATTCGACTTCCACCAGGTACGGTGGGCGATGGTGCTTGAGCCAGGTACGGATGCGCACGCGGGTCAGGCCCTGGGCGACGAACTGCAGTTTGCCGCCTTCGCGACTGGCGTGGTGCACCTTGACCAGCGTGCCGTACAGCGGCAACGCCGACGTGTCGAAGTGGCGCGGATCCTCCTGGGGCGTGTCCATGAAAAACAGCGCCAGGGAATGGTGTTCGGATTTGGCAACCAATTCCAGGGTCTCAGCCCAGGGTTCCTCATTGACAATGACCGGCAGCACCTGGGCCGGGAAGAACGGGCGATTGTGGATTGGAATGATGTAGACCTTGTCCGGCAGGTTCTGGCCGGGCAGGGCCAGGCCGGTGCCGGAGGAGGTGTGTTCGATGTGTTCGGGGTCGGCGTAATCGTTCGTGGCTTCGGTAGAGTGCTGGTCGCTCATGGGGCACCTGCGCAATGGAGTATGGGTCTTAGATGGGGCAGGTGAGGGGTGGTTTCAATGGTGGACGATTGTTAGCTGTTATTTCATTGGCGGGTTTGACATCCGTAGGAGCTGTCGAGCGAAGCGAGGCTGCGATCTTTTGATCTTTCACTTGGACCTCGAGCGTTTGTGGAAAGATCGCAGCCGCGCTTCGCTCGTCAGCTCCTACGCAGTTTGGGGTTCGCGTCAGTCTTCAGGTCAGGCGACCCTGTTCAAATCGTTATGGCGCGTCTCTTTCAGGCACAGCACGGCGATCACGCTGAGCACCGCCGCTCCTGAGACATAACCGCCTACGTAGCTCAAACCGCCCATGGCCACCAGTTTCTGGGCAAAGAACGGGGCGGCCGAAGCGCCGACGATGCCGCCCAGGTTATAGGCGGCCGAGGCGCCGGTGTAGCGCACATGGGTGGGGAACAGTTCCGGTAGCAAGGCGCCCATGGGGGCGAAAGTCACGCCCATCAGAAACAGCTCGATGCACAGGAACAGCGCCACGCCCCAGGTCGTGCCCTGGGTCAGCAAGGGTTCCATGAGGAACCCCGAGGCAATTGCCAGCACACCCCCGATGATCAGAATCGGTTTGCGCCCGTAGCGGTCGCTGGCCCAGGCCGACAGCGGCGTCGCGGCGGCCATGAACAGCACTGCAAAGCACAGCAGGCCGAGGAAGGTTTCGCGGCTGTAGCCGAGGGTGGATACGCCGTAGCTCAGGGAAAACACGGTCGAGATGTAGAACAGCGCATAACACACCACCATCGCCGCCGCCCCCAGCAACGTCGGCGCCCAGTATTGGCTGAACAGCTCGATCAGCGGGACTTTCACCCGTTCCTGGCGGGCCATGGCATCGGCGAATACGGGTGTTTCATGAAGCTTGAGTCGCACATAGAGGCCGACGATCACCAGCACCGCACTGAGCAGGAACGGGATCCGCCAGCCCCAGGAACGGAACTGCTCGTCGTCCAGGGTCATGGCCAGGGTCAGGAACAATCCGTTGGCCGCCAGAAAGCCGATCGAGGGCCCCAGTTGGGGAAACATGCCGAACCAGGCGCGTTTGCCCTTGGGCGCGTTCTCGGTGGCGAGCAACGCGGCGCCACCCCATTCACCGCCCAGGCCCAGCCCCTGGCCAAAACGCAGCACGCACAGCAGGATCGGCGCCCAGGCGCCAATGCTGGCGTAACCGGGCAGCACGCCGATCAGCGTGGTACACACACCCATCAGCAGCAGGGACGCCACCAGCGTGGACTTGCGCCCGATCCGGTCGCCGAAGTGGCCGAACAGCGCCGAGCCCAACGGGCGAGCGAGGAAGGCGATGCCGAACGTCAGGAAGGACGAGAGCATTTGTGCCGTGCCTGAAGTCTGCGGAAAGAACACCGGCCCAATCACCAGGGCCGCAGCCGTGGCGTAGACGTAGAAGTCATAGAACTCGATGGCTGTGCCGATGAAACTGGCGGTCGCCACGCGGGTGGCGGAGTTCGTCGGCGGGGCAGACACAGCTTCGTTGCAAGTGGTCGTTGTCATGCGGTTATCCCTGACAGTCATGTGCTCCATTGGAGCGAATTATTATGGTCGAACTCCCTCGGGCCGCTGGCGCTGTTTCCGGTAGGAACAGTCCCAGGGTTGATGCAGATTTTGCCGATGGACTGGCCGGAACCGGTTGGGTGCGGGGTAAGCACAAGGTTCGGGCGGCGCTGGATAAGCGGGTTGAGTATAGGAAGGGTGCTAACGATTCAACAAGAGAGCCCCAACGCAATAGTGGCGCTTTCGCACAACCCCTGTGGCGAGGGAGCGTGCTCCCGCTGGCGCGCGCAGGACACGCAGGAGTTGTGTAGGAGCTGTCGAGTGCAACGAGGCTGCGATCTTTCCCCAGCCACTTGGGTCTCAAGCGAAAGATCAAAAGATCAAAAGATCGCAGCCTTCGGCAGCTCCTACACGCAGCCCAGCGGGAGCCAGTTCCCTCGCCACAGATGGGGTTAGAGTGCTGTGGGCACCGAACTGTTGTGCCACACCAGCACCTGGCTGACGCGGTTGTCGACGGTTTCGATGATTTCCAGGCGGTAGCGACCAATCTTCAGGCAGACCGGGCTTTCGGGAATAGTCTCCAGTGCTTCGGTCACCAGGCCGTTGAGGGTCTTGGGGCCTTCGCAAGGCAGGTGCCAGCCCAGCGTCCTGTTCAGTTCGCGGATCGACGCGGCGCCATCGATCATGAGGCGTCCATCAGGCTGGGGATGGACGTGGGGGTTGTCGAGGCTGTGCTCGCTTTCGAACTCCCCGACGATTTCTTCAAGGATGTCTTCCAGGGTGACAATGCCCAGCACTTCGCCATATTCATCTACCACCATGCCCAGACGCCGTTGCTGCTTGTGGAAATTCAGCAATTGCAGCTGCAGTGGCGTGCTTTCGGGAACGAAGTAGGGTTCGTGGCAGGCAGCCAGCAACGCTTCCTGGGTCAGACTCGCGTCCTTGAGCAGGTGGCGGATCTGGCGGGTGTTGAGCACCGCTTCGACCTGGTTGATGTCGCTGTGAAACACCGGCAGGCGAGTGCGGCGGTTCAGGCGCAACTGTTCAATGATGTCGCCGATGGGGTCGTCGAGGTTGATGCCATCGACCTCACTGCGGGGTACGAGAATATCGTTGACGGTAATGTTGTCCAGGGCATGGATGCCGGAAACCGGATGCGGCCGGCCGCTGTTGTATTCGGGGTCGTGATCGTTGCGCGCGGGAGCAGGCATTTCATCGTCGTTTTGCTGTACCGCACTTGCCTGGCGGGCAAACGGACGCAGCAGCAACTGACTGATGCCATTCAACAGCCAGGCAAATGGATAAAGAATCTTCAAGGGCACGCCAAGCAAGGCGTTGCCCAACGCCAGTACCGCATCGGGATGGCGGGTGGCCAGGGTGCGCGGCAGGTAATCGGCAAAGACCAGCAAGGCCGCACTGGTACCGAGCCAAGCCACCCAGGGGCCGTGTTGCAACCAGGTAAAGATCGCCAGCAGTGTTCCGATCACCACCGCGAGGGCGCGGCAGAGGGTATTGCACAGAATCAGACTGTCCCGGGGGAAGCTCAGCTTCGCCAGCGGTTTGTCACCGGCGCGCGAAGCCTTGCGTTGGGCCAGCAAATGCTGCTGGGCGGCTTCGATGGCCGTGAACAGGGCGGACCAGAGGATCAGCACGACCAGTACAGCGAACAGCGGGCCCATGGGCAACCTATCCATCAGAGCCGTCCGTCAGACATGCAGAATGTATTCACGAACTAACTTGCTGCCGAAGTACGCCAGCATCAGCAGGCAGAAACCGGCCAGGGTCCAGCGAATGGCTTTATGGCCGCGCCAGCCCAGACGGTTGCGGCCCCACAGCAGTACGCTGAACACTACCCACGCCAGGCACGCCAGCAGAGTTTTGTGCACCAGGTGCTGGGCGAACAGGTTCTCGACGAACAACCAGCCAGAGAGCAGCGACAGCGACAGCAGCGTCCAGCCGGCCCAGAGGAAGCCGAACAGCAGGCTTTCCATGGTTTGCAGCGGCGGGAAGTTGCGGATCAGCCCGGAGGGGTGCTTATGCTTGAGCTGGTGATCCTGCACCAGCAGCAGCAGGGCCTGGAACACCGCGATGGTGAACAGGCCGTAGGCGAGGATCGAGAGCAGTATGTGGGCCAGGATGCCCGGTTCTTCATCGATGATCTGCACCGTGCCCGACGGCGCGAATTGTGCCAGCAGCACCGTGGCCAGTCCCAGCGGGAAAAGCAGCACCAGCAGGTTTTCCACCGGGATGCGTGAACAGGCCAGCAGCGTCAGGGCGATCACGGCCACGGCAATGAGGCTGGCGGCGTTGAAGAAGTCCAGGCCCAGGCCAATTGGCGTCATCAGGTGGGTATAAAGGCTGGCCGCGTGGCCGAGCACCGCCAGCACGCCAAGCATGACCAGCAGGCGTTTGTTCGCCTTGGCGCCGGTGGCCAGGCGGGAGCCTTGATAGAAGGTCGCAGCGGCATAAAGACAAGCGGCGGCGAGGGAGGCAAGCAAACTGGGTGACAAGGGGAGCATAAATCCTGTTAGGCAGGCCCGAAAGGCGCTGAGTTTGGCATAGAATCCCCATCGCACGAAAGACCAGCGCAACTGACGGCGAGGTGTGCGCCGGGCGCAGTCTTCGCTATAATCCGCGACCTGCCCACGCCGCAGGCTCGCCGAGCACACTTTTTACGGTCTGGGCCGCCATTATCCCGGTCATATCTGGGCCTGAAAGGATCGCGCATGTTTGAAAACCTAACCGACCGTCTCTCGCAGACGCTGCGCCATGTCACCGGCAAGGCGAAGCTGACCGAGGACAACATCAAAGACACCCTGCGCGAAGTGCGCATGGCGTTGCTCGAAGCCGACGTCGCCCTGCCGGTGGTCAAGGACTTCGTCAATTCGGTCAAGGAGCGCGCCGTCGGCGCCGAGGTGTCGCGCAGCCTGACGCCGGGCCAGGCGTTCGTGAAGATCGTCCAGGCCGAACTCGAAAGCCTGATGGGCGCCGCCAACGAAGACCTGAACCTGAGCGCCGTGCCGCCAGCGGTGGTGCTGATGGCAGGCCTGCAGGGCGCGGGTAAGACCACCACGGCCGGCAAGCTGGCGCGCTTCCTTAAAGAGCGCAAGAAGAAGTCGGTGATGGTGGTGTCCGCGGACATCTATCGCCCGGCGGCGATCAAACAGCTCGAAACCCTGGCCAACGACATCGGCGTGACATTCTTCCCGTCCGACCTGAGCCAGAAGCCGGTGGACATCGCCCAGGCGGCTATTAAAGAAGCAAAACTGAAGTTCATCGACGTGGTCATCGTTGATACCGCCGGTCGCCTGCACATCGACGAAGAGATGATGGGCGAGATCAAGGCGCTGCATGCCGCGATCAACCCGGTGGAAACCCTGTTCGTGGTCGATGCCATGACCGGCCAGGACGCGGCCAACACCGCCAAGGCGTTCGGTGATGCGCTGCCGCTGACCGGCGTGATCCTGACCAAGGTCGACGGTGATGCCCGTGGCGGTGCCGCGCTGTCGGTCCGTGCCATCACCGGCAAACCGATCAAATTCATCGGTATGGGCGAGAAGAGCGAAGCGCTCGAGCCGTTCCACCCCGAGCGTATCGCCTCGCGGATCCTCGGCATGGGCGACGTGCTCAGCCTGATCGAGCAGGCCGAGCAGACCCTTGACAAGGACAAGGCCGACAAACTGGCCAAGAAGCTGAAGAAGGGCAAGGGCTTCGACCTCGAAGACTTCCGCGATCAGCTGCAACAAATGAAGAGCATGGGCGGCCTCGGCGGCCTCATGGACAAACTGCCGAGCATCGGTGGCGTGAACCTGGCGCAAATGGGCAATGCCCAGGGCGCGGCTGAAAAGCAGTTCAAACAGATGGAAGCCATCATCAACTCCATGACCCCGGCCGAGCGCCGCGACCCTGAGCTGATCAGCGGTTCGCGCAAACGCCGCATCGCCATGGGGTCCGGCACCCAGGTGCAGGACATCGGTCGCTTGATCAAGCAGCACAAGCAGATGCAGAAGATGATGAAGAAATTCTCCGCCAAGGGCGGGATGGCCAAGATGATGCGCGGCATGGGCGGTATGTTGCCCGGCGGCGGCATGCCGAAAATGTAAAGAATCTGCGCCGGCTGTCATGCCGGCGTTGCCCCGCACGGATGCGGGGATCTCCAGCAAACCCGTGCTATGCGGGAGCTGACCTGCCGTTTTTCATGACGGCTCTATGGCAAATCTTGATCGCACGGCGCCAGGCGCCGGAAAAAGACATTTGCAAAAGTCCGGATATTCCTTAGAATATGCGGCCTTTCGGGCACCTATGCCCGCTGTGCATTTAGATTTGCAGCACCGACTACAGGAACGATGTTCACATGCTAACAATCCGTCTTGCCCTTGGCGGCTCCAAAAAGCGCCCGTTTTACCACCTGACCGTAACCGACAGCCGCAACCCGCGTGACGGTTCCCACAAGGAGCAGGTTGGTTTCTTCAACCCTGTTGCCCGTGGTCAGGAAGTTCGTCTGTCCGTGAACCAAGAGCGCGTAGCCTACTGGCTGAGCGTTGGTGCACAACCTTCTGAGCGTGTTGCTCAGTTGTTGAAGGAATCGGCTAAGGCTGCGGCCTGAGCAATATGAACGCGACGCCAAAAGATGCTGATGATTTGATCGTTGTCGGCAAAATCTATTCTGTTCATGGCGTTCGCGGCGAAGTGAAGGTTTATTCCTTTACTGATCCGATCAAAAACCTGTTGGACTACAAAACCTGGACGCTCAAGCGCGAAGGTAGCGTGAAACAGGTTGAGCTGGTCAGCGGACGTGGGAACGACAAGTTCCTGGTCGCAAAGCTCAAGGATCTCGATGATCGTGAAGAAGCACGTCTTCTGGCCGGTTTTGAGATCTGCGTGCCACGCAACCTGTTCCCTGAACTGACCGACGGCGAGTACTACTGGTACCAGCTGGTGGGTCTGAAGGTCATCGACCACCTCGGGCAACTGCTCGGGAAAATCGATCACCTGCTCGAGACCGGTTCGAACGATGTCATGGTGGTCAAGCCTTGCGTCGGCAGCCTGGATGATCGCGAACGCCTGTTGCCCTATACCGAGCAATGCGTGTTGGCCGTTGACCTTGCAGCAGGCGAGATGAAGGTGGAATGGGATGCGGATTTCTAAACGTGGCTAATTTGCGCGTTGAAGTCATCACGTTGTTTCCCGAGATGTTTTCCGCCATCAGCGAATACGGCATAACCAGCCGCGCGGTGAAACAGGAGCTGCTGCAGCTTACCTGTTGGAATCCGCGGGACTACACCACGGATCGGCATCACACTGTGGACGATCGCCCGTTTGGCGGTGGTCCGGGCATGGTGATGAAGATCAAGCCCCTGGAAGACGCTCTGGTTCAGGCCAGAACCGCAGCCGGGGAGGGCGCGAAGGTGATTTACCTGTCGCCCCAAGGCCGCCAGCTGACTCAGTCGGCGGTACGCGAGCTGGCAAAATCGGATGCATTGATCCTGATTGCTGGCCGTTATGAAGGCATCGACGAGCGTTTTATTGAAGCTCATGTCGATGAAGAGTGGTCGATTGGCGACTATGTACTGTCTGGCGGCGAGCTGCCGGCGATGGTCCTGATCGATGCGGTTACACGACTGCTGCCTGGAGCTTTAGGGCATGCAGATTCCGCCGAGGAAGATTCCTTTACGGATGGTCTGCTGGATTGCCCGCACTACACCCGACCGGAGGTGTATGCGGATCAGCGTGTTCCCGACGTGTTGCTAAGTGGCAACCACGCGCACATCCGGCGTTGGCGTTTACAGCAGTCCCTTGGTCGGACCTATGAACGACGCGCCGATCTTCTGGAAAGCCGCTCGCTTTCTGGAGAAGAGAAGAAGCTGCTCGAGGAATATATCCGCGAGCGGGACGATAGTTCACAACGTATCGATGGTAAGTCCGACGACTTGCCTTAGGAGCACAGCATGACTAACAAAATCATTCTTGCACTCGAAGCAGAGCAGATGACCAAAGAAATCCCTACCTTTGCCCCGGGCGACACCATTGTCGTTCAGGTGAAAGTGAAGGAAGGCGACCGTTCGCGTCTGCAAGCGTTCGAAGGCGTTGTTATCGCCAAGCGTAACCGCGGCGTAAACAGTGCATTCACCGTTCGTAAAATCTCCAACGGTGTTGGCGTAGAGCGTACTTTCCAGACCTACAGCCCGCAAATCGACAGCATGGCTGTCAAGCGTCGCGGTGATGTACGTAAAGCCAAGCTGTACTACCTGCGTGACCTGTCGGGTAAAGCAGCTCGCATCAAGGAAAAACTGGCTTAAGTCCAGCTTCCGATGCAAAAAAAAGCAGCCTGCGGGCTGCTTTTTTGTTGCCTGCGATTTGGTCTTTGAGCACCCTGCATCTCATCATTTCCATTTCGATGCCGCGTACGCACGCATCCCTCATGAGTTTTTATGCCAGCCATTGATCACCCGCTGATAGACCAGTTTCTCGACGCCCTGTGGCTGGAGAAGGGGCTGTCCGACAACACCCGCGATGCCTATCGCAGCGACTTGGCGCTGTTCAATGGCTGGTTGCAGGAACAAGGCCTGGAGTTGGCCAATGCCGGGCGAGAGTTGATCCTCGATCACCTGGCGTGGCGTCTGGAGCAGAACTACAAGCCGCGCTCGACCGCACGGTTTCTCTCGGGTTTACGTGGGTTTTATCGTTATTTACTGCGGGAAAAGCTGATTGCGGTGGATCCGACCTTGCGCGTGGAGATGCCGCAGCTGGGGCGACCGTTACCCAAGTCCCTGTCCGAAGCCGATGTAGAGGCGCTGCTGGCAGCGCCGGACCTCAGCGAAGCCATCGGTCAGCGCGATCGGGCCATGCTGGAGGTTTTGTACGCCTGCGGCCTGCGGGTCACCGAGCTGATCAGTCTGACGCTGGAGCAGGTCAACCTGCGCCAGGGCGTGCTGCGAGTGATGGGCAAAGGCAGCAAGGAGCGTCTGGTGCCGATGGGCGAAGAGGCAATCGTGTGGGTCGAGCGATACATGCGCGACGCCCGCCATGAACTGCTGGGCGGGCGCCCCAGCGACGTGCTGTTCCCCAGCCTGCGCGGCGAACAGATGACCCGCCAGACTTTCTGGCACCGCATCAAGCACCAGGCCAAGGTGGCCGGGATCGGCAAATCACTGTCCCCCCATACCTTGCGTCATGCCTTTGCCACGCACCTGCTCAATCACGGCGCCGACCTGCGGGTGGTGCAGATGCTGCTGGGCCATAGCGACTTGTCCACCACCCAGATCTACACCCATGTCGCCCGGGCGCGGTTGCAGGATCTGCACGCCAAACACCACCCCCGCGGATAGGTGGTGCATCGCTTTTGTGGCGAGGGCGCTTGCTCCCGCTGGGGCGTGTAGCTGTGTAGGAGCTGTGTAGGAGCTGTCGAGTGCAACGAAGCTGCGATCTTTCCACTACCCATTGAGTCGAAAGCGAAAGCGAAAGCGAAAGATCAAAAGATCAAAAGATCGCAGGCTTCGCCAGCTCCTACAGGGCACAGCGGGAGCAAGCGGCCTCGCCACAAATTTCCGGTTCTTATGCATTGCGTGTTGTCTTGCGACGGCGGCATTCGGCCACGCGGGCCTTATGTGGTAGGCTTTGCCGGTTTGCACAGTGGGCGGTTGGAACCCGAATCTGCCGGTCGGCGTTCCCCGTCCCATTTGTCCGTCTCAGGAGCTCCCATGCGTTTGATCCAGATGTTCACCGCCGCCGCCATTGCGTTGGCCAGTACTGTTGCCATCGCCGACGACGCGGCCGACAAGGCTATCCGCAAGAGCCTGGAAAACCTTCAGATGGAGGTGCCGATCGAAACCATCAGCGCCAGCCCCATGTCCGGCCTGTATGAAGTCAAGCTCCAGGGCAGCCGTGTGCTCTACGCCAGCGCCGACGGCCAGTACATCGTCCAGGGCAACCTGTTCGAGCTCAAGGGGGGCAAGCCGGTCAACCTCACCGAGAAGACCGAGCGCCAGGGCATTTCCAAGCTGATCAATGGCATTCCTGTTGCCGAAACCGTGGTTTACCCGGCGGTCGGCGAAACCAAGTCCCACATTACCGTGTTCACCGACACCACCTGCCCGTATTGCCACAAGCTGCACGCCGAAGTGCCGGAGCTGAACAAGCGCGGCATTGAAGTGCGCTATGTGGCGTTTCCGCGCCAGGGCCTGGGTTCGCCGGGTGATGAGCAGTTGCAGGCGGTGTGGTGCTCCAAGGACAAAAAAGCGGCCATGGACAAAATGGTCGATGGCAAGGAAATCAAGGCCGCCAAGTGCGAAAACCCGGTTTCCAAGCAGTTCGCCCTCGGTCAGTCGATCGGTGTGAACGGTACGCCGGCCATCGTTTTGGCGGACGGTCAGGTGATTCCGGGCTACCAGCCGGCGCCACAAGTCGCCAAACTGGCCCTTGGTGCCAAATGATCATGGGCAGTGCGTTTATGAAGATCACGGCTCGGCGAAAACCTTCGTCGGGCCGTTAAACACAAAGTCGCGTTGCTGCGCGGCTGTATTTCACGGCCGACCTTGCGTCGGCCGTTTCATGGGGAGTCAAGAGTGAATCCGGTCAAAGTAGGCATCTGTGGGTTAGGTACCGTCGGTGGCGGCACCTTCAACGTACTTCAGCGCAACGCCGAGGAAATTGCTCGTCGTGCCGGGCGTGGAATCGAAGTGGCACAAATTGCCATGCGCACGCCAAAGCCTCAGTTCCAGACGACCGGTATTGCGATTACCACCGATGTCTTCGAAGTGGCCACGAACCCTGAGATCGACATCGTCATAGAGCTGATGGGCGGCTATACCGTTGCCCGCGAGCTGGTACTCAAGGCCATCGAGAATGGCAAGCATGTGGTCACCGCGAACAAGGCGCTTATCGCTGTTCACGGTAATGAGATTTTCGCCAAGGCGCGGGAAAAAGGCGTGATCGTTGCGTTCGAAGCCGCCGTGGCCGGTGGCATTCCGGTGATCAAGGCGATCCGCGAAGGCCTTTCGGCCAACCGCATCAACTGGGTCGCCGGGATCATCAACGGCACCGGGAACTTCATTCTCACCGAGATGCGCGAAAAGGGTCGCACCTTCGAAGACGTGCTCGCCGAGGCTCAGGCCCTGGGATACGCAGAAGCCGATCCGACCTTTGACGTGGAAGGCATCGACGCGGCGCACAAGCTGACGATCCTGGCGTCCATCGCCTTTGGTATTCCGCTGCAATTCGACAAGGCCTACACCGAAGGCATCACCAAGCTGACCACCGCTGACGTGAACTACGCTGAAGCCCTGGGCTACCGCATCAAGCACCTGGGCGTAGCCCGTAGCACGGCCAGTGGCATCGAACTGCGCGTGCACCCGACCTTGATCCCGGCCGATCGCTTGATCGCCAACGTCAACGGCGTGATGAACGCCGTGATGGTCAATGGCGACGCCGCCGGCTCCACGCTGTTCTACGGCGCTGGCGCCGGCATGGAACCGACCGCTTCCTCGGTGGTGGCCGATCTGGTGGATGTGGTGCGTGCGATGACCTCCGACCCGGAGAACCGTGTGCCACACCTGGCTTTCCAGCCGGACTCGCTGTCGGATCATCCGATTCTTCCGATCGAAGCATGCGAAAGTGCCTACTACCTGCGTATCCAGGCCAAGGACCACCCAGGGGTACTGGCTCAGGTGGCGAGCATCCTTTCGGAGCGCGGCATCAACATCGAGTCGATCATGCAGAAGGAAGTCGAGGAACACGATGGCCTGGTGCCGATGATCCTGCTGACCCATCGTGTGGTCGAGCAGCGCATCAACGACGCGATCACCGCGTTGGAGGCCCTGCAGGGCGTTGTCGGGCCGGTGGTCCGTATCCGCGTCGAGCATTTGAATTGAAGCAGCTGCAAGCGCCAAGCTGAAAGCTGCAAGTTAAGTCAATACAGCTGCAAGCCATGAGCTGCAAGCTACAAGTAGAAGCCCGGCTGCTTTTAACTTGTAGCTTGTAGCTCGTAGCTCGAAGCTCAAACCAAAGGTTTGCCCCCATGCGCTATATCAGCACCCGCGGCCAGGCACCGGCCCTGAATTTCGAAGATGTCCTGCTGGCCGGCCTGGCCACGGACGGCGGCCTCTATGTGCCGGAAAACCTGCCGCGCTTCACCCAGGAAGAGATCGCCTCCTGGGCTGGTTTGCCGTATCACGAGCTGGCCTTCCGGGTCATGCGCCCGTTTGTCACCGGCAGCATTCCGGATGCCGACTTCAAGAAAATCCTGGAAGAGACCTATGGCGTCTTTTCCCACAACGCCATCGCGCCGCTGCGTCAGCTCAACGGTAACGAATGGGTGATGGAGCTGTTCCACGGCCCGACCCTGGCCTTCAAGGACTTCGCCCTGCAATTGCTCGGTCGTCTGCTGGACTACGTGCTGCAAAAGCGTGGCGAGCGTGTCGTGATTGTCGGTGCCACTTCCGGCGATACCGGTTCGGCCGCCATCGAAGGTTGCAAGCATTGCGAGAACGTCGACATTTTCATCCTGCACCCGCACAACCGTGTCTCGGAAGTGCAGCGTCGGCAGATGACGACGATTTTCGGCGATAACATCCATAACATCGCCATCGAAGGCAACTTCGATGACTGCCAGGAAATGGTCAAGGCCAGTTTTGCCGACCAGAGCTTCCTCAAGGGTACGCGGCTGGTCGCGGTGAATTCGATCAACTGGGCGCGGATCATGGCCCAGATCGTTTATTACTTCCACGCGGCCCTGCAATTGGGCGGCCCGGCCCGCTCGGTATCGTTCTCGGTGCCTACGGGTAACTTCGGCGATATCTTTGCCGGTTATCTGGCGCGCAACATGGGGCTGCCGATCAACCAGTTGATCGTCGCCACCAACCGCAACGACATCCTGCACCGCTTCATGAGCGGCAACCAGTACGTCAAGGAAACCCTGCACGCTACGCTGTCGCCGTCCATGGATATCATGGTGTCGTCGAACTTCGAGCGCTTGCTGTTCGACCTGCACGGTCGCAATGGCGCGGCAATTGCCGGCCTGATGGACAGCTTCCGGCAGGGCGGTGGTTTCAGCGTCGAGCCTGAGCGCTGGACCGAAGCGCGCAAGCTGTTTGACTCCCTGGCGGTGGATGATGCGCAAACCTGCGAGACCATTGCCGAGGTGTTCGAGCAGAGCGGTGAATTGCTCGATCCACATACGGCCATCGGTGTGAGAGCCGCTCGTGAGTGCCGTCGCAGTCTGGACATCCCGATGGTGATCCTGGGCACTGCTCATCCGGTCAAGTTTCCGGAAGCGGTGGAGAAGGCCGGTGTAGGAAAAGCGCTCGAACTACCCGCACACCTTTCTGATTTGTTTGAGCGAGATGAGCGTTGCACCGTGTTGCCCAATGACTTGAAAGCCGTGCAGGCCTTTGTCAGTCAGCATGGCAACCGTGGCAAGCCTCTCTGAGCGCTGAAACCTGTCACATTTTGAAGCCCGTCTCCTGACGGGCTTTCTTGTTTCTGCATGCCAAACTGATCGGGTTTTCGCCCTTGGAGGGACGGGCGAGTAATCTCGAAGGATATGCAGATGTTGTTTTTTATCAGACGCAAACCAGCCCTGGGCTGGATGATGGGCCTGGTCCTGGTGTACTGGGCACTGGGGGTGGACGCCGCTCAGTTGGCGGCCTACGAAACGCCACCGTTCGGCCCCGGCGAGCGGTTGGTGCTGGATCCGCAGGAATTGAAGTGGATCGAGCAAAACCCGCAGGTCATCGTGGCCTCGATGCAGTTTCCGTTGTACCTGTTCAAGAATGAGCATGGGCAGTGGAACGGCCTGAACAACGACATTCTCCAGCGTATTGCGCACATGACAGGCCTTGAGTTTGTGCATCGGGAGTCGTTCTCCCCTGAACAATTACTGGCGATGCTGGAGAACGCAGAGGCCGACATGACGACCACGCTGGCGATGAACGACGAGCGCAGGGATTTTCTGAACTTCAGCCACGCCTTTGGCGGCTCCGGCTGGGTATTCGTCGGACGCGACGGGGAGGCCGTCCCCGATTCGCTGGAGCAGCTCAATGGCAAGATCCTGGCATTGCCGGCACGGCATGCCTTGGAGGCGCAAATCCGGCGCGACTATCCGGCCATCGAATTGCGCACGGTCAAGACTTACGGGGAAGCGAGGGCCCTGGTGGAGAGCCGGGAGGCCCACGCCACCATCGAAAACGAAACCGGGGTGCACCTTTATCCGGCGGGACAGTTGCGCGTAGGAAGAAGTCTGGAGGGCAAGTGGGAACCGGACTATCTGGCCGTACGTCAGGATCTGCTCCCATTGCTGAGTATTCTGAACAAGGCGCTGGAAGCTTTTCCGGCCGAGGAAATGCGGGCGCTGCGTATCAAATGGATGGCAGGTATCGCCCCTGGCCAGCCGCCATCGGTCTGGTTGCGGATTTCCCAGTGGGGTTATTGGTGTGTGACGGTGGTCGTGTTGTTCGCTCTGCTGTCCCTGCTTTGGAACCGCCGCCTGCAGATACAAATCGACCAGCGTCTCAAGGCCGAGGCTGTCCTCAATGATCAGTTGATGCTCCAGAAGGCCTTGATGGATGCCATCCCCGATCCGATCTTCATTCGAGACCTGGAAGGGCGCCTGATCATGTGCAACAAGAGTTACGAAGAGCAGTTCGCGACGCGCTTTGAAAAGTTGCGGGGCACCCGGCTGACGGACTCTGCGGTGTTCCCGCCGGCTACTGCCGAGCAGCTGCACGGAGAGGTCATGGAACAACTGCGAACCGGCCAATCCCGGTTTGTCGATCGTCAACTGATGTTCAGGAGTGGATTACGCAAAATCTATCATTGGTCGGTGCCTTTTTATGGGGCCGACGGGCAGTTGCGCGGTTTGCTGGGAGGCTGGATCGATGTCGGGCGCCGGTGGAATCGCTCTGAGCCATTGCTGGCTTGACGCAGCCTGCTCGCGAGAAAATTTCTTCCAGCGGCCGCTGTTGTTTGCCTGTCATATTGGACGCGCATGCTCGGTTGAACGGCTTCGAGGTGTACCGGCTCGGTATGCGAACGAACTTTCTGCTGCGGCCCACGGTCATTTACTGTGCACAAGCAGTTGTTTTCGGACTATTGAAGGGTGAGCGAATGGAAAGTATCAGCCTATTGCTGGGTGAGGCTTTGAGCCCGTATCAGGTGACGCTGACTCCCTCTGGCGCCAGAGGCGAGTGCCTGGTAACGCTGAGGAATGCCTCCGGGGCCATCATGGTCGAACGCCTGTTCAACCAGGCCCAATTGACCGACAGACGCCAACTGACGGACGTGGTTGATGGCCTGCATCGCGATGTGCTGATTGCCGAGGGCCGGCTTGAGCCTTGTGTGATCGCGGCGCTGCGTAATCTGGCGCGTGACAAGGTCATGGCTCTCCCGAATTGAACACAATTTCGTGGGAACCTTCCTACGTCCTGATGAGTCAGACCCTTTACCAACAAGATCAAGCATTGTGCTCCGGTGCTTGTCGCTTGTTGTACCGACCTCAATGGTCGCGTTTAACCCCGAGTTGTCTCCCCACTTCTCGGGGTTTCTTTTTGCCCGTCGTTTAAGGTTTTGGCGTGCTCTGCCGCTGGGCGGCGCAGAAACTCTGTGGGAGCGAGCCAGCTCGCGACAGCGTCGGGTCAGTAGACCGGGTAATGACTGGCACACCATTATCGCGAGCAGGCTCGCTCCCACAGTTGATCTTCAGTGATCACAGACTTTCGTTCACAGCAGGGCGCATCAAATGGCGCCGTCGGTGCGCAGTTGGGCGATCTGCTGTGCATCGAAGCCAAGCTCGCCGAGCACCTGAGCATTGTGCTCACCCAGCGCTGGACCCACCCATTCAGAGGTGCCCGGTGTGTCGGAGAGTTTCGGTACGATGCCCGGCATCTTGAACGCCTTGCCGTCCGGCAGCTTGGCCTTGAGAAACATTTCCCGGGCGAGGAACTGCGGATCGCTGAACATATCTTCGGCGCTGAAAATCCGACTGGCCGGCACTCCCGCCTGGTTCAAGTGCTCAATAACGGTATCGAGCGGGAGCGAATTGACCCAGCGATCGATGACCCCGTACAGCTCATCGCGGCGGCTGTCGCGCCCATCATTGCTGGCCAGTTGCGAGTCATTGGCCAGATCGTCACGACCGATGACCTGCATGAAGCGCTTGAAGATCGCGTCGCCGTTGGCGCCAATCTGCACGTGCTTGCCATCGGCGCTGGTGTGGATGGACGACGGGGTGATGCCGGGCATGATGTTGCCGGTGCGCTCACGGATGAAACCGAACACGTCGAACTCCGGCACCATGCTTTCCATCATGGCGAAAATCGCTTCGTACAACGCCACGTCCACCACTTGCCCGGTTCCGCCGTTGACCTCGCGATGACGCAGCGCCATCAGTGCGCCAATCACGCCCCAGAGGGCGGCAATCGAATCGCCGATGGATATGCCGGTGCGCACCGGTGGCCGGTCTTCGAACCCGGTGATGTAACGCAGGCCGCCCATGGACTCGCCCACTGCGCCAAACCCGGGCTGATCTTTCATCGGTCCGGTCTGACCGAAGCCCGAAAGCCGCACCATGACCAGCTTCGGGTTCAGCGCATGCAATACATCCCAGCCCAGGCCGAGCTTTTCCAACACGCCGGGGCGAAAATTCTCGATCAGGATGTCGGCTTCGCCGATCAGCTTTTTCAGAATCGCCAGACCTTCGGGGTGCTTGAGGTTCAGGGTCAGGGATTTCTTGTTCCGCGCCTGGACGAACCACCACAAGGACGTGCCTTCATACAGCTTGCGCCATTTACGTAACGGGTCGCCGCCATCGGGCGATTCGACCTTGATCACCTCGGCACCGAATTCACCGCAGATCCGCGAGGCAAAAGGTCCGGCGATCAAGGTGCCGAGTTCGATGACTTTGACGCCCGCAAGGGGTTTGGCAGTAAGCGACATGACGGATCCTGTAGAACAAAGGCAGAACGAATAGAGCGTTTTATCATAGGCCGGCGCCAGTCGCCGCAGGTTGATGGTCGGCAATTCGTGGAATGCCCGCCTCATCGGTTAGACTTGCCGCCTTTCCTTGTATCAAGAAGCCCGTTCATGGCCCAGCCGTCCACGACCTATAAGTTTGAACTGAACCTCACCGATCTCGACCGCAGTGTGTACGAGAGCGTGAAGCAGACCATCGCCCGTCATCCTTCGGAAACCGAGGAACGCATGACCGTGCGTCTGTTGGCCTACGCTTTCTGGTACAACGAACTGCTGGCGTTTGGCCGGGGTCTGTCGGACGTCGATGAACCTGCGCTGTGGGAAAAAAGCCTGGATGATCGTGTATTGCACTGGATTGAAGTCGGACAGCCCGATGCCGACCGTCTGACCTGGTGCTCGCGCCGCACCGAACGCACCAGCCTGCTGGCCTATGGCAGCCTGCGGGTCTGGGAAGGCAAGGTGATCCCGGCGGTAAAGAACCTCAAGAACGTCAACATTGCCGCCGTGCCCCAGGAAGTGCTGGAGACACTCGCTAAGGACATGCCCCGCGTGATCAAGTGGGATGTGATGATCAGCGAGGGGACGATTTTCGTGACCGATGATCGCGGCCAGCATGAAGTCCAGCTGCAATGGTTGCTGGGTGAGCGCGGCTGATCCCGACGGGCCCTGTAGGAGCTGCCGAGCGAAGCGAG
>NZ_JABWQV010000067.1 GCF_014268615.1 Pseudomonas tehranensis | reverse complement strand
GCCCAACGGGGATAAATCCCCTCGCCACAAGGGTGACGGTCTTTAAATTGTCAGGGGCCCTGAGAAAGGTCATTTCAGCTCATTCTGGTCCGCCAACCCCCTCTCATCCGTGCGTTTGAGCCCCTGCGACCAAACGCTGTCACAGAACCGTCACCCCCCACCCCTAGCGTGCCCTCCCAGTTGCCGGGCCGTTGCCTGGCGGATTTTCGGATTCCTGGGGGAGACCACCATGCATCACCGCACCAGCACTGCCGGGCTCGTCGGTTTTACGTTCACCGCGTTGGCGATGGCCATTGCCAGTGAGCGGTTGAGCGCTGCCGAGCAGACGGCCACCGAACATGTCGAAGTGGTCGGCCAGGCAGCCAGCATCGATCAGGCCCTGAAGGAGCAGCGCAGCGCCGACAGCATCAAGAGCGTGGTGCATGCCGACGGCGTGGCGCAGTTGCCGGATGAAAACGTCGCCGAAGCCGTGCAGCGCTTGCCGGGCATCAGCGTCGAACGTGATCAGGGCGAAGGGCGCTTTGTCAGCGTGCGGGGCCTGGGGCCAGACCTCAACAGCGTGACCATCAACGGCACGCTGGTGCCGGCGCCGGAAAGCGAGCGCCGGGCCGTTGCCCTGGACGTGCTGCCTTCGGAGTTGGTGCAGTCGCTGTCGGTGATCAAGACCCTGACGCCGGACATGGACGCCAACTCCCTGGGCGGCACGGTTGACGTGAAAAGCCTCTCGGCTTTCGACCACAAGGGCTTGTTCTACACCGGCAGCAGCGAAGCCAGCTACGACAAGAATACCGGGCAGACGAGTCCGAAATTCTCTGGGGCGATCAGCGACCGTTTCAGCCTGGGCGACGGCATCGATAACTTCGGCGTTGCCGCGGCGCTGAGCTGGCAGAAGCGCGACTTTGGCTCGGACAACGTTGAAACCGGCGGCGCCTGGGATTTCGAGCAAGGCTCACGGCTGGAAGAATTTGAACAACGCGACTATGACATCCGTCGCGAGCGCGCCGGTGGCGGGCTGAACTTCGACTACAAGCCGGATGATGTGAGCAGCTACTACCTGCGCACGCTTTACAGCCGTTACAAGGACAGCGAAACCCGCAATGCCGCCAGCCTGGCTTTCGAGGACCCGCAAGCGGCCGGTGAACTGGGTGCCGCAGAAGGCGAGCGCAAGGTCAAACAGCGCGAAGAAACCCAGGAGATCCAGTCCTACGTACTGGGCGGGGAACGCATGTTCGGTCTCTGGACCCTCAGCGGCCAGGGCGGCTACAGCAAGTCCAGCGAGGACAGCCCCGGCCACATTGCCGGTGCCACATTCGAAGGCATCGACAGCTTTGAGGGGGGCTTCTACGGCAACGACAAGCCGCGGCCGATCATTGGTTCGGGGTTCTACGATCCCGCCAACTTCAGCCTGGACAAGGTGGATTGGGAACAGCAGAACACCACTGACACCGAGAAAAACCTGCGCTTGGACCTGGCCAGAGACTATGACGTCAGTGGCTACGCCTCCCAGGTCAAATTCGGCGGCAAAGTAAGCCGCCGCGACAAGGACAACGACCTCGACGCCTGGGTCTATGAGGATTTCGACGACCTGGGGTTCACCGACGAGCAGTTGAACCTCGGCCAGTTCCAGAAGGGCAACGTGGATTACCGCCTCGGCCAGTACGGTCCAGGCATCAGCGCCGGGGCCATCGAACAATTGTTGGGTGGTCTGGACCGCGACGCCTTCTTTGATGAGGAGGAATCGCGGGTCAATGACTTCCAGATGAGCGAAGACATCAACGCCGCTTACCTGATGAACACCGTGGACATCGACGATTGGCGCTTGATCGCCGGCATGCGTTACGAGGGCACGGAGTTCGAAGCCAAAGGCAGCGGCGTTACCGATGGCGTGTTCACTGACACCCAGACCCGACGTAAATATCACCACTGGCTGCCGGGCCTGCACGCGCGTTATCAGTTGGACAAGAACACCCAGGTGCGCGCGGCCTGGACCAAATCCGTGGTGCGTCCGACCTTCGGGCAACTGGCCCCGGGTTTTGTCATTGACGATGACGAGGCGACCTTCGGCAACCCGGACCTCAAGCCCCTGGAGTCGAGCAACCTGGACCTGGGCATTGAACATTTCATGGGCCGGGCCGGCACTGTTTCGGCTTTTGTGTTCTACAAGGACATCAAGAACTTCGTCTACAACACCGATCTGGCCGGCACGGGCGCCTGGGCCGACTTCTCCGAGGCCCACAGCTTCGAAAACGGCGACAGCGCCAAGCTCTATGGCCTGGAACTGGCCTACTCACAAAAATTCGACTGGCTGCCAGCCCCCTGGAATGGATTGCTGCTAGGGGCCAACACCACCTTCAGTCGTTCGGACGCCGAGATCGAAGGGTTCGATCAGGCCAGCGGTACACAGCGCAAGCGCAGCATCGACCTGCCGAACCAATCGGACACCGTGGGTAACCTGATGCTCGGCTGGGAAAACGACAAGCTGAGCCTGCGCCTGTCGGCCAATTACAAATCGGCCTACCTGTATGAACTGGCGTCCATCAGCGACCGCGACCATGACCTGCACGTTGACGCCCAGACCTTTGTCGACTTCAGCGCCCGCTACTCCCTGACCAAGAACCTGCAACTGAGCCTGGAAGCCCAGAATCTCACCGACGAGTCGTATTTCGTCTACACCGGCCACCGCTCTTACAACGGCCAATACGAGGAATACGGCCCGACCTACAAGCTGGGACTGACGTTCACCCATTTCTAGATCGCGACGCCGATCACTTGTTGCGAGGGGATTTATCCCCGCCGGGGCGCGATGCGCCCCCCCTTTCAATGACAAGGATTTTTCCGTTGAACACAGCTTTGTTTTTTCCCAAACAGTACCTGCTGGCAATGCTCATCAGTCTGGCAACCGTTCCAGCCCTGGCGGCTTCCCCAACCTTGAAGCTGCAACCCTGGCCGCAGACCCAGGAGCGCTCGATCAATGTCCTGGCATTTGTGCCCGGCCATTCGACGACCCAGCGACTGGCCAGTGCCAGTGAAGGCTTGTTGCTGCTCGATGCCCAAGGCCGCGAACTGTCACGCCTGGAGGGCTCTTTCGAAGGTCTCGACAGCCGGGCCCTCGGGGCGAACGTGCTGGTCGCCAGCCTCGACAGCACTCGTCAGCAAGCACTGTTGGTCAGCCTCGATCCGGATAAACGCCAGTGGGGGACGCCGCTGTACCTGCCGGCACGAGATTTTCCGGTGAACGGGCTGTGCCTGTACCGCGATGAAGCGAGCAACCTGTTTGTGTTTCTGGTGGGTGAAGAAGGCAAGGGCGAACAATGGCTGGTGGGTAACGGCGAGCAGCTGAGCGCCAGCGCACAGCGCGTACGCGGCCTGCCACTGCCGCCCGATGCCCAGGCCTGCCAGGTGCAGGACAGCGCCAATCAACTGTTTGTCAACGAGGAACAGGTGGGCTGGTGGGCCTACCCGGCATCCTCCGAGGCCGACGCGGTGCGTGTACCCGTGGCGATGCGCACACCGTTCGGTGACATCCAGCAGGCCGCTGGGGACCTGGCGGCGTTACCAGGCGGGTTGCTGGGCCTGGACCCCGGGGCGGCGAAACTGCATCTGTACCAGCAAGAAAGCCAGGGTTGGACCTCTAAGGCCAGTTTGACGCTGCCGGGCCTGAACGAGCCGGAAAGCCTCGCGGTACGTTCGACGAATACCGGCCTGGAGATGCTGTTGCGCGACGATGACACCGGACGCTTGTACCAGGGCCAAATCAATTGGCAACCCACGCCTGTTTCCCTGCCGCCCGTGCTGCCCACGGTGGCGGCCATTGCCCAGAGCGAACCGGTAGCACGCCAGGGCGACGCGGCGGATGATCCAGCGATCTGGGTTCACCCCACGACACCTGCCTTGAGCCGGGTGCTGGGCACCAACAAGAAGCAAGGCCTACTGGCGTATGACCTGCAAGGCAAGCTGCTGCAGGAGCTGGCGGTGGGCCGCCTCAACAACGTCGATGTGCGCGGCAACTTCAGACTGGGCAGGCAAACCGTCGATCTGGCCGTCGCCAGCAACCGCGACCGCAACAGCCTCAGCCTGTTCCGCATTGACCGTGCCAGCGGTGAGTTGAGCGAGGCCGGCGAGATTGCCACGCCGCTCAAGGAGATCTACGGCATCTGCCTATTCCAGCCGGGTGAAGGCGAACTGTATGCCTTTGCCAATGGCAAGGACGGGCGTTATTTGCAGTACCGCCTCAGCGCCCCGGACGGTGTGGTGAAAGGGGAGTTGGTGCGCCAGTTCAGCGTCGACAGCCAGCCTGAAGGTTGCGTCGCCGATGACCGACGCCAGCGTCTGTTTCTCGGCGAAGAAGACGTCGGTGTCTGGGCGGTGGATGCCCGGGCCGACCGGCCGGCGACATTGAACAACGTGATCAAGGTCGGACCTCAGTTGCATGCCGACGTTGAGGGCATCGCCCTGTACCAAGGCGCCGGCCACGATTACCTGGTGATCTCAAGCCAGGGCAACGACAGCTATGTACTACTTGATGCCGAACCGCCTTATGCCATGCGCGGTGCGTTGCGCGTCGGCCTGAACGGCGCTGCGGGTATCGACGGCGCCTCGGAAACCGATGGCCTGGAAGTGACTTCGGCCAACCTGGGCGGGCCCTGGAGCGACGGCATGCTGGTGGTCCAGGACGGCCGCAAACGGATGCCCGAGCAAACCCAGAACTTCAAATTCGTGCCCTGGAGCGAAGTCGCCAAAGCCTTGCGTCTGCCTTGAGCGGCGCTGTCATCAACCGGTCATGAACATTTCATCGAATAGCAGCCAGACAGGAGTTCTACCCATGCAAGCCACTCTGGAACATATGACAATCTGGGGCCTGATCAGCGATGCGAGTCTTCTGGTCAAGGCCGTCATGCTCACCCTGCTGCTGGCCTCGCTGTTGAGCTGGTACCTGATCATCCAGCGCAGCACCGTGTTGCGCCGCAACGAGCGCCAGTTCAACGGTTTCATGCAGCGTTTTCGCAGCACCAGCGATTTGCCAGCGCTGTTGCGCGAGACCGCCCAGGTGCGCGAGGAAGAGGGCGGCGTGGAGCCGATCTTTCACGCCGGCTTCCAGGCTTTCACCCAGCTCAACGTACCCTCCGGCAGCCCACAGGTGGTGCTTGAAGGGGTGGAGCGTTCGCTGCAAGTGGCAATCAGCGAGCAGGAGGTCCAGTTGGAGAAAGGCTTGCAGTTTCTCGCCACGGTCGGTTCGGTCAGCCCTTACATCGGTTTGTTCGGCACGGTCTGGGGGATCATGAACGCCTTCCTGGGTTTGTCCCAAGTGCAGCAGGCCAGCCTCTCCACTGTGGCGCCGGGCATCGCCGAGGCCTTGATTGCCACCGCCATCGGCCTGTTCGCGGCGATTCCCGCTGTGATCGCCTACAACCGGTTTTCCGCTCGCGGCCAGACCTTGTTGACGCGTTACTACGCGTTCGGCAATGAGTTGCAGGCCCGCCTGCACCGCAAGCTGCACGGCGCCCCGGTGAACCTGGCCGCGGCCGCTTGAGAGGAGAGGGCAGATGCTAGTCAAACCACAACGCAAGCACGGGCCCAAGGCCGAAATGAACGTGGTGCCTTACATCGATGTGATGCTGGTGCTGCTGGTGATCTTCATGGTCACGGCACCCATGTTGACCCAAGGCGTGAAAATCGAGCTGCCCAAGGTCGCCAGCCAGGCATTGGCCAACGATAGCCGCCAACAGATCCTGACCCTGTCTGTGAAGGCCGAGGGCGGTTATTACTGGAACCTGGGTGCCGAACTGGACACTCAAAGCCAGACCGACAGCGCCGTGGACCTGGATCAGATGCGCGCCAAGGTGGCCCAGGTTGTCGCCGAGCGCAGCGACACTCAGGTGTATATCCGTGCCGACGACCACGCCGACTACGGTCGTGTCGTGGCCGCCATGGCCGCTTTGCAGCAGGGCGGGGTGAGCAACCTTGGGCTGGTGACCGAGGCACCCCGATGACGGCGATGATCATGCACAGTCCATCCTTGGGTTTACCCACGGTGTCCGGCAGTGGTTTTTGGAGGAACAGCCTGGCGGCAGGACTCGCCGTGGCCTTGCACGCGGTGGTCGCGGCATTGCTGGTGCTGGGCTGGACCGTAGAGAAACCCGCCGTCGAAGCGCCGCAGGTGCTGCGCACGCAACTGGTGATGTTGCCACCGCTGCCGGTGCCTGAAGCGCCTGCGCCGACCGCCGTGGCGGAGGTCGCCCCAGAACCGGTCGAAGCCGCGCCGGCTCCGGTGCAAGCGCCACGCCCGCCACCGAGCAAACCTGTGGTCGATCCAAGGCTTCAAGCACAGAAACTGGAGCAGGCAACCCTGGCGCGCAAACGTGTCGAGGAGCAAAAGCGCGAGCAGCAGGCCCTGCAACAGGCCGAACGACAGCGCGAGCGTCAGGAGAACCAGCGACGCCAGCAGGAAGCCGAGCAACAGGCCGCCGAACGACAGCGCCAAGCGGCTCAACAGGCCCAGGCGCTCGCCCGGCAACGCCAAGCCGAACAGGCGCGCCTGGCCGCCGCCGACAGTCGCCACTATCAACCCCTGAGCAAAGAGGCTCCGGATTATCCGCAACGGGCTTTGGACAAAGGGTTGGAAGGCGATTGCACGGTGGAGTACAGCGTTAAGCCGGACGGGCGAATCGACAACCCCAAGGTGCTGGACGGCTGCCACCCGTTGTTCATCCGACCCTCGCTGACTGCGGCCCAGACCTTCCGTTATCAGCCGCGGATCGTCGACGGCCAGGCCGTGACGGTGCCGGCGGTGCGCAATACCTTTCACTACCGTATCGAATAGAGCCCGAGCCGATGGCGGCCCGACGCACCAGGACTAAACCGCGCCAGCGGCCTGACGGTGCTGGCGCAACAGTTCGATCTGTCGTGATGGGACCTGCGCGCGATTGCTTAATGCGGCGCGCGAGGGATCGTCTTGAGCAGGTCTTCCGGGCTGATATGCCCGACGACCGGCTGTGCGGTGCTGCCCGGCAGCGGCAGGTCGAGGATGTGCCCCTTGATCTTGCCGACCACATGCATCTCGCAGGGTTTGCAGTCGAACTTCAGCGTCAGCACCTCGTCACCATGGATCAACTGCATCGGCGCAACCTTGGTGCGCACGCCGGTGACGCCCTTGGCCTGCTTGGGACAGAGGTTGAACGAGAAACGCAGACAGTGCTTGGTGATCATCACCGGTACTTCACCGGTTTCTTCGTGGGCTTCGAACGCCGCATCGATCAGTTTCACCCCGTGGCGATGATAAAAATCCCGGGCCTTCTGGTTGTAGACGTTGGCCAGGAACGACAGGTGCGACTCCGGGTACACCGGCGGTGGAGTGGTCTCGGCCTTGCGGCCACCGCGGGGGTGAGCGGCGATACGGGCGGCAGTCAACGCTTCGATGACTTCACGACGCAACGCCTTGAGCTGCGAGTTGGGAATGAAATACGCCTGGGGCGCATCCAGCTCGATGGCGGTGGCGTGGTACTCGGTGGTGCCCAGTTGGCCGAGCAGGTCGTGCAGTTGCTCCAGCGCCTGTTCCGGCTTGTTCGCCAGGCCGAATGGCCCGTCCAGGCTAACGCTGGCGCTGACGCCTTCCTCGCTGGTGGCAGTCAGCTCCAGGCGCTCTTCGCGCAGGCGTGCATTCCAGGCCAGGCCCACGCGACGCTCTGAGGAGGTCTTGAGCAGGGCTTGCTGCCAGTTGTGATCCAGGTTGCGGCTCAGTGGGTGGTTGGGGCGCAACTGGTGCAGGCCGCCGGGCATCTCGTTGGGCTCGACCCGGTAGCGGTAACGCTTCTGGCCGTCCTCTTCGAATTCGCCCTTGGGCTCGGCAATATTGGCCCGAAAACCCACCACTTCACGCTTGACCAGCACGTTGAGGCCATCGCCGTTGGACAGCGGATCAAAAGTCACGACTTGCAGGTCGCGCTTGCCGACTTTCTCTACCACTCCCACCGGCACGCCGGTAAAGGTCGGGGAATCGAAGGCGCCGATGTCGATCTTGCGCTCGCTGACGAAGTAGTCGGTGCTGCCGCGGTGGAAGGTCTTGTCCGGGTCGGGCACGAAGAAATGCGCGGTGCGGCCGCTGGAAGCGCGGGCCAGGTCCGGACGGTCTTCGAGGACATCGTCCAGGCGTTGGCGGTAGTAGGCGGTGATGTTTTTCACATAGCCCATGTCCTTGTAGCGTCCTTCGATCTTGAACGAACGCACGCCGGCTTCCACCAGGGCGCGGATGTTGGCGCTCTGGTTGTTGTCCTTCATCGACAGCAGGTGTTTCTCGTAGGCAACCACCCGACCCTGGTCGTCCTTGAGGGTGTAGGGCAGGCGACAGGCCTGGGAGCAATCGCCACGGTTGGCGCTGCGGCCGTTCTGGGCGTGGGAGATGTTGCACTGGCCGGAAAACGCCACGCACAGCGCGCCGTGGATAAAGAACTCGATGGCCGCGTCGGTTTCGTCGGCGATGGCGCGGATTTCCTGCAGGTTCAACTCCCGTGCCAGGACCAGTTGGGAGAAGCCGGCCTGATCAAGAAACTTTGCCCGTGCCAGGGTGCGGATGTCGGTCTGGGTGCTGGCGTGCAGCTCGATCGGCGGGATGTCCAGCTCCATCACCCCTAAATCCTGGACGATCAACGCATCGACACCCGCATCGTACAACTGGTGGATCAACTGGCGGGCCGGCTCCAGTTCGTTGTCATGCAGGATGGTGTTGATCGTGGTGAATACCCGGGCATGGTAGCGATGGGCAAACTCCACCAGCCGGGCGATATCACTGACCTCGTTACAGGCGTTGTGACGCGCGCCGAAACTCGGGCCGCCGATGTACACGGCGTCAGCGCCATGCAGGATGGCCTCGCGAGCGATGGTCACGTCGCGGGCAGGGCTGAGCAATTCCAGATGATGTTTGGGCAAGGACATGTTTTTTTATCAGGCTGGTCACGGTCGAAGCGCGCATTGTAGCCGCCAGGCGCCCGGCAGGCACCTGTGGACTTGGATTTGCGCGATATGACCGATATGCGGCTTTCGCCTCGTGGGTTCACCCCGGCGAAGCATCAGGGCTGCACCAGCGGTTTCTCCCGGTGTTTTTTGCCAGATACAAGAAGGCATCAGCGGCCTTGATCAGCATGGCCGGGGTCACGTCCTCGGTGCTCGGCCGGCAGGTGGTGATGCCCGCGCTGGCGGTGACCAGGCCCAACGGATGGTCGAGGTGTTCGATGTGCAGCGCCCTGATGGACTCCAGGATCTCTTGTGCGATCTTGGCGGCTCCCGCGCTGTGGGTGTCGGGTAGCAATATGGTGAATTCTTCACCCCCGTAGCGCACCGCCAGGTCACCGGGTCGTTTGATCGTTTGTTGGATCGCTCCGGCGATCGCGCGCAGACAGTCGTCCCCGGCAGCATGCCCGTATTTGTCGTTGTAGCGTTTGAAGTAATCGACATCAAGCATGATCAAGGCCAAAGAGGCGTTCTGACGCCTGGCCCGGCGAATCTCATCGGCCAATGCAATGTCCAGCCGCCTGCGGTTGCCCAAGCCGGTCAGGCTGTCGGTCAGTGCCATGTCCCGCATGGTTTGGTGGGCGCTGCGAATCTGTTTCTCCATGGTCATCCTGTAGCGCAACTGGCTCAACACGATCAGCCCGAAGCCGACGAGTATCACGATCAGGAATATCAGTACGAAGCCGGTCTTGAGCAGATCGTGACGCCAGGGGGCGATGATCGATTCGCGAGACAATCCGGCCTCGACCACCAGCGGATAAGTGGTCAAGGCTCGGTAGCCATAAATGCGTTCAGTGCCGTCGACGACGGCCCTGGCCTCGGCGACGCCCTGATTGGAGTTGGGCAAGTGGTCACGGAAGATCACGCTATTGACCAGGCTCTTGCCGACCACCGAGGCGACGAAGGGCCGCCGGACCAGAATCGTGCCATTTCGCAGGGCCAGGACCAGGGCTCCCTTGTCGTCGATCTTGAAGTCGCCGTAGTAGTCCACGAAATAGCTGACCTTGACCGTTCCCAGCAACACCCCGGCGAACGAGCCGTCAGGATTGTTCAAGCGGCGGGAGATGGGGATGATCAGGTCATTGGTGGATCGGCTCCTGATCACTTCGCCGATCCGCACGCTTCGGTCCTCGTGGGTGCGGTGATACTGGAAGTAGTCGCGGTCGGCATTGTTTGCCGAGTCTGGCGTTGTTTGCTTGTCTGTCACTATCCACTGCCCGTCGGGGCCGTAGATAAACAAACCGTGCAACTGCGGCATGATGGCCGACTGTTGCACCAGCAGTTTATGGATGCGCGGGATGTCGATGTTCTGCAGGCCATCGCCTTCCACTCGCTCGCTGAGTGCGGCGGTCACCACGTCCACTTGCCGGATGGTGTCTTCGGCGTGCTGGGCGGTCGCCCGCGCCAGGTTCGTCACCGAATCGCGGGCTGAGGCAAAAGCAGAGCGATAGTCACGCCATGTTCTCCAGCCTTCAACGGCCAGGAACACGATCACCACCACCAGCATGAAAGTGATGGTGAGCCGCAAGGCAGCTCCGGCCCGCGCTACCTGAGGGGGAAAGGATTCGTCAGCACTTTCTTTCTTTAGCTGCGGCCGTTCACGTCCGAGCATTAACATTTCCTTCTACAGCAACGCGACTGCGAATTATTAGGACGCAGGCTACCTTATCCGATAACAGCACGTTAGCTGAAGGATTCGAGGCAGGCACAAATCGCGAAGGCAGGGTGGATACCAAGGGCCATAACCCGCAGATCCTCTCAAAAAAGCTGTACAAATCATATTTCATGTACAACTATTGAGCGACCTTCGGTAATCCAGTGATGTTTTTCAATGGCCAGGTCGTTTGCGCTCAAGAAAAGCCTGAACCGGTTCATGGCCTGCGTTTTGGTGCTTTACGCCAGCCAGGCTCTCTGCGACTGGCGCACGGTATTGCCTGACGCCCGTCTGGTGGGGCAAGCCGATTATTCTTGGTACGGGTTCGATCTCTACCAGGCCAGGTTATGGAGTGCTGCTTCGCAACCCAGCCTGGAAACGCCGCTGGCACTCGAGCTCAATTACCGCCGCACGATCAGCAAGCAAACACTGGTGCAAGCGAGCATCGAGGAGATGCTCCGAATCGCGGGTAAATCCCTGGACCCCGGACGGCTCGACAGTTGGACCGATGACATGCGGCGGTCCTTCGTCGACGTCAGGCCAGGCAGTCAAATCACCGGGCTTTACCTGCCCGGCAAGGGTTGCCGCTTCTATGTCGACGGGCGCTTGACCCATGAAGTCGCCGACCCAGCGTTCGCTCGAAACTTCTTCGCCATCTGGCTCGATCCCCGCACTCGGCATCCGGAGTTGCGGCAACAGCTGATGGGGCTCAACAACACGCGCGCGGGAGGAAAAACACCATGACTCGTTTGATGGTTGTGTGGCTTTTAATGATGAGTTTGACCAGCTGCGGCAACGTCAATGTCGATCGTTATGCCGACCAGCAACCGCAGCTGGATCTGGTGCGCTTCTTCAGTCAGCCAATCAAGGCCTGGGGCATCTATCAAAAACGTTCGGGCGAAGTCATCAAGCGCTTCGAGGTCGAGATACTCAGTCACCGCGAAGGTGAACGGCTGATACTCGATGAGCGCTTTCTCTACAGTGATGGCAGCCGACAACGGCGCGTATGGACGCTGACCCCCGATGGCCCGGGGCTCTGGCGCGGTCGCGCCGACGATGTGATCGGCGAGGCGCGGGGTGAGGTGGCTGGCAATGCGCTGCGCTGGCGCTATCGATTGAACCTGCCAGTAGACGGATCGACTTACGAAGTGTCTTTTGACGACTGGATGTATTTGATGGACGAAGACACGCTGATCAACCGTTCGAGCATGAGTAAATTCGGCGTCGAGTTGGGGCAGGTCACGCTGTTTTTCCGTCGTCAGGGCGGGGGCACGCCATGAACCTGCAAACCCTGATCGAGCTGGCCATCGAAGGCCGGGTACACGAGCTGGAGTTGTGGTCGCTGGAGGGCGGTATCTACGTGTTGCGTGCGCGACTGGACCGCGGGTTTCGTACGTTGCTCGACGACTCGGGAAGAACATTGCACTTGCGATCCACCACCCATTTGCGTGAGTTGCTGCGTGACGCGCCGCGGTTACCCTGCATGTTGGTACAGCATGTCGTTCACGACGAAATGTGTGGCCAGCGCGAGGGGCCGATAGAGCCTTTGCGCGTGCCACTTTTTCTGGATGAACCTTGGTAATGATGTTCGCCTGGTGCGGGTTCTGACCTCAGTGGGGATCAGCCAGGCGCAACGCCAACGGCAGCCATAGTGCCCACAAGGGCGCCAGAATCAGAGCGGTTCCCACGATGCCAAGCGGCAGCGCAACGCCGGCCAAGGGTGCTCCTGCGCAATAGGCCAATGGACCGCCGATCATGCCCAACAATGCACCACGCCACATCGGCCGCACGGCCCAGGCCAGGCTGTGCCGCAAGCTTGTGGCAAACACCAGCCAGAGCAGCACCAGCCAGAGAGGCAGGGCGCTCTGGCCGAATCCGAACAGGCCCAGCACACCGAGGCTCCAGTCCAGCAACATGCCGCACAGCCCCACGCGCATCACCGCCCGCAGCTCGGCCCGGGGCTGTGGGCAGAAACTCAGGTGAGCCAGCAACCCCGCTGCCACAGCCAGGAGCCACCAGGCATTCTGCGCACCCAGCACACATCCCCACCAGCCCAATTGGACCCAAAGTGCGTTGACGATCAGGCTTGCGCGACTCATCAAGCCTCCCGCCGCTCCAGCAAGGAGGCCTGACGCGCCCCGGGAGCGGCAAAGAGCAGTTGCGCGACGCCGATGGCACGCTCCTGGAATCCACCTTCGCAGTAACACAGGTAGAACTCCCACAGGCGTTGGAAGGTTTCGTCGTAACCCAGTTCCAGCAGCGCTTGGCGTGATTGGCGCAAGTTCTCGTGCCAGTGCTTAAGCGTGCGGGCGTAGTGCGCGCCGAAGTCTTCCAGATGCAGCAGGTTGAGCGGTGTTTGACGGCTGGCGGTGTTGAGCAGGACGGACAACGATGGCAACGCGCCGCCGGGAAAAATATGCCGCTGGATAAAGTCCACCGAGCGTCGTGCCTGCTCATACCGCTGGTCGCGAATGGTGATGGCTTGCAGCAACATCAGGCCGTCATCCTTGAGCAGTGCGGCGCAGCGCCGGAAGTACTCGGGCAAATAGCGATGACCGACCGCTTCGATCATTTCGATCGAGACCAACTTGTCGTAGTGCCCCTCCAGGTCGCGATAGTCCTTGCACAGCACTTCAATGCGCTGCTGCAGGCCCAGCGCCTCGACGCGCTGGCAGGTGTGGGCATACTGTTCGCGCGATAACGTTGTGGTGGTCACCTTGCAGCCGTATTGGCTGGCCGCGTAAATCGCCAGGCTGCCCCAGCCGGTGCCGATCTCCAGCAGGTGGTCGCCGGGCCGCAGGTCGAGCTTGCGACAGATGCGTTCGAGCTTGTTGAGCTGGGCGTCTTCCAGGCTTTGTTCGGGGCTTTCGAACAGGGCGGCCGAGTACATCATGGTGGGGTCGAGCAAGCGCTCGAACAAGTCATTGCCCAAGTCGTAATGGGCAATGATGTTGCGCCGTGAGCCGCGCCGGCTGTTACGGTTGAGCCAGTGCAGCCAACGCAGCAGCGGGCGACCGAGGCGAGCCAGGCCGCTGTCCATTGCATCGAGCACGTCCAGGTTGGCGACGAACACGCGGGTCACCGCCGTCAGGTCGTTGCTGCGCCAGTACCCCTGGATATAAGCCTCACCGGCGCCGATCGAGCCGTTACTGGCGAGCATGCCCCAGACGGCGTCATCCAGAATTTCGACTTCGGCCTGCAGAACACTGGCCGGATCGCCGAAGCTCAACGATTCCCCCTCAAGCAGCAGGCGCAAGTGGCCTTGACGCAGGTGTCGTAATTGGCCGAGGACGACTTGCTTGAAGACGCCGCCGTTGAACAGGCGAAAGCTGCCGGCCTTAGTAACGCTCAGGGTGGGTTCGGGCATGGTCGGGGTCCTTGTGGGCGGTTTCGCCGACGCTCAGGCCGTTTTGGCAGGCCTGATGGTCGTGCAGGGGGGTACGTTTGAAGAGCAGGCGCAGGGCCTGCCAGTAAATGGCGCTCAAGGTGCGCAGGCTCATCCACGGGAAGGCCAGAAAGTGACGACGTACGGCTGCGGCATCGAGAGGCTGGCGCTTGAGCGCGAGGTCGGCCTCGAACACCTTGCTGCCATCGCGCCAGTTCTCCATGTGCACGCGGATATGTGAATCCGCCACCAGGAAACGCATGCGGTAGTCCATGTCCCGGGGCAGGAACGGCGACACATGGAACGCCTTGGCCACCCGGAACGCATGAGGCGCGCCGGGGCTTACCGGCAACACATAGTGGTAGCGTTCGCGCCATGGGGTATTGCGCACTTCACAGAGAATGGCCGCCAGCTGCCCATCGGTTTCGTGGCAGAAATAGAAACTCACCGGATTGAAGGACAGGCCCCAGCTGCGCGGTTGGGTCAACAGCTGAATGGCGCCCTGGGGCGCGGTGCCCAGGGCTTGGGCCAGTAGTTCGCGCACCGCCTCGACCAAGGGAACACCCAGACGTGTGCGAGCGGGCAGGTAATCGCGCTCGCGCCAGCACAGCGGTGCCAAGGGCCAAGCCCGCAGCAGGCGTGACAGGCCCAGCACCTGGCTTTGTTCGGCGAGGTCCAGATAAAGCATGCCGATGGGGTATCGGAAGCCATGGGCGCGGGGTGAGTAGCGGCGATGGTCGATCCAGCCGCGGCACAGGCTGCTGTTCAAAGGTATTCTCCGAAATGCCCGGCCACATCCAGCGCACTGACCACGCCGTCTTCGTGGAAACCATTGGCCCAATAGGCGCCGCAGAAGTAGCTGTGCTGACGCCCTTGCAGATCACCCTGGCGAGCCTGGGCGGCGACGCCGGCGAGGCTGTATTGCGGATGCGCATAATCGAAGCGGGCAAGCACCTTGGCCGGATCCACCACGTCACTCTGATTGAGGCTCACGCAGAAGGTCACTGGGGCGTCCAGGCCCTGGAGGATGTTCATGTTGTAGGTCAGTGCGGCAGGCGCTCGCATTGAACCGCCCAGTCGGTAGTTCCAACTCGCCCAGGCCTGGCGTCGCTGCGGCAAGAGACGAGTGTCGGTATGCAGCAGCACTTCATTGCTGGCGTAGTCCAGAGCACCGAGCACCTCACGTTCCGCTTTGCTTGGCGTTTCAAGCAGTGCCAGGGCCTGGTCGCTGTGGCAGGCAAATACCACTTTGTCGAAACGCTCAAGACCGGCTGCGCTGAGGATGTCCACCCCTGTAGCGTCGCGGCTCACTCGCTGCACCGGGCAGTCGAGCCGGATGTGCTGGCGAAAGTGCGCGCACAATGGGTCGATGTAACCCCGGGAGCCGCCCTCGATCACCCGCCATTGTGGCCGTCGGTTGACCGATAGCAGGCCGTGGTTATGGCAGAAGCGCACGAAGAACTGCAGCGGAAACTCGAGCATTCGGGCGGGCGACATCGACCAGATCGCCGACCCCATGGGCACGATGTAATGGTCGATGAAACGTTGGCCATAATTGTGGACATGCAGGTAATCGCCGAGCCGGGTGGTGCTGTCGATGCGTTGCGCCTTCAAGTCGGCCGTGGCCTGCCGGTTGAACCTGAGGATGTCCTGCAGCATGCCCCAGAAGCTCGGCGACAGCAGGTTGCGCCGTCGGGCGAAAAGGCTGCGCAGGGTATGCCCCTTGTACTCTTGGCCAGTGGCTGGATCATGTACCGAAAAGCTCATTTCAGTGGGGCGGGAAGGCACACCCAACTGGTCGAGCAAACGGATGAAGTTCGGGTAGGTCCAGTCGTTGTAGACGATGAAACCGGTGTCTATCCCATAACGCTGGCCTTGCCATTGCACGTCCACGGTGTGGGTGTGGCCGCCGATCCGGTCGTCGGCTTCGAACAAGGTGATCTGGTGCTGGCGAGCCAACAGGTACGCGCATGTCAGCCCCGATATGCCGCTGCCGATGATTGCGATGCGCATGTTTCAAGACTCCTGGGAAGAACGTGCCAGGCGCCGGCCAAGGGCCAGGCGCCAACGGGCGGGCAAGCGTCCGAGCAGGCGCAGGACGAAGGTGAAGGACCAGGGGAACGCGATGTCCAGCGGTCGCGCCGGCAGGCGTTGGGCGATATGCCGCGCCGCGCGTTGTGCCGACCAGCGCATGGGCATCGGGAAGTCGTTGCGGCGGGTCAGCGGTGTGTCGACAAAGCCCGGGCTTATCAAGGTGACATCGATACCCTCGGCCGCCAGGTCGATGCGCAGCGATTCGAACAGATAGCGCAGCGCCGCCTTGGACGCGCCATAAGCGCCGGCACGCGGCAAGGCCAACCAGGTCACCGCGCTGCACACCCCCACCAGATGCGGACGTTGGCCTCGACGCAGCAAGGGCAGGGCCGCTTCCAGGCAGTGGCTGGTGCCCAGCAGGTTGGTGGTCAATACCCGTTCGACCAGACGCGTGTCGAAGCGTCCCGGCTCCAGGTATTCGCAGGTTCCGGCATTGAGTATCACCAGGTCCAACGCCCCCCATTGAGCGTCGATGGCCTGGCAGATATCGGCCACTTGCGCCGGATCGGTCAGGTCACCCGGCAGCACCAGGACCTGATCCCCATAGCGAGTCGCTAACGCCTCAAGAGGCGCAACCTGGCGCGCACTCAGCGCCAGACGGTGGCCTTGCTCTAGAAGCTCCGAGGCCAAGGCCGCACCGATACCGCTGCTGGCGCCGGTCAACCAGATGCGACTCATGCCAGCCTCCGCTTGAGCCAGCCGATCACCGATCCGAACAGGGGCAGGTGCTCGTAGAGCAGGGCGCCAGCGTCGAAGAAATCCTGATGCAGGTAGACCCGTTCGTTCCAGCGTAAATAGCTGCAGCCTTGTAGGGAGATGAGTGCACCGCCGGCCAGACGTGGGTGGCTGTAATGCAACGTCCAGCGTAGATAGCCCGCGCCGGGGCCGACCTCATCAAAGCCATGAAAGTCGTAGCGCACCTGATCGACGTTGGCATACATCTGCGCGAAGTAGTCGCGCAGGGCAGGCAGGCCTTCGATCCGATGCAAGGGGTCCTGGAACTGTATGTCGGCGCTGTAGAGCGCATCGAGCTCGTCCAGGTGACTGGCGTCCAGCTCGGCGAAGGCGCGGGCAAAACGCTGGAGGTAGGCAGACATGTCAGGCTCCGAATTATTGTACAGGTAGTAATTCCTGTACAAGTTTTCGCAGCCTACTGCACGAGTTGTACGTTTAAAAGTGTTTTGTATAGGTATTTGTAAGTTTGTATAGATTTTCCGCTGAAGAGAGCCCGGTGATGACCGGGCTCAGTTGTTTCAGTGAAACGACTGAATGTCAGCCCAGTGCGTTGCAGAAACCACGAATCGACTCGCAGGCTCGGCGCAAAGAAGCATCGTCCAGTGCGTAGGCCATACAGCAGTTTTTTCCTTTCCAGCAACGATAAAAACCCTCGTTTCGCAAATCCCCACCTGCCAACACAATCGCTTCGACACCTCCTGTCGATCGTCGCATACGCAGAACAAGAAAAAATCCAAACCCGAGGCGGCGCCATGCCGGCCTGAACCATCCCACTGCCGGAAGTGCACAGACATGCCCGTTGAGACAATACACATAGACACGCTTGTTATAGGCGCCGGCCAGGCCGGCGTGGCCATGAGTGAACATTTGAGCCGCCATGGAGTGCCTCATCTTGTGGTGGAGCGCAACCGTATTGCCGAGGCCTGGCGCACTGCACGTTGGGATTCGCTGGTGGCCAACGGCCCGGCCTGGCATGACCGCTTTCCGGGTCTGCAATTCCAGGGGCTCGACCCCGATGCCTTCGCCACCAAGGATCAAGTGGCCGATTACTTCGAAGCCTATGCCAGTACATTCAACGCGCCGATCCGTACCGGTGTGGAGGTCAGGAAGGTCGAGCGTAATATCGGCCGTCCAGGCTTCAGCATTGAAACCAGCGAGGGCCCGATTGAGGCCATCCACGTGGTGGTCGCCACCGGGCCCTTCCAACGGCCCGTGATTCCGCCTATCGCTGCGAATATGGCGCACGTCACCCAGATGCACTCCGCCCAATACCGCAATCCCCGGCAGCTCGCTGACGGCGCGGTGTTGGTGGTGGGGGCGGGTTCGTCCGGGGTGCAGATTGCCGATGAATTGCGGCGCGCCGGCAAGCAGGTCTACCTTTCGGTGGGCGCCCATGATCGCCCGCCACGGGCCTATCGCAACCGGGATTTTTGCTGGTGGCTGGGGGTGCTCGGCGAGTGGGATGCGGAGGCCGTCCAGCCGGGCAAGGAACACGTGACCATCGCCGTGAGCGGTGCCCGTGGGGGCCATACGGTGGACTTTCGCAGGCTGGCCCATGAGGGCATCACCCTGGTGGGCCTGACGAAGTCGTTCAACGGTAGCGTCGTGACGTTTGAGCCCAACCTTGCCGAAAATATCGCTCGTGGCGATGACAACTACCTGGCGCTGCTGGATGCCGCCGATGCCTACATTGCCCGCAACGGCCTGGACCTGCCGCCGGAACCTGAAGCCCGCCATCTGTTGCCTGACCCGCACTGCCTGACCCATCCGATCCTGGAACTGGATCTGGTGGGCGCTGGGGTGACCACTGTGATCTGGGCCACCGGCTACTCGGTGGATTACAGCTGGCTGAAGGTCGACGCGCTTGACGCCAACGGCAAGCCGCGGCACCAGCGGGGTGTTTCCAGCGAACCGGGTGTGTATTTCGTGGGCCTGCCATGGCTGTCACGGCGCGGTTCGGCGTTCATCTGGGGCGTGTGGCACGACGCCCGGCATATCGCTGACCACATCGTGAAACAGCATACCTACCTCAACTACCGAGACGCTTCGCAGCGCCAGAGCGAGGACGCTCAACCCCCGGCGCTCGATAGCGATTCGAACAGTTCGAAAACCAGCCTCATGGGAGTCCGTTGATGCCTACCCACACTCGCATTCGCATGTTCAACACCAAAGACACCTATCCCAACCAGACGCAGGACAACGACTTATGCCAGGCCGTGCGGGCCGGCAACACCGTCTACGTGCGCGGCCAGGTCGGCACTGACTTCAACGGCCAGTTGGTGGGCCTGGGCGATCCCCGCGCTCAGGCCGAACAGGCTATGCGCAACGTCAAGCAATTGCTGGAAGAGGCCGGCAGCGACCTGAGCCATATCGTCAAGACCACCACTTACCTGATCGACCCGCGCTATCGCGAGCCGGTGTATCAGGAGGTGGGCAAATGGCTCAAAGGGGTGTTCCCGATTTCCACAGGACTGGTGGTCAGCGCCCTCGGCCAACCGCAATGGCTGATGGAAATCGACGTGATCGCGGTGATCCCCGAATAAGGAGAGTGGAGCATGACTTTTTCCATTGTCGGGCGCTGCGCCGAGACGGGCCAGTTGGGCATCGCCATCAGTTCCTCAAGCATTGCCGTCGGCGCCCGTTGCCCCTGGTTGCGGGCCGGTGTTGGCGCGGTGTCGAGCCAGAACATCACGCTGCCTGCTCTTGGTCCGCAGATCCTCGACGAACTGGCCGGCGGCCTGGCCGCCCAAGAGGCTGTCGACCGCGCCCTGGCGCGCAATGGCTACAGCCAGTACCGCCAGGTGGCGGTGGTGGATGCCCACGGAGGCACGGCGATTTTCAGCGGCCGCCACGCATTGGGCAGCCATCACGCGCTGGCCGGTGAGCAATGCGTGGCGGCTGGCAATCTGTTGGCCAGTGTGGGCGTGATCGACGCCATGGTTGCAGCATTCGAACACAGCGAAGGTTGTCTTGCTGCGCGCCTGATGAGTGCTTTGCAGGCTGGGCAGAGCGCCGGTGGTGAAGCCGGAGCGGTGCACTCTGCGGCGCTGTCGGTGGTGGATGAACTCACCTGGCCGATCGTCGATTTGCGTGTCGACTGGGCCCAGGAAGATCCCATTGCTGAGCTGCAGAAACTGTGGCTGGCCTATCAGCCGCAACTACAGGACTACCTGACCCGCGCCCTCGATCCGACCCAGGCCCCCAGCTACGGAGTGCCGGGTGATGAGTGAGCTGCGCAGCCGCGCACTGCTCGCCCGTCTGGTGGGCTTTGCCACGGTCAGTCGCGAGTCGAACCTGGCGCTGATCGAGTTCGTACGTGGTTACCTCCACGATCTGGGCGTGAGTTGCGAGCTGATCTATAACCCCGAGCGGACCAAGGCCAACCTGTTGGCGAGCATCGGCCCAGCGGTGCCCGGTGGGGTTGTGCTGTCCGGTCATACCGATGTAGTGCCGGTGGACGGACAGCACTGGACGGTCGATCCGTTTTGCCTGAGCGAGGCCGGCGGCAAGCTGTACGGCCGGGGCACCGCCGACATGAAAGGTTATTTGGCTGCAGTGCTGGCGGCGGTGCCGATGTTCCTCGCCAACCCGCTTCGCCGGCCCGTGCATCTGGCGTTCTCCTATGACGAAGAGGTCGGTTGCCTGGGTGTGCGCAGCCTGCTGCAAGTGCTGGCGCAACGCATTCCCCAGCCTGCGTTGTGCCTGATTGGCGAGCCCACCCAACTCCAACCGGTGTTGGGCCACAAGGGCAAGTTGGCGATGCGTTGCCATGTCAAAGGGGCGGCCTGTCATTCGGCCTATGCGCCCTACGGGGTGAACGCCATCGAACAGGCAGCGCGCCTGATCGGTCGGTTGGGGGAGATCGGCGCGAATCTGGCCGAACCGGCTCTACACGATGGGCGCTTCGATCCGGCGTACTCAACGGTGCAGGTGGGCGTGATCCAGGGCGGCACCGCGTTGAACATCGTCCCGGGGGATTGCCGCTTCGATTTCGAAGTGCGCGCCTTACCGGATTTCGCCCCGCAGGTCGTCGTCGAGCAATTGCGCGATTACGCCGAGCAGGCGCTGCTGCCAGCGATGCGGGCCGTGCAAGGCGACACCGCGATCCGGTTTGAACCCCTGTCCGCCTACCCGGGCCTGGCAACCGCGCCGGACAGCGCCGCCGCACGTCTGGTTGCCGAGCTGTGCGGCAGTGATGCCTTCAGCACCGTGGCATTCGGCACCGAAGGCGGCCTGTTTGATCAGGCTGGAATCCCGACGGTGGTCTGCGGCCCCGGCAGCATGGATCAGGGGCACAAAGCCGATGAATACGTGAGTGTTGAACAGATGGCCGCCTGCGACCGATTGATGGATCGCCTGGCGAGCCATCTCAGCGAACCCAACGACTTCTTGAGACAAGGAATTTTCGGTGAACGATTTCAATGATTGGAAAACCCCGGCCGCGCAACTGCGCCTGAAGGATAACGCCCTGATTGACGGCCTGCCTCATGAGGCCGGCACCCTGGGCAGGATGATCATGGCCCCGGCGCTGGTAGCCAGCCATGCCGATATCAACGAACTGGTCGACAAGACCCGTATTGCTGTAGATCGCACCGCCCGCGCTTACGGTCGCCTCTGAGTCCCGTCGCCGGCTCGTGCGGGCGAGCCGGCCTTTCGAGGAACCGCTTCATGTCCAGATCCTTGCGTTGCAATATTGCGTGTGCCCTGGTGCTGTTGAGTGGCAGTGTCATGGCCGCGCCACAGAGCCTCACCGTGATCTCTTTTGGTGGCGCCACCAAGCAGGCCCAGGACAAGGCCTACTTCCAACCCTTCAACGCCAGCGGTGCAGGAAGCATCGTCGCCGGCGAATACAATGGCGAGTTATCGAAGATCAAGGCCATGGTCGCGGCCGGCCACACCAGTTGGGACGTGGTCGAAGTCGAAAGCCCCGAGCTGTTGCGCGGTTGTGAGGAGGGCCTGTTCGAAAGGCTCGATCTGAGCGCCTTGGGTGATCCGGCGAATTTTTTGCCGGGGACTCTCACCGAATGTGGTGTGGCCACTTATGTCTGGTCGATGGTCTTGGCCTATGACCAGAGCAAGTTGGCCAAGGCACCCAAGTCCTGGGCGGATTTCTGGAACGTCACCGAATACCCGGGCAAGCGCGGGTTGCGCAAGGGGGCCAAGTACACCCTGGAAATTGCCTTGCTGGCCGACGGGGTCCAGGCGCAGGAGTTGTACAAGGTGCTCAACACCCCCGAAGGCGTGTCGCGGGCATTCGCCAAGCTGGACCAGATCAAGTCGAACATCCAGTGGTGGGAGGCAGGTGCGCAACCGGCGCAGTGGTTAGTGGCGGGGGACGTGGCGATGAGCGCTGCCTACAACGGTCGCATCGCTTCAGCGCAGAAGGAGGGCATGAAGCTGAGTATCGTCTGGCCGCAAAGCCTGTATGACCCGGAATACTGGGCGGTGGTCAAGGGAACGCCGAACAAGGCCTTGGCCGAGCAATTCATTGCCTTTGCCAGCCAGCCGCAGGCGCAGAAAGTGTTCTCGGAAAACATCCCTTATGGACCGGTGCATCGCAAAACGCTGGCGTTGCTGCCTGGAGCAGTCCAGGAGCAGTTGCCTACCGCCGAGGCCAACCTGGCCGAAGCCCGGGCCGTGGATGCCGAGTTCTGGGTTGACCATGGCGAAGAACTGGAGCAGCGCTTCAACGCCTGGGCAGCTCGCTAGCCATCGAACCATTCTTGCGGCGAGCAGAGCCTTTTGTGGCGAGGGAGCCTGCTCCCGCTGGGCTGCGCAGCAGCCCCAACACTGGTTCTCGCGGTGTGCCAGGTTGATCCAGTCGGTTGGGTTTGGGGGCGCTTCGCCCCCCCAGCGGGAGCAAGCTCCCTCGCCAC
>NZ_JABWQV010000066.1 GCF_014268615.1 Pseudomonas tehranensis | reverse complement strand
CGCGAGCAGGCTCGCTCCCACAAGGGGATTGTCATCGCCTGTCAGAACGGCTTGTCGAAGGTAATCTTCGGCTCTTTCCACGGGCCCTTGACGTCGTATCTTACGCTGGCAAAGCGCGCCACACGGTCGCCGATCAGTTTGTCGATCAGAAACAGCGCCCCACCCACCGCTGGCGCGCCGACAATCAGCGCTGCAATGGGCAGGTTGTTGGTCACCGGCAGCGTCACCTGTAACTTGGCGTCGACCCGGTCGGCCACCATATCCAACGTTCCGTTGAGTTCCAGATTACTCGACGGCCCCGTCAGGGTGATCGGTTCACGGGTCACATAGACACCGTCGCTGGCCACCAGCAGCCCCTTGACCCGATCGTAGCTCAAGCCTTTGCCGAACAGGTCAGAGAAGTCCAGACGCAAGCGTCGGCCGATGGAGTTGAAATTCAACAGACCGAACACCCGCAACGCTTGAGCGCCCCCTTCTACCTCGACGAACTGCCCCTTGTTCAGCGACGCATCGAGACTCCCGGAAAAACGTTTCGTGGCGACCCATGCCGGTGAGCCGGGCCAGCGCCCATCGACATCCAGATGGAATTTCTGGCTGGTCACGCTCGGCGCATAGCCCCAGCCCTTGAGCACATCGGCCAGGTTCTTGCCACCGATGCGGCCTTTGTACCAACTGCTGGTGGAACCGGGGACACCTTCCCAGCCGCCATTGCCGCTCAAGACCATGCCCTTGAGGCCCATATCCAGGTTGTTCAAGGCAATGCCCTTGCCTGTCGGACGCACCTTCAACGACCAGGCCCCAATGAGGTCGGGCCCCTGGAACAACTGGTCAATGACAATATCCATGGCCGGAATGTTGCTGGGATCGACCGAGGCCAGCGGGTCCGGCGCGTTTTCGTCGGTCTGGACCGTCGGGTCGGCGGCCGGCAGACGAATGTAGTCAAGCTTGATACCGATCGGTGCAGCCTTCGCGTCCGGCAGACTGGCGGTGCCCTTGGCCTGCTCGCTGGCAAGTCGCAAAGCCCAGGCGTCAGGTTTGCGGTCCAGTTGCACCGACGCCCGGTCCAGGGTCGTGCCCATGGCAGTGAGCTTGCCGATGTTCAGATCAACACTGCTGAGCAGTTGTTTGGCGCTACCGCCCGGATCCTGCCCCGCATACTTGCCCACCAGCTCTTGCCACGGACTGACATCCAGTTCCGATAATGTCCCGCGCAGGCGCAGGCCCTTGCCTCCTGGCAGAATCGCATCACCGCTACCGAGCAAGAGCTCACCGCGACCGTCTGCAACCTGTCCGTTCGGCGCCGCGTAGGTGAAGCTGGCCAGGTCGCCATAATCCACCCAGTAACGGCGCTCGGCGCCTTGCAAGGTCATGCGAAACACCGTGTCACGCCCGGCATCGGCCGCCAGACCGAAAGGCGCGGGCAGATCCACGGCCACGCCCTTGAGACTGGAACTGACCGACAGTTGGCTGTCGGCACCGTCGAGGATCACCTGCAACTGATACGGCACCACCCCGGCCACCGGCAATGGCTGTGTAACCTTCAGCCAGTCAGTGAGTTTCTTGACCTCCACCTGTCCGGAGGCGGCCACCCGCGTCGTCAGTTCACCAGCACGGCCTTCGGCAAAAATCTGCGCGGTCACGGGCCGGTCGAACGCCCTGGCCGCGATATTCTTGCCGCTCAGTCCTTTGTTGCTGTCGAAGCGGAAATCGCCCCTGAGCTGCGTCAGCTCCAGCACCGGCTCGCTGAGCTTGAGCCGGGCCTTGTCGGTCTTGAAGTCCACCAGGATCTTCGGTTCTTCGCCTTTCGCCAAAGGAATATCCAGCTTCACACTGCCTTGCAGGCCGCCCTCGCCTTCCCAGCCGGCGAACGTCTGCGCCGTACCGATCGGCGCCGTCTGCAGGATTTTCAAACCGTCGCCCAAGCCACCGGCGAACTCGCCGTCCAACAGCAGATGGGAGTTCTGGCCGCTGGGCACATGGGGGATGTTCACCGAAACATTCCTGACCTGGGTGTCCAGTAACTGCCCCTGGCTTGCAAAGATACGCACGCCGCTGTCTTCGACGAAAACATCACCGCTGACCTTGCTCACCGAAGGCCAACCCGGCTGAAACGCCAGCTCGGCATCATGCACCTTGAAAAACAGGCTGATGCTGCGAGCCGCGTCTTCGGCGCCCTGGTTCAGCGAACCTTGATACTGGAAAAACCCCTGATCCACCGCGCCCTTGACGATTGCGGTGCGCAGCCACTCATCCAGAGCAGGGCTCAGGACAGCAGGCAGGTACTTGGCGGTATAGCGCCCGTCGCCATCCACCAGGCCGACCCGCAGGTCCATGTAGTCTTCCTGGCTGTGGTCAAAATGCAGGCGAATCAGGAAGTCACCGGCAATCCGGCCCTCCTCCCCCAGTACTTTCAGGTACGGTGCAATCAGCGTGAAACCTTGTTTGTCCAGCTTCCAGGTCAACCGGGCGTTGGCCTGCAAGTATTGCCAGGGCTTGGCGAAGATAGGGTCCAGGTGCAGGGAAAAATCCTTGCTGTCCATGCGCAGCTCGCCGCCGCCCAGGTCGCCGCTCAGGCTCCCGGACACGTTGCGTGCCGCCGGGGCGCCGCGATAGGCATCAAAGCCTACGGTGTCCAGGTTGGTGGCGAAGCTGACTTTCTGATCACCGCTGTTCTGCGGGCGGTAGTCCACCAGCACGTTGCGCAGGCCGCCCGTGAACTTGAGCCGGTCGATCGCCGTGGCAACGCCTTCAGGCAACGGCGCCAGGGCATGGAGCAACGGCGTCAGCGGTGTGAGGTCGAGACGATCAGCCTGCACGTGCCAGAGTTCTTCGGTTTTTTCGGTGGCGTTGTTCTGTTGCAACTGCAGGCGCGATTCCCAACGGGTTTCGCCCAGGCTCATTGCCAGGGAATCGAAGGTTGCGCTGAATCCCTCGCCACTGCGCTGGAAATACCCGTTGAGCGCCAGGTTATGGATCTGTACCGGCTTGCGCTCGGCATAGGCGCCCTGGATGTCCGGCGCGTTCAGTCGAATGGCCGCGCTTTGCACGGTGCCCGCCCCCCAGCTCAGCCAGAACTCTGCGCCCGCCTTGATCCGGGAAAAATGCCATTGTCGGGTCAGGCGTTCCGGCAGCCATTTGGACCAATCGCTTTGCGGCAGGCTCAGGTAGACATCGGCCTGGCCGCTCTTCCAGTCGCTGGCGCGGATACGGGTGCGCAGGTTGATCGCGACGGGCTGGCCGTCAGGCAGGGTCAGTCGTGCATCCAGACGCTGACGGGCAATACCGGTGCGCAGGCTCAGGCCAACATAGGTCAGGGTCAGCGGCGGTTGCTCCAGCGGCTGCAAGGTCACTTGGCTGTCGAGCACCGACAGCTTCGCGATCATCTGCATGCGTTCGAGCAGTTGCTGAGGATCCAGGGGCTGATCGTCCTGCACTGGCAGCCCCTCCAGGGCCCACTTGCCGTCGGCGCCCTCCTTGAGGCTGATCTTCAGGCCGCTGAGTTCCAGGTGAGCAATGCGCACCTGACGCGCCACCAGGCTGCCCCACAAGTCCGGCACGGCCCGTACCTGATCCAGATGCAAGGCATTGGCGCCCTCGCCGACCATCACGTCGTGGGCCAGCAAGATGGGCGCCAGGGCGCTCCAGCTACCGTCCAGGCTGCCGATATGCACGGGGATACCCAATGCTTCGCTGGCGCGGGTCTGGACCTCGGCGCGGTATTCGGCCACCAGCGGAGCCAGTTCTCGTCCGAGGCTGACATACAGTGCCACCAGCACCAACAGCAGCGCGCACAGGCCCAGGCCCCAACGGGTCAGCGCGGCCAAAATGCGTGTCAGACGCTCCATGTCAGCGGGCTCCCCTGGCAAAAGTATTCAAATCCGCGGGGCTGCCGCTCATGAAGCCACTTCAGAGCAGCACCACGTCGTATTGTTCCTGGGAATACATGGTTTCCACCTGAAAGCGAATCGTACGACCGATAAAGGCCTCCAGTTCCGCAACGTTTCCTGACTCTTCATCGAGCAGGCGATCCACCACTTTCTGGTTCGCCAACACTCTATAACCTGTGGCCTGGTAAGCGCGTGCCTCCCGGAGGATTTCCCGGAAGATTTCGTAACACACGGTTTCCGGGGTCTTGAGCTTGCCCCGGCCCTGGCAACTGCTGCACGGTTCGCACAGAACTTGCTCAAGGCTCTCGCGAGTGCGCTTGCGGGTCATCTGCACCAGGCCTAGCTCGGTGATACCGATGATGTTGGTCTTGGCGTGGTCGCGCTCAAGTTGTTTTTCCAGGGTCCGCAGCACCTGGCGCTGGTGCTCTTCATGCTCCATGTCGATGAAGTCGATGATGATGATTCCGCCCAGGTTGCGCAGGCGCAGTTGACGAGCGATGGCGGTGGCCGCTTCCAGGTTGGTCTTGAAGATGGTTTCTTCGAGGTTGCGATGGCCGACGAACGCCCCGGTGTTGACGTCAATGGTGCTCATGGCCTCGGCCGGGTCCACCACCAGATAGCCACCGGACTTGAGCGGCACCTTGCGCTCCAAGGCCTTCTGGATTTCGTCTTCGACGCCGTACAGGTCGAAAATCGGCCGCTCGCCGGGGTAATGCTCGAGACGATCAGCAATCTCCGGCATCAACTCCGCGACAAACTGGGTGGTTTTCTGGAAGGTTTCCCGGGAATCGATGCGGATTTTCTCGATCTTGGGGCTGACCAGGTCCCGCAGGGTCCGCAACGCCAGACCGAGGTCTTCGTAGATCACGCTGGGGGTGGCGATGGTCTTGATCTGATCGGCGATCTGGTCCCAGAGCCTGCGCAAGTAGCGGATGTCCATGAGAATCTCATCGGCCCCGGCCCCTTCGGCGGCGGTGCGCAGGATGAAACCTCCCGCTTCCTTGATGCCCTCTTTCTCCACGCAATCGCTGACCACCTGCTTGAGGCGCTCGCGCTCGGCTTCGTCTTCGATCTTCAGGGAAATGCCAACGTGGGCGGTACGCGGCATGTACACCAGGTAGCGCGACGGAATCGACAGCTGCGTGGTCAGGCGCGCGCCCTTGGAACCGATGGGGTCCTTGGTGACCTGGACCACCAGGCTCTGGCCTTCATGAACCAGGGCGCTGATGCTCTCCACGGCCGGGCCTTCACGCATGGATATTTCCGAGGCATGAATGAATGCCGCGCGATCCAGGCCAATGTCGACGAACGCCGCCTGCATGCCCGGCAGCACCCGCACCACCTTGCCTTTATAGATATTGCCGACGATGCCACGTTTTTGCGTGCGCTCGACGTGAACTTCTTGCAGAACACCGTTTTCAACCACCGCCACGCGCGATTCCATCGGCGTGATGTTGATCAGGATCTCTTCACTCATGGCAGGGTCTCGTTCAGGCGTGTTCACGATAATGGCCGCATCAAGTCAGACGGCGCTCAGCGCGCGCTCAGGGTTTGCCAACAGGGTATGCCGAAATGGCCCAACAGCTCCGAGGTTTCGCACAGCGGCAAGCCGACCACGGCTGAATAGCTGCCTTCAAGCCCGGCGACAAATACCGCCCCCCAGCCCTGAATACCATAGCCGCCGGCCTTGTCCCGGGGCTCACCGCTGTTCCAATAGGCTAGCGCTTGCTGCTCGGTGATGGTGCGAAAGCTCACCCGGCTGCGGACCACACGGGATTCACAACGTTGTCCGTCCAGTACGGCAATGGCGGTCAGCACCTCATGGTCACGACCGGACAGGCTCAAAAGCATCGCCATGGCGTCGGCCTGATCCAGCGGCTTGCCCAGAATCCGCCCGTCCAGCACCACGGCGGTGTCGGCGCCCAGCACGCAGCCGTCCACGCCTGCGGCCAAAACACATCGCCCGGCCTCGGCCTTGCCGCGCGCCAGGCGTTCGACATAGGCCGAAGGGGTTTCGTCATCCAGGGGAGTTTCATCGATGTCCGCATTGACGGCGGTGAATGACACGCCAATCTGTGCGAGCAACTCACGCCGACGCGGCGAGCCTGAGGCGAGGTACAGCGGTTTCATCAGGACATCTCCCTCTCAAGGTGCGGGCCAATGCCTGACCGAATCAGTTGATTTTGAAACGCAGGCGCAAGCCACGCAAACCGAAGCTGACCCACGGCCAGAGCAAGGCACTGACCAGCGCCGGCAGCACCAGCGCCAGGGTCGGCTGGCGATTGCCGGTCAGCGCGCTGAGCCACAGTTGCACCAACTGCGCCAGGCCAAAAATCACCAGGATCACCAGGCACTGCTGCCACATGGGGAACATCCGCAGCCGTTGTTGCAGCGATAGCACCAGGAACGTGATCAGCGTCAGGATCAGCGCGTTCTGCCCCAGCAACGTGCCATAAAGCACGTCCTCGGCCAGCCCCAGGCACCAGGCGGTGACCATGCCGACCTTGTGCGGCAGCGCCAGCGCCCAGAATGCCAGCAGCAGCGCCAGCCACAGCGGGCGCAGGATTTCCATGAATTGTGGCAGTGGCGAAACGCTGAGCAACAGGCCGATGGCGAACGTCAGCCAGACCATCCAACCGTTACCGGAATGTGTACTGCTCATTATTCTCGTGCTCCCCTGGTGGCTGGCGCGGCGGCCGGCGTGGAGACAGGCGGTTTGGCCGCGGGCCTTGCGGGTTGAGTCGCCGGCGCTTGGGTGGCCGGCGTCGCAGCCGGAGCGGTTGCTGGCGTTGGAGCCGGGGTCGTTGCAGCCGGGGCAGGTGCCGGTGTTGTGCCCGGGGCTGTCGCCGGGGCAACCGGGGTCGCGGTCGACTCGCCGTTCTGCCGGTCCTCGGCCTCCTGGGCCACGGCGGCGTCGTTGGCGCGCTCTTCCGGGGTGCGGTTGTCGCTGAATACCAGCAGCAGGTATCGGCTGCGATTCAGCGCAGCCGTTGGCACCGCACGCACGATGGCGAACGGCTGACCGGAGTCGTGTATGACCTCCTTGACCGTCGCCACCGGATACCCGGCCGGGAATCGCTGACCGAGACCGGAGCTGACCAGCAGGTCGCCTTCCTTGATGTCGGCGGTGTCTGCGACATGCCGCAGCTCCAGGCGCTCCGGATTACCGGTGCCGCTGGCAATCGCCCGCAAGCCGTTGCGGTTGACCTGCACGGGAATGCTATGGGTGGTATCGGTCAGCAACAGCACGCGAGAGGTATAGGGCATCAACTCCACCACCTGCCCCATCAGGCCGCGGGCATCGAGTACCGGCTGGCCGAGGACAACACCGTCGCGCTCCCCCTTGTTGATGATGATGCGATGGGTAAAGGGGTTGGGGTCCATACCGATCAACTCGGCCACTTCGACCTTCTCGTTGACCAGCGCCGAGGAATTGAGCAACTCGCGCAGCCGCACGTTCTGCTCGGTGAGGGCCGCCAGCTTCTGCATGCGTCCCTGCAACAGCAGGTTCTCGGTCTTGAGTTTTTCGTTTTCGGCCACCAACTCGGTCCGGCTGCCGAATTGGCTGGCCACACCCTGCCACAAGCGCTGCGGCAAATCGGTGATCCAGTAGGATTCCATCAATACCAGCGACATCTGGCTGCGCACTGGCTTGAGCAGCGTGAAACGGGCATCGACCACCATCAGCGCGACCGACAGCACGGTCAGCACCAGCAGGCGCACACCCAATGAGGGGCCTTTGGTGAAAAGCGGTTTAATAGGCCGCTCCTCCCAGGCAAATGTTTTCTTTATTCATACGGCATCAAACCGGCCTGGATACGAATGACAGAAGATAAACGTCAACGGGCAGCACTGCAAAGTGCTGCCCGGGGAGCGAACAACATAGACCATCCAGGCGGGCTTATTCGCTGGAGAGTAGATCCATGGTGTGCTTGTCCATCATTTCCAATGCACGGCCACCGCCGCGGGCAACGCAAGTCAGCGGGTCTTCGGCAACGATCACCGGCAAGCCGGTTTCCTGGGCCAGCAGCTTGTCGAGGTCACGCAGCAGCGCGCCACCACCGGTCAGCACCAGGCCGCGCTCGGCGATGTCCGACGCCAGTTCCGGCGGCGACTGCTCCAGAGCACTCTTGACCGCCTGCACGATGGTCGCCAGCGACTCTTGCAGCGCTTCGAGCACTTCGTTGGAGTTGAGGGTGAATGCACGTGGAACGCCTTCAGCCAGGTTACGGCCGCGAACGTCGACTTCACGCACTTCGCCGCCCGGATAGGCCGTGCCGATTTCCTGCTTGATACGCTCGGCGGTGGATTCGCCGATCAGGCTGCCGTAGTTGCGACGCACGTAGGTGATGATCGCTTCGTCGAAACGGTCGCCACCCACACGTACGGACTCGGCGTAGACCACACCGTTGAGGGAGATCAAGGCGATTTCAGTGGTACCACCACCGATGTCGACGACCATCGAACCACGGGCCTCTTCGACCGGCAGGCCGGCACCGATGGCAGCGGCCATCGGCTCTTCGATCAGGAACACTTCACGGGCACCGGCGCCAAGGGCCGACTCACGGATGGCACGACGCTCCACCTGGGTGGACTTGCAGGGCACGCAGATCAGCACTCGAGGGCTGGGCTGCAGGAAACTGTTTTCGTGAACTTTGTTGATGAAGTACTGCAGCATCTTTTCGCAGACGCTGAAGTCGGCGATCACGCCGTCCTTCATGGGGCGAATGGCTGCAATGTTGCCCGGAGTACGGCCCAGCATGCGCTTGGCTTCGGTACCGACAGCCACGACACTTTTCTGGTTACCGTGGGTGCGGATGGCCACGACCGAGGGTTCATTCAGGACGATACCGCGCTCGCGCACGTAAATAAGGGTGTTGGCAGTGCCCAGGTCAATGGAAAGATCGCTGGAAAACATGCCACGCAGTTTCTTGAACATGGGAAAGGGACCCTAGGCAACGCGTGGGTAAAAAAGTGCGGCAAACTCTAACAACGACAGGGATTTTGGGCAAGGCGCCAATATGTTAAATTGGCCGCTTTTATGTGCACCAAACCCCACAATCGCGGCCAGTGCCCTGTTTCGCAGATACGTTCCTTTTTTGACGAGTGTCTATTGTCGTCAGGCAAGGCGCCGCGACGAGTCATAGCCCGCTATGGCGAGAAGCGGCAACGCAGCATGACGGCAATAGACGCCGTCAAAAAGGAACAGTATCTGTGATACAGGGCACTGGACCGTAGAAATGCGGTAGTGTTCCGACAATCTAACACACGGACAGATTGCGTCCGTTTTGTTTTCCACTGGAGAATCCCATGGCGCTTGAACGCTCCGACGTGGAAAAAATCGCTCATCTGGCCTGTCTGGGCCTCGATGAAGCCGATCTTCCACACATTACTTCTGCCCTGAACAGCATTCTGGGGCTGGTCGACGAGATGCAGGCGGTCAACACCGACGGCATCGAACCCCTGGCCCACCCACTGGAAGCCAGCCAGCGCCTGCGCGCCGACGTCGTGACCGAGTCCAATCACCGCGAGGCCTACCAGTCCATCGCACCAGCGGTCGAAAACGGCCTGTACCTGGTTCCGAAAGTCATCGACTAAAGGGAAAGAGCCTCTCATGCATCACATGACCCTGGCCGAGATCGCCCGCGGACTCGCCGATAAAAAGTTTTCTTCCGAAGAGCTGACCCAGACCCTGCTGGCGCGCATCGCCCAGCTCGACCCGCAGCTCAACAGCTTCATCAGCCTCACCGAAGAACTGGCCCTGAGCCAGGCCAAGGCCGCCGACGCCCGTCGCGCCAACGGTGAGAGCGGCGCCCTGCTCGGCGCTCCGATTGCCCACAAGGATCTGTTCTGCACCCAAGGCATCCGCACCAGTTGCGGCTCGAAGATGCTCGACAACTTCAAGGCCCCGTACGATGCCACCGTGGTCGCCAAACTGGCCGCCGCCGGCGCCGTGACCCTGGGCAAGACCAACATGGACGAATTCGCCATGGGTTCGGCCAACGAGTCGAGCTACTACGGCGCCGTGAAAAACCCGTGGAACCTGGAACACGTACCGGGTGGTTCGTCCGGTGGTTCCGCCGCCGCCGTGGCCGCGCGCCTGTTGCCGGCCGCCACCGCCACCGACACCGGCGGTTCGATTCGCCAGCCGGCGGCATTCACCAACCTCACGGGCCTCAAGCCGACCTATGGCCGCGTCTCGCGCTGGGGCATGATCGCCTACGCCTCCAGCCTCGACCAGGGCGGCCCGCTGGCCCGCACCGCCGAAGACTGCGCGATCCTGCTGCAAGGCATGGCCGGCTTCGATCCAAACGACTCCACCAGCATCGATGAACCGGTGCCGGACTACAGCGCCAGCCTCAACGGCTCGTTGCAGGGCCTGCGCATCGGCGTGCCGAAGGAGTATTTCAGCGCCGGCCTGGACCCGCGCATCGCCGAACTGACCCACAACAGCATCAAGGCGCTGGAGAAGCTCGGCGCGGTGATCAAGCCAATCAGCCTGCCGAACATGCAGCACGCGATTCCGGCGTACTACGTGATCGCCCCGGCGGAAGCGTCCTCGAACCTGTCGCGTTTCGACGGCGTGCGCTTCGGCTATCGCTGCGAAAACCCGGACAACCTGATGGACCTGTACAAGCGTTCCCGTGGCGAAGGTTTCGGCGCCGAAGTGCAGCGCCGGATCATGGTCGGTGCCTACGCACTGTCCGCCGGCTACTACGATGCCTACTACCTCAAGGCGCAGAAAATCCGTCGTCTGGTGAAGAACGACTTCATGGCCGCCTTCAACGAGGTCGACATCATCCTTGGCCCGACCACGCCGAACCCGGCCTGGAAACTCGGCGCCAAGAGCAGCGACCCGGTCGCTGAGTACCTGGAAGACGTCTACACCATCACCGCCAACCTCGCTGGCCTGCCGGGCCTGTCCATGCCGGCCGGTTTCGTCGACGGCCTGCCGGTAGGCGTGCAGCTACTCGCGCCGTATTTCCAGGAAGGTCGCCTGCTCAATGTGGCGCACCAGTACCAGTTGAACACTGACTGGCACACCCGCACCCCAACCGGCTTCTGAGGAGAAACACATGCAATGGGAAGTCGTGATCGGGCTGGAGATTCATACCCAGCTCACCACCCGGTCGAAAATCTTTTCCGGTAGCTCCACCACCTTCGGTTCCGAGCCCAACACTCAGGCCAGCCTGGTCGACCTGGGCATGCCTGGCGTGCTGCCGGTACTCAACGCCGAAGCCGTGCGCATGGCGGTGATGTTCGGTCTGGCGATTGACGCCGAGATTGGCCAGCACAACGTATTCGCCCGCAAGAACTACTTCTACCCGGACCTGCCCAAGGGCTACCAGATCAGCCAGATGGAGTTGCCGATTGTCGGCAAGGGCCACCTGGACATCGCCCTGGAAGACGGCACGGTCAAGCGCGTCGGTATCACCCGTGCGCACCTGGAAGAAGACGCCGGCAAGAGCCTGCACGAAGAATTCAACGGCGCTACCGGCATCGACCTGAACCGTGCCGGCACGCCGTTGCTGGAAATCGTCTCCGAACCGGACATGCGCAGCGCCAAGGAAGCCGTGGCCTACGTCAAGGCGATCCACGCGCTGGTGCGCTACCTGGGCATTTGCGACGGCAACATGGCCGAAGGCTCGCTGCGTTGCGACTGCAACGTGTCGATCCGACCCAAAGGCCAGGTTGAATTCGGCACCCGCTGCGAGATCAAGAACGTCAACTCGTTCCGTTTCATCGAGAAGGCGATCAACAGCGAGATCCAGCGCCAGATCGAACTGATCGAGGACGGCGGCAAGGTCATCCAGCAGACCCGACTGTACGACCCGAACAAGGACGAGACCCGTCCGATGCGCAGTAAAGAGGAAGCCAACGACTACCGTTACTTCCCCGACCCGGACCTGCTGCCGGTGGTGATCGAGGACTCGTTCCTCAATGACGTGCGTGCCACCTTGCCGGAACTGCCACCCCAGAAACGCGAGCGCTTCCAGGCGCAGTTCGGGCTGTCGAGCTATGACGCCAACGTCCTGGCCACCAGCCGCGAACAGGCCGATTACTTCGAAAAAGTCGTGAGCATCGGCGGCGACGCCAAGCTGGCGGCCAACTGGGTGATGGTCGAGTTGGGCAGTCTGCTGAACAAGCAGGGCCTGGAGATCGACCAGTCGCCGGTGTCGGCCGAGCAACTGGGCGGCATGCTGTTGCGGATCAAGGACAACACCATTTCCGGCAAGATCGCCAAAATGGTCTTCGAAGCCATGGCCAATGGTGAAGGCAGCGCCGATGAGATCATCGAGAAGCGCGGTTTGAAGCAAGTCACCGACACCGGTGCGATCAGCGCCGTACTCGATGAAATGCTCGCGGCCAACGCCGAGCAAGTCGAGCAATACCGTGCGGCAGACGAAGCCAAGCGCGGCAAGATGTTCGGCTTCTTCGTCGGCCAGGCCATGAAAGCCTCCAAGGGCAAGGCCAACCCGCAACAGGTCAACGAACTGCTTAAAAGCAAGCTCGAGGGCTAATGACCATGGGGCCAGATCTCAAACCTGGCTCCATTTCCCCTTGTGGGAGCGAGCCTGTGGGAGCAAAGCTTGCTCGCGATGAAGACGCCTGGATCTGTCAGTGGACCGCGTTATCGTTCGTCGCGAGCAAGCTTTGCTCCCACAGGGTTTGCTCCAACATTTTGTTTTCGGAATCCTTTCCATGAAGCGTCTGTTCGCCGCCTGCGCCCTGCTGTCCCTGCTGGCCGGTTGTGCCAGCCAGAGTGGGACGGTCGATCCACACGGCTATGACCAGACCGGCGTCGCCTCTTATTACGGTGCCAGGCACCATGGCAAGCGCACCGCCAGCGGCGAGCGCTTCAACCAGCATGGCCTGACCGCCGCCCATCGCCAGCTGCCGTTCGGCACGCGGGTGAAAGTCACCAACCTGAAAAACAACGACAGTGTCGTGGTCCGCATCAACGACCGTGGCCCCTACACTCGTGGCCGCCTGATCGATGTATCCCGCGCTGCGGCCGAACAACTGGGCATGTTGCGCAGCGGCACCGCACGGGTGCGCGTGCAAGCCCTCGACGATTGATAGACGGAGCCCGGTCATTTCCCTACTCAATGCCATCCCGCTGCTGAGCCTGATCGAACTGTTCGGTGGCCTGCTGTTGCTGATCGTCGGTGCCGAACTGCTGGTGCGCGCCGCCGTGGGCCTGGCGGCGCGCCTGCAGGTGCGACCGCTGATCATCGGCTTGAGCGTGGTCGCCTTTGGCAGCAGCGCCCCGCAAATGGCCGTCAGCCTGCAAGCGACCCTGGCGCAGAACGCCGACATCGCCGTGGGCAGCGTGATCGGCAGCAGCATCTTCAACATCCTCGTCACTCTCGGATTGTCGGCCCTGATCATTCCGCTGCGGGTCTCGCGTCAACTGGTGCGCCTGGACATCCCGCTGATGATCGGCGCCAGCCTGCTGGTGTTCGTGCTGGCCTGGAACGAGGAACTGACGCAACTGGACGGCGTACTGCTGTTGATGGCCCTGGCGGTGTACCTGGGCCTGTTGCTGCGCCAGTCGCGACATTCGGGACGACCGCATGGGATGGACGTGGCACAAGTGTCATGGCCCAAGAGCCTGTCGATGATGGTCGTGGGCCTGGCGATGCTGATTTTCGCCGGGCACTTGCTGTTGGGCGCGGCGGTGGAAGTGGCGACGGACCTGGGGCTGTCGGAACGCATCATCGGCCTGACCATCGTCGCCGTCAGCACCTCACTGCCGGAACTCGCCACCTCGCTGATCGCCGCCCTGCGGGGCCAGCGGGACATTGCCGTGGGCAACGTGATCGGCAGCAACCTGTTCAACCTGCTGGGCGTGCTGGGCGTGACCGCCCTCGCCGCGCCCTCGCCGCTCTCGGTGTCCCCCAATGCTCTGGATTTCGACCTGCCAGTGATGCTCGGCGTGGCGGTGCTGTGCCTGCCGGTGTTTTACTCCGGCTACCGTGTCACCCGCGCCGAAGGCCTGCTGTTTTTGGGCTTGTACCTGGCCTATGGGCTGCATGTGGTGTCGTTCACCACCGGCATGCCCCTGGCCGGGCAACTGGAACGGCTGATGCTGTTCTATGTGCTGCCGGCCTTGCTCGCGTTTTTGCTGTTCACCTCCTTGCGCGCCTGGCGCCGTCAACACCACAAGAGGGATTTGCCATGACCGACACTCCAAAGACCGGCCTGGACATGCGTCGCCAAGTGATGGGCGACGCGTTCGTCGACCGTGCCCTGGGCAACGCCACCGAATTCACCCAGCCGCTGCAGGACTTCGTCAACGAACACGCCTGGGGCAGCGTCTGGAGCCGCGAAGGCCTGCCGCTCAAAACCCGCAGCCTGATCACCCTCGCCGCCCTCACCGCCCTCAAATGCCCGCAGGAACTCAAAGGCCACGTGCGCGGGGCCTTGAACAATGGCTGTACGGTTGAGGAGATTCGCGAGGCATTGCTGCATTGCGCGGTGTATGCGGGAGTGCCGGCGGCAATCGATGCATTCAGGGCGGCGCAGGAAGTGATCGATAGTTATCAAAAACCTGAGTGACAGTTCGATTGCTATCGCGAGCAGGCTCGCTCCCACAGGGATCGCAGGCGTACTGGAAACTTGTGTACACCGACCATCCACTGTGGGAGCGAGCCTGCTCGCGATTGGGCCTCAAGAACACCGCCAACCCAAGCCTTAGATCCACCCACCCCACTGCAACACAAAAATCCCCAGGTTGGTGGTAATTGCCGCCATCAGCGTGGTGATGACGATGATCGCCGCGGCCAGTTCATGGTTGCCATCGGCGGCGCGGGCCATGACGTAACTGGCGGCGGCGGTGGGGCTGCCAAAGTACAGGAACAGAATTCCCAGCTCCGCCCCGCGAAAGCCCCAGAGCCAGGCGCCGAGGGTGGCCAGCAACGGCAGGCCGATCATTTTTACCAGGCTCGAACTCAGGGCCATCTTGCCGCTTTTGCGCAGCGCCGCCAGCGACAGCGTGCCGCCGATGCAGATCAACGCCAGGGGCAAAGTCATCTGGGCAAGGTATTTGGCCGAGGTTTCGAACCAGTTCGGCAGGCCGATCTGCCAATAGGCCAACGGCGTGGCCACGACCACACTGATGATCAGCGGGTTGCTGACCACGCTTTTGCAGATGCTCCAGGGATCGGACTTGATCACCGGGCTGTAGACCGCCAGCACGATGGTCGACAGGGTGTTGTAGAACAGGATCACCAGCGCCGCGAGAATCGACCCCAGGGAAATCCCGTAATCGCCATACATGCTCGCCGCCAGCGCCAGGCCGATCACACCGTTGTTGCCGCGAAACGCGCCCTGGGTATAGATGCCACGGTCCTCACGTGGGCACCGCCAGATCGCCCAGCCCCAGGCCACGGCAAAGCACACCAGAGTGGCAATGGAGAAATAGATCAGCAGGTCCGGCTGCAATGCCGCGTGGAGATCGGCATGCAGGATGCCGAGGAACAACAGCGCCGGCATGGTGACGTTGAACACCAGGGACGAGGCGATGTGAATGAAGTTGTCGTTGATCCAGTAAATGCGCTTGAGCAGTGTCCCCAGAAACAACATGGCAAACACCGGCGCGGTGATGTTCAGGGTTTCGAGGAAAATTGCCAGCATGCCGGGGACCTTGAGAAGGGTGTCGTTAGGTGGCTAATGATAGCCACTAACGACGTTGGCGTCTGGTGAAGCGCTATCGTCGGATCGCCGCCCGGAGCAAGCGCGCTCCCACATTTTGTTCTTGGGTGAACGCAGAATCTACATTCACCGCAAATCCCCTGTGGGAGCGGGCTTGCCCGCGAAGACGGCGGCACATCCAACCTCAATGCAAACTGAACCACCGCATTCGCGAGCAAGCCCGCTCCCACTCTGGGTCTCCAGCGATCACGCAATCATCAAGTAATCGGCGCCGGGTTGAACAAGGTGATGTCGTTGTACAGCTTGTGCTGCTCGGCCCAGGTCTGTTTCTTGCCGCTGGCCACGTCCAGGTAGTAGTGGAACAGTTCCCAGCCCAGTTCCTCGATGGAGGCGCGCCCAGTGGCGATACGGCCGGCGTCGATGTCGATCAGGTCGGGCCAGCGCTGGGCCAGTTCGGTGCGGGTCGAGACCTTCACCACCGGCGCCATGGCCAAGCCGTACGGCGTGCCACGGCCGGTGGTGAACACGTGCAGGTTCATCCCCGCCGCCAGTTGCAACGTACCGCAGACAAAATCACTGGCTGGCGTGGCGCAGAAGATCAACCCCTTTTGCTTGAAGCGCTCGCCCGGGCCAAGCACGCCGTTGATGGCGCTGCTGCCGGATTTGACGATCGAGCCCAGGGATTTTTCGACGATGTTCGACAGCCCGCCCTTCTTGTTGCCCGGCGTGGTGTTGGCACTGCGATCGGCCTCGCCCTTGGCCAGGTAACGGTCGTACCAGTCCATCTCGCGCACCAGCTCCTGGGCGACTTCCCGGGTTTGCGCCCGGGAGGTCAGCAGATAGATCGCATCGCGCACTTCGGTGACTTCGGAAAACATCACCGTCGCCCCGGCCCGCAATAACAAGTCCGAGGCATAACCCAAGGCTGGGTTGGCGGTGATGCCGGAAAACGCATCGCTGCCGCCGCACTGCATGCCCAGGATCAGCTCCGAGGCCGGCACGGTTTCGCGGCGGCGCAGGTCAAGTTTCTTCAGGCGGGTTTCGGCCAGTTCCATGATCTGCTCGATCATCTCGGTGAAACCGTGACTGGAGTCCTGCAAGCGATACAGCCACGGCTCGCTGAGGTCCACCGAGCTGTCGTTCTCATGCATCACCTGCCCGGCCTGCAATTTCTCGCAGCCCAGGCTGATCACCAGCGCTTCGCCACCCAGGTTCGGGTTGCGTGCCAGATTGCGCACGGTGCGGATCGGGATATACGCGTCGGTGGCGGTGATTGCCACGCCGCAGCCGTAGCTGTGGGTCAGCGCCACCACGTCATCGACGTTCGGGTACTTGGGCAGCAATTCGTCCTTGATGCGCTTGACCGCATGGTCCAGCACCCCGGTCACGCACTGCACCGTGGTGGTGATGCCGAGGATGTTGCGCGTGCCGACGGTGCCATCGGCGTTGCGATAGCCTTCGAAGGTGTAGCCCTCCAGCGGCGCATCGGCCACCGGCACATCGGTGGACAGCGGCAAGCTGTCCAGCGGCGGCGCGGTGGGCATGCGCAGCTGGTCTTCCTTGACCCAACTGCCACGAGGGATCGGTTGCAGCGCGTAGCCAATGACCTGGCCGTAACGAATCACCTCGCCGCCCTCGGGAATATCTTCCAGGGTGACCTTGTGGCTCTGCGGTACAAAGTCCACGGTGACCAGGCCATCCGGGAACTCGGTTCCGGCTGGCACGCCCTGGTCGTTTACCACAATGACCACGTTGTCCCGCTCGTTCAGGCGGATGTAACGGGGCGAATCGGCATGTTCAATCAGTTGCATCGACATCGCTCCTTCAGGATTTCGCTTCAGACAGGCTGGACAATTGGTCATCCCGGGCCGTGGGTTCTTTGAGCACGACACGTTTGATCGGCCCGACGATCACCAGGTAGCTGAACACCGCCATCAGCGCGTTGCAGCCCACGAACACCAGCGCCCATTTGAACGAACCGGTGGAGCTGATGATGTAGCCGATAACGATCGGCGTGGTGATCGATGCCAGGTTGCCGAAGGTGTTGAACAGGCCGCCGCTCAGACCGGCGATCTGTTTTGGCGAGGTATCGGACACCACGGCCCACCCCAGTGCGCCTACGCCTTTACCGAAAAAGGCCAGGGCCATGAAGCCCACCACCATCCACTCGATGTCGACGTAGTTGCACGCCACGATGCTGCTGGACACCAGCAGACCGGCGATGATCGGCGCCTTGCGGGCGAAGGTCAGCGAGTGGCCCTTGCGCAGGAGGTAGTCGGAAATCACCCCACCGAGCACCCCACCGATGAAACCGCAGATCGCCGGCAAGGAGGCAATGAAACCGGCCTTGAGAATGGTCATGCCGCGCTCCTGCACCAGGTACACCGGGAACCAGGTCAGGAAGAAGTAGGTGATGCCGTTGATGCAGTATTGGCCCAGGTACACGCCGAGCATCATGCGGTTGGTCAGCAGTTGGCGGATGTAATCCCACTTCGGACCGTCGCTCTTCTTACCCCTGCCCTTGTCCTGGTCCATGTCGACCATCGCGCCGTTGGCGGCGATGTGATTGAACTCGGCCTCGTTGATCATCGGGTGCTGCCGCGGGCTGTGGATAACCTTCAGCCAGACCAGCGAGAACACGATACCGACCACACCCATCACAATGAACACGTGCTGCCAGCCAAAGCGGTAGACGATCCAGCCCATCAGCGGCGCAAACAACACCGTGGCGAAATACTGGGCCGAGTTGAAAATCGCCGAAGCGGTGCCGCGTTCAGCGGTGGGGAACCAGGCCGCGACGATGCGGGCATTGCCCGGGAAGGAAGGCGCCTCGGCCAGCCCGACCAGAAAGCGCAGCATGAACAGCGCCACCACGGCGGTGGAGACGCCGAATTCACCGACATAGCCTTGCAGCACGGTGAACAGCGACCAGGTAAAAATGCTCAAGGCATAGATTTTTTTCGACCCGAACCGGTCAAGCAGCCAGCCGCCTGGGATCTGCCCGGCCACGTAGGCCCAGCCGAAGGCGGAGAAGATATAACCGAGGGTAACGGCGTCGATGCCGAGGTCTTTCTGCAGGCTGGAGCCGGCGATAGCGATGGTTGCGCGGTCGGCATAGTTGATCGTTGTCACCAGAAACAGCATGAGCAGGATCAAATAGCGGACGCGAGTCGGCTTGGTTTCTTGCATGTAAATCTACTTCCACTATTTATTTTTATACGGGAAATCTGGTGTACGGCCGGGCGGGTTGTCCCGCTCCGGCCGGTGTCGCAATTACGATCCGATGTAAGCAGTTTTCACCACGGTGTAGAACTCTTGCGCATAGCGACCTTGCTCGCGCGAGCCGTAGGACGAACCTTTGCGGCCGCCGAACGGCACATGGTAATCCACGCCGGCGGTCGGCAGATTGACCATCACCATGCCTGCCTGGGAATGACGTTTGAAGTGGTTGGCATATTTGAGCGAGGTGGTGGCGATACCGGCGGACAGACCGAACTCGGTGTCGTTGGCCATCGCCAACGCCGCCTCATAGTCAGCCACGCGCACGACGTTGGCCACCGGGCCAAAGATTTCTTCGCGGCTGATACGCATCGAGGCTTCGCTGTCGGCAAACAGCGTCGGCGCCAGGAAGTAACCTTCGGTATCGCACGTTACCAGGCCGCCACCGCTGACCAACCGCGCACCTTCGCTCTGGCCGATGTCGATGTACTTCAAGTCCTGGTTGAGCTGGGCTTCGGAAACCACCGGTCCGATATCGGTGCCGGCCTTCAAGGCATGACCGACCTTGATCGACTGCATGCGCTCGGCCATGGCAGCGACAAACTTGTCGTGGATACCGGCGGTCACGATCAGGCGGCTCGACGCCGTGCAACGCTGGCCGGTGGAGTAGAACGCGCTCTGCACCGCCAGTTCGATGGCCTGCTTGAGATCGGCGTCGTCGAGGATGATCTGCGGGTTCTTGCCGCCCATCTCCAACTGCACCTTGGCCTGGCGCGCCACGCAATTGACCGCGATCTGCCGCCCCACGCCCACGGAACCGGTGAAGCTGATACCGTCGACCTTCGGGCTGTTGACCAGGACTTCACCGACCACACGGCCGCTGCCCATCACCAGGTTGAACACACCGGCCGGGAAACCGGCGCGGGAAATGATGTCCGCCAGGGCCCAGGCACAACCTGGCACCAATTCGGCGGGCTTGATCACCACACAGTTGCCGTAGGCCAGCGCCGGGGCGATCTTCCAGGCAGGGATTGCGATCGGGAAGTTCCACGGCGTGATCAGGCCGACCACACCCAGCGCTTCACGAGTGACTTCGACGTTGACACCCGGGCGCACCGACGGCAGGTAATCGCCCGACAGACGCAGGCACTCGCCCGCAAAAAACTTGAAAATGTTGCCGGCCCGGGTCACTTCGCCAATGGCTTCGGGCAGGGTCTTACCCTCTTCCCGGGCCAGCAGTTGGCCGAGTTCTTCGCGGCGGGCGAGGATCTCGCTGCCGACTTTGTCCAGCGCATCGTGACGGGCCTGGATGCCCGAGGTCGACCAGGCCGGAAACGCGGCGCGGGCGGCTTCGATGGCGGCATTGACTTGAGCTGCATCAGCCTTGGCGTATTCACCAATGACATCGGACAAGTCAGACGGGTTGATGTTGGTGCAATAGTCGGCACCGGCCACCCACTGACCGTTGATGTAGTTATCGAAACGCTTTGAATCTGCCACGGAGCTACTCCTTCTACAATAGCTGTCTAGGAACGCAGAGCGTCCCTGGCTGCGCTCCCACGCAGAGCATGGGAACGATCAAGCCTTACGCAAAAAGCCGCTGATTGCTCAGCGGCTTTGTAGGGTCTGTTACTGCTTGCCTTGCTTGTCGATCAGCGCGGCCAGGGCTTCGTATTCTTCTGGCAGCAGGTCGGTCAGCGGCGTGCGCACGGGACCTGCGTCATAGCCAACGATCTTCGCGCCAGCCTTGACGATGCTCACTGCATAACCGGCCTTGCGGTTACGAATGTCCAGGTAAGGCAGGAAGAAGTCGTCGATGATCTTGCCGACGGTCTCGTGATCCTCACGGGCAATGGCGTGGTAGAAATCCATCGCGGTTTTCGGGATGAAGTTGAACACCGCCGAAGAGTAGACCGGCACGCCCAGGGCCTTGTAGGCCGCGGCATAGACTTCTGCGGTCGGCAGGCCGCCCAGGTAGCTGAAACGATCGCCGAGACGACGGCGGATCGACACCATCAATTCGATATCGCCCAGGCCATCCTTATAGCCGATCAGGTTCGGGCAGCGCTCGGCCAGTTGCTCCAAGTGCGTGGCGTTCAGGCGGCAGACGTTGCGGTTGTACACCACCACGCCGATCTTCACCGATTTGCACACGGCTTCAACGTGGGCGGCTACGCCGTCCTGGCTGGCTTCGGTCAGGTAGTGCGGCAGCAGCAACAGGCCCTTGGCGCCCAGACGCTCGGCTTCCTGAGCGTACTCAATGGCCTGGCGGGTCGCGCCACCGACACCGGCGAGAATTGGCACGCTGGTGGCGCAGGTATCAACAGCTGTCTTGATGACTTGCGAATACTCGCTGGCGGCCAGGGAGAAAAACTCACCGGTGCCACCAGCCGCGAAAAGTGCCGAGGCGCCATACGGGGCCAGCCACTCGAGGCGCTTGACGTAGTTGGCGCGATTGAAATCGCCTTGAGCAGTGAAATCGGTGACCGGGAAAGACAGCAGGCCAGACGAGAGGATGGACTTCAGTTCTTGTGGATTCATTATTCGAACACCCTGGACGCAAATGTTGTGTTGTAGGAAACGGTTCAGCTTCATGAGAAGTTGTAAGTCATCGTACAACTTAAAATACGAACGTCAACTGCATTTCGTCTTTTGTCGAATGCCAGGTCCAGGGGGATTTGTGGCCAAGCCTTGTAACTCGCGGCTTTTGAGCAGATTGGAAGACCGCTCAAACTTGCCCTCGCCAAGGAGCAAGGCCGCTCATCGTCACTGTCAACGCTGCCAACAGGCGCCCCGGCGGCAAAGGGCTTGCTCCCCCCACCGGGCTGCGTCCTAGAAGCTATGTAAGAGCTAGGTAGGAGCCGTGTAGGAGCTGTCGAGTGCAACGAGGCTGCGATCTTGCTCCAGGCAATGAGGTCGCAAGTGAAAGATCAAGATCAAAAGATCGCAGCCTTCGGCAGCTCCTACAGAGCGCCTACGATGCAGCCCAGCGCAAGCAAGCCCCTCACCACAAGAGCAGTGACGAGCGGCTAGCCCTGGGCCTGCGCCTCTTCATGCGCCTGGCGCAGCCGCTCGCGGCTGTTGGTCAGGTGCAAGCGCATGGCCGCGCGGGCCGCGTCGGAGTCTTGGCGGGCGATGGCTTCGTAGATTTCCTCGTGCTCGCGGCTCAGGCGATCCATGTAGTGCTGGTGGTCGTCGTGAGCCAGGCGCGCCGAGTTCAGCCGGGTGCGCGGGATGATGCTGGTGCCCAGGTGGGTCATGATGTCAGTGAAGTAGCGGTTGCCGGTGGACAGGGCGATTTCCAGGTGGAAGGCGAAATCCGAGGCCACCGCGTCGCTGGCGTGGGCCGCGCTTTCGTTCAGCGCATCCAGGGCCGCGCGCATCGCCGCCAGTTGCTCGTCGCTGCGACGCTGGGCTGCAAGGCCTGCCGATTCCACTTCCAGGCTGATGCGCAACTCCAGGATCGCCAGCACGTCACGCAAGGTGACCACCGTCGCCGGGTCGATGCGAAAGCCGCTCGGGCTGGGCGTGTCCAGCACGAAGGTGCCGATGCCGTGGCGGGTTTCCACCTGGCCGGCGGCCTGCAAACGGGAAATCGCCTCGCGCACCACGGTGCGGCTGACGCCATGGGCTTCCATGATCGCCGACTCGGTGGGCAATTTATCGCCACGCTTGAGCAGGCCGTCGCGAATCTGCTCGGACAGCACCGTCACCAGCTCCTGCGCCAGGCTGCGGCGCTTGCGGGGAAGGCGTGGTACGTCGATCGGTCTTTCCATGTGTCTGTGTCTCGGCAAGCGGCTGAATGCGCATCATGATAGCGCAACGTGGTTGTACGATCACTTTTACAAAGTGGGCCTTTTGTTTTTTCCGGTCTGGCAAACCGAGGCGCCTTCATCCCGAGCAGGCTCGCTCCCACCTGGGATCGGGTTCGCGCGCATAACCATCAGGCTCACCCCAAACTCAATGTGGGAGCGGGCTTGCTCGCGAAATCGGT
>NZ_JABWQV010000065.1 GCF_014268615.1 Pseudomonas tehranensis | reverse complement strand
CCCCCCCCCGGGGCGGCTTAGCATCAAGGCAGCGGATTACCGCCCGTCACGCCAAACACTTCCCCGGTGATGTAGCTCGATTCCTGTGACGCCAGCAGCACATAAAGCGGTGCACATTCGGCCGGTTGGCCGGGGCGCTTCATTGGAACCTGAGAACCAAAGGTGGGAATTTTCTCCTGGGGCTGTCCGCCGCTGGGTTGCAGCACGGTCCAGATCGGGCCCGGCGCCACAGCATTGACCCGTATGCCCTTACTGATCACCTGCCCCGCCAGCGCCTTGGTGAATGCGACGATGGCCGCTTTGGTGGTGGCGTAGTCCAGCAACGTGGCAGACGGATCGTAGGATTGGATCGACGCCGTATTGATCACCGTCGCCCCCGCCGGCATCAGCGGCACCGCGGTCTTACAGATCCAGAACATCGCATAGATGTTGGTTTTCATGGTGTCATCAAATTGCGCGGTGGTGATATCGGCAATGTCCTTCTGCGCTTCCTGTTTACCCGCGACATTCACCAGAATATCCAGGCCGCCTAATTGCTCGTGGGCGCTTCTCACCAGTTGGACGCAGAATTTTTCATCCTTCAGATCGCCGGGGATTGCAATCGCCTTGCGCCCTTCGGCCTCAATCAGCTCAATGACTTGCCGGGCGTCGCGCTCCTCGCTGGGCAGATAGTTGATCGCCACATCGGCGCCTTCCCGGGCGTAAGCAATGGCGGCGGCGCGACCGATGCCCGAGTCGCCACCGGTCACCAAAGCCTTGCGCCCTTCCAGGCGCCCGAACCCCTGATAACTTTTTTCACCGTGATCGGGCTTGGGCACCATGTCCTGATCGATACCCGGTGGCGACTGCGGCTGGTCGGGAAACGGCGGACGGGGATATTGAGTCAAGGGGTTCTGCATCGCGTATTGGTTGGGTTCTCGGCGTGTAGACATCGAACTTCTCCTTTTCGGCGGGCAAAGTGAGCCGGGACGCAAGCGCCCTGGCCCGGAATATTAAAAAGTGCGGCGAATCAGCGACTGGCCTGGAGCGCCCTGGCCATTTCGAGATGGGTCTGCAACTTAGGCAGGGTTTCGTCGGCGAACGCCTTGATTTCCGGCACCTCGGTGGTCTTGGCCTGCTCCTCGATCTGCGCGATGGCTTCCTCGGTGGCCTTGACCTGGCTGGCGGCATAGGCAGCATCGAACGACTCGCCTTCGGGCACTTGCGGTACGGGCGGTATCAGGCTCTTGGCCTTGTCAGCCACTTCTTCCGGTGGTGGGACAGGCAGGTCGAGCTTTTTCGCAATCTTGGCCAGATGCTGGTTGGCGGTGGTGCGGTCATTGATCACCATGATGGTGTAATCCTTGACTTCCCTGGACTCGGCTTTGCCGTGGGCCATACGGCTGGCCTCAATGTCAGCCATGCCTTTGGCCGAAGCATCATTGATAAATTCGGCAGGCGATTGTGCCCAAGCACTGCTAGCCCCCAGGCCCATCAGCACGACGAGACTGGTGGTGCGTAATAAGGTGGCCATCCGGCTCATGGTCACGCCCTCCTCTGATAGAAATTGCGGCGGGTCTTCCCACCACTGAATCAGAACCACCTGTGACGCTTTAACAAGATGCCTTCCCGATTGCAGCCGATGTCGGCTTTCGACAGGCGCATACCGAGGGTCATGGTGGTGGTTCTCCCACATCTGCGACCCGCTCCAGACGCCTTCGTTCGATCGGGGACAATGTTTCCGGCGAGCGGGGCTCTCAGGACATTCGAAAGGATCGGGGACTGAAAGGTTTGAAAAAACGTCCTGCAGCACGACGAACGGCGGCGCGCAGTCAAATACCGAACGCTTGGTGATTCTGGCGTTTGGCGGCGTACATCGCCTCGTCGGCGTGGCGGAACAGCGCAACATCTTCGCTGCCATGTTCGGGGAAACAGGCCACGCCGATGCTCGGTTCGATGCTCAGGCAGTGCCCGTCCAGGCGCAGCGGCTGGCTCAGTGCATGACGGATCTTTTCTTGCACACGGTGGGCATCTTCCAAAGTCTGGACACTATGGAGCAGAACGACGAACTCATCGCCGCCAATGCGCGCCACGGTATCGGTGTCGCGCACACAGCCCTGGAGCCGGCTGGCCACTGCCTGCAATAACATGTCGCCCACGGCGTGGCCGTAGGTGTCGTTGATCTGCTTGAAGCGATCCAGGTCGATATACAGCAGCGCCATGCGCCCAGAGGCCGCGCGGGCGGTGGCCAGTGCGGCCTTGAAGCGTTCGCGCAGCAATTCGCGGTTGGGTATCTGGGTCAACTGATCGTACTGAGCCATGCGCTGCAACCGGGCGTGCAATTGCTGACGCTCAATGGCGATGGTGAGCTGCGCACAGACGTATTGCAGCAACTCCTTGTCTTGCTCGGTGTAGCGCTGGTTGTCTTGCGCGCTCTTGACGATCAACGCACCGATCGTACCGCTCTGCGAGATCAGTGGCACACCCAGCCAGCAGGGGGCGTTCGATTGCGCCACCAGGTCGCCGAATCCCACTGGCAACTGACCGCAACCGGGCGTCAGCAGGATCGGCTGACCACTGCGAATCACTTCGGCGCACAGGCGCTTGGTGACCGAGCCCGGCACATCGGGCTGTCGCTCCAGGTCATCGACGTGATAGGCAAAGGTCAGCTGCTCGCACTGCTCGTCATACAGCGCCACCGAAAAGTTCAGCGCCGGCAGCCACTCGCCGATGATCAAGTGAATCCGCTTGAACAACGCCAGCAAGTCCGCCGCGGCATGGGCGGCCTCGGAAATCGCATACAACGCTGCTTGCCGGGACTCGGCCTGCTTGCGTTCGGTGATGTCCCGGGCCACGGCGATCCGCAACCCGTCCGCCGGCGACCAACGCGCCGACCACAAAATATGCACCACCCGCCCGTCCTTGCGCAGGTAGCGGTTCTCGAAATTGAGCTTGGGCTCGCCGTCCATGATCTCCCGCGCCGCTTCAAGAGTGCGCTGGCGGTCGGCAGGGTGCACCAAGTCGATCATCGGCTGACCGATCAATTCCTGCGGGGTGTAACCGAAAATGCGCTCACAAGCGGCGCTGACAAACACAAAACGCCCCTGACCGTCGACGGCGCACACGGCGTCCATCAAAAGATCAATGTAGCTGGCCAGCGGCGCGGAATTGCGAGTGTCCATGGGGCTGGTGATCTTCCGTTAATGCAACGTTGAAGAAAGCCTTACGTGCGCAACCGATACGTCAGCCTTACGCCTTGCTGGCCAACAAGCCTGGCACTGCATGCCACAAGGCGTTGATGGCAAAACCAATGAACATCACGCCACACAACCGGGTGATTGTCAGTTCGTGACGCTGATACAGCACGCGGACCCGACTCGCGCCAACAATACCAATGAGGATAGCGTAAGCGATCAGGCCGCCCAGAAAACTGAGTGCGATCAGCCAGGGCAACATCGACCAGTGCAGCAGCTCGGCACGGCTGGACAGCAAAGCCGTGAACGTCGCCACCGCCACCGGGTACGCCTTGGGGTTGGTCAGGCCGAATATCACACCGTGCCAGAATGGCTGACGCGCCGGGCCTTGTGGCGCACCGGCGCTGCCTGCGCGGGCACGAATAGCCCGCAGGCCCAACCAGAACAGATAAAGCCCGCTGATCACGCCCAATACATCGAAGGCTACGCTGCCTATTTCCCGTGCACCGACAATCGCTACCAGCGCGGTGCCACACCAGATCACATCCCCCAAAAGGTGCCCGCAGAGGAACCCCGCCCCGGCCCGCCGCCCTCGTGCGGCGCCAATGCCGAACACCGCCAGCACTCCAGGCCCTGGCGTGATGCCATAGATGAAGCCGCTGGCAAGGATAGTGAACAGCAGCGAGGGAGTCATGACGGGCGGTCCTGTCGGATATCGGCGTGGTGCAGTTTATCTGGCTCTGCACAAAGGATCACGAAGCCGGAAAAAACTCCATGCCGGCATAAGGCGCCTGTCGACAGGCCTGTAGCCGGGAAGGCAGATCTCCCACATGGATTTCGAGTTTGTGCCCGTCCGGGTCGAGAAAGTAAAACGAGTCACCTTCGCTGCGGTTGTCGCGCCACGACACCACCTGGGCCGCCTTGAGCCGCGCCACCAGCACCGGAAAGTCCTGGGCACCGATACTGAATGCGTAATGGGTGTAGTCCGCCGCAGGCGTCTTCTTGCGCAACGGGTCAACGGACAGGCACAACCATAAGCCGGGCAGCGACAAATAGGCCCCTGTGTCCCACTGGGCCTCAAGACGAAGCTGCAAGAGCTCGCTATAAAAAACCACACTGGGGTCCAGCTCGGTGACAGCCAGTGTCAGATGATTGAAACCTGAGAGCATCGACAAGCAACCTTTGGAAAAGAAACGGATGAGTCAAGTGCCGTGGGCTCAAGGGTGAAAGCATGGCGTTGCCCAGCTCCGACAGCGCAAATGGATTCCCCGCCCAACCCCTTAGGCAAGATCCTACACAGAAGTCTCCGGTAACACTCAAACACGCCGGAAATGGCCGATTCAAAGCCCCGCATCATGATCTGTAAAGTCTGGAAACACACAGAAACAGCCCCCCCACGGACAGCACCACTCAACCAAGGAATGTAATCGCACCATGAACCAGACAGCACAGCCGACCCATCGCTACACCAACTACCGTAAAGTCATTTCCCTGGCGGACCAGGATTGGCGGAGCGCCGAAGTCGGAAAAATCTCAGGGCTGAATGTCGAGGTCAAGACACCCAACGTCCTGGTCGACCAGTACGGCCGAACCTTTCACCACTTCTGCACCACGTCCTACCTGGGTCTGGACCACCATCCCGCGTTGCTGGACGGGGCCATGACGGCCCTGTGGGAAACCGGCACCTTGCGCGTCGCCAACTCGAAAAACCGCTGCAAGCTGGCGATCCTGGACCGATACGAAACCCAATTGTCGGAGTTGTTTGGCGCCAGTTGCCTCAGTGCCCTGTCATGCAGCGCAGCGAGCGCCGGGATCCTGCCGTTGCTGGCCAGCGGCGCGTTCACTGACAATCGGCCGCCTGTCATGGTGTTTGACAAACATGCCCATTACTCGATGAACCACCTCAAGGCCGCCTGCGCCGATGAAACCCAGGTCATCACCGGCCCGCACAACGACATGGACTTTCTCGAAGACGTGTGCAAACGCCAGCGCAACGTGGCGTATGTGGCCGATGGAGCCTACAGCATGGGTGGGGTGACCGATATGGACAGCCTGCTGTACCTCAAACAGCGCTATGGCCTGTTTCTCTATCTGGATGACTCCCACGCGCTGTCGGCCATAGGGCAATGCGGAGCGGGCCTGGTCCGTTCACGCTTCCACGCCGTGGACGAGCGCACGCTGATTGTCGCCTCGCTGGCCAAATCATTCGGGGCCAGTGGCGGCCTGGCGATGTTTGGCAGTGAACGGCACAAAACACTGGTGCAGCGCTACGGCGGGCCGAGCAATTGGTCCCAAAGCCTGAACGCGGCGGCCATTGGCGCCGGCATGGCCTCGATCCGTCTGCACCGCAGTCGAGAATTCAGCGCCTTGCAGGAGCGTTTGCAGGCTAATATCCGCCTCTTCGACAGCCTTATCCGCACCGAGCAGCTCGGCAATGCCATGGCGATCCGCCTGGTGACCTGCGGTGAGGCAGCCCTGGCCAACCGCCTAGCAGTCGAACTGGCCGACCTGGGGTATTTCACTTCAGCGGTTTTTTTCCCCGTAGTGCCGCAAAACAAGGCCGCAATCCGCATCACCCTGCGCGCCGACATGGAGACGGACGTGATTCGCTCGTTCTGCGAACGGATCACCGATCTGCTGCAGGCACACGGGCGTGACATCCGTCCTTGAACGAGCGCCTTGATGAAGAACCGTACGACCCTGATCATCACCTGCACCACCGTCTTCCTGGCACAACTGGGCATGAGCATCTACTTGCCGGCCCTGCCCGACATTGCTCGGGATCTGGGGGCCGATGCGTCCCGGGTTTCCTGGGGCTTGTCGGTTTACCTGATCGGCATGGCGCTGCCGATGTTGCTGTGGGGCAGCGTGAGCCAGCGTCTGGGACGCAAACCGGTATTGCTGGCGGCATTGGGGCTGTACGGCCTGAGCAACCTGGCCCTACCGCTGGGTACAACAGTGGAGGCGTTCCTGACGCTCAGGTTGATTCAGGGCATCGGCGCCAGCGGTATCTCGGTGATGGCCAGGGTATTGATCCGTGACAGTTTCAGCGGCGATCTGCTGGCCAAGGCCCTGTCATGGATCTCTATAGCCTTCGTGATTGCCCTTGGCATCGGTCAATATCTGGGCTCTTTGATCCAAGTTGCCTTCGGCTGGGAAGCGATCTTCTACGGGTTGGGTGCGGTCAGCCTGGCCATGGCGGTCGCAGTGTCCCGGGTCGGGTTTGCAGTGCTGACAGAAGGCAGCAACGGGCAATCGGCGTGGCGCGTGTACGGCAGGATACTCAGATCCCGAGGGTTTTTATTGCCAGCCTTGGCCGGCGGCCTGGGTTACGGCGTGATTGTCGCGTTCAACACCGCCGCGCCACTGATCCTGCAGGAAAGCTTTCATTGGTCAGCGATTGAGTACGGCCTGCTGGGCTGGCCGATCAGCGCGGCGTACCTGTTCGGCGCGCTGGCGGTCAACGCCTTGGTGCTACGCACCGGCCAACGACGATTGATGAGCTGGGGCCTTGCGCTGGTGCTGGGCGGCAGTGCGACCATGCTGCTGGGGAGCGTCGCGCTGAGCAGTGTCGCGCTGCTGTTCTGGTTGCCGTACTGCTTCGCGGTATTCGGTCAATCGTTGAATTACCCCATCAGCCTGTCCCTGGCCAACGAGGGTTCACCGGTGGCCGGCGCTTATGCCATGGCGTTGAGCGGTTTTCTGCATCAGTTGATGGCCTCACTCATCGGCGCCACGGCCAGCCTGTTGTTGAGCCAACAGGCCTGGCCGCTGGCGGCGTTGTGCACGCTGTTGGCCGTGGCGGCGCTGCTGTGCGGGCGGTTTATGCCAGCACGGGTCGCTTAAAAGGCGCTGCGGAAAATCTCCTCGATCTGCCGTTGATCCCCTGCCCGCGGGTTGGTCAGGCCACAAGCGTCCTTCAATGCGTTGGCGGCCAGTACCGGCACGTCGTTGAGGCGCACGCCCAAATCACGCAGGCCGGCCGGAATGTCTACGTCCCGGGCCAGGCTGCGGATCGCCGCAATGGCGACCCGCGCGCCTTCCTCCGGGCTGAGACCGTGCGTATCGGCCCCCATGGCATTGGCCACGTCGGTCAGCCGAGCGGCGCATACCGAGGCGTTGAAACTTTGCACATGGGGCAACAGCACTGCATTACACACGCCGTGGGGCAAGTCATAAAAACCGCCCAGTTGATGGGCCATCGCATGCACGAAACCCAACGAGGCATTATTGAACGCCATCCCCGCGAGAAACTGCGCGTAGGCCATGTTCTCCCGTGCCGTCAGATCGTTACCGTCGCCCACGGCCTGACGCAGATTATTACTGATCAAAGTGACCGCTTTCAGCGCGCAGGCATCGGTGATTGGATTGGCGGCAGTGGATACGTACGCTTCGATCGCATGAGTCAGCGCATCCATGCCGGTGGCGGCCGTCAGCCCTTTAGGCATCGCCACCATCAATGCCGGATCGTTGACCGACATGAGCGGCGTCACGTTGCGGTCGACAATGGCCATTTTCACGTGGCGAGTCTCGTCAGTGATGATGCAAAAACGGGTCATTTCGCTGGCCGTACCTGCCGTGGTGTTGATGGCGATCAGTGGCAACTGCGGTTTACTCGAGCGGTCAACGCCCTCGTAGTCACGAATTTCCCCGCCGTTGGTGGCGCACAAGGCGATGCCCTTGGCGCAATCGTGGGGCGAACCGCCACCCAGCGACACCACGAAATCGCACTGGCTTTCCTTCAACAACCCCAGCCCACGCTCCACATTGGCGATGCTGGGATTGGGCTTGGCACCGTCGAAAATCACCGAATCGATGTCCTGCAGCGCCAGCAGTTCGGCCACCTTGCTGGCGACGCCGGCCTTGGCCAACCCTGCGTCAGTGACGATCAGGGCCTTGTGAAAGCCGTAGTTGCGGATGGCGGTCATGGCCTCGTCGAGGCAACCCAGCCCCATGACGTTCACGGCGGGAATGAAAAATGTGCTGCTCATGGGAGATGCTCCTGGAAGAGGCCGGGATTGGCAGGGCTACCAGAATGACCGACTGGTCACGGCGCATCTTGATCTGGCTCAAGACTGGGTCGTGATAAAGTCGCGCCCTGCCTTAACCACGTTTTGAGATCACTTTCGCAATGACCGACTTCCAGCAATACGACGCCCAGCTCGAAGACTGGGATGCCTTGCGCGCCAGCACCGCTTTCAGTGGCTTGCTGCTGGGTAACGGCGCCAGCCGCGCCGTTTGGGACGATTTCGGCTATGACTCGCTGTTCGAAAACGCTCGCACCGTCGAAGAAAAACCCTTGAGCCCGTCGGAAATGAGTGTGTTCGACGCGATGCAGACCCGCAGCTTCGAGCAGGTACTCGGCGCGCTGAAAACCACCAGCCGGGTCAACAAGGCCCTGGCGGTGAGCTCCGCGGCACCGCGCAACCGCTACTACGCAATCAAGGAAGCACTGATCAACACCGTGCACGCGGTGCATATCCCGTGGCGACTGGTGGAACCTGCGACCCTGGCGACGCTGAATCAGGAGCTGGGCCGCTATCGCACGGTGTTCACCACCAACTACGATCTGCTCAACTACTGGGCGATCCAGCATGCGCCCGAGACCGTCACCGACCTGTTCCTGGGCAACGATCACAGCTTTGATCTGAGCCAGGCAGACACGGACAAACCCCGTCTGTTGTACCTGCACGGTGGCCTGCACCTGGTGCGCAACCAGGACGGCACGGCACGCAAACTGACCGCCACCGAAGGCACGCTGCTGGGCAGTTTCGCCATCAACAATACGATCAAGACCCTTGACGACGTGCCGCTGTTCGTCAATGAAGGCCCGAGCCAGGACAAGCTCAAGACCATCCGCAGCTCCGATTACCTATCGTTCTGCTACGACCAGTTGCTGCACCACCGCGACAACTTGTGCCTGTTCGGCCATGCCTTGGGCGAACAGGACAGTCACATCGTCCATGCCCTGCGCCAGGCCGCGCCGAAAACCGTGGCGATCTCGATCTACCCCCGCAGCCAGGCGTTCATCCAGCACCAGAAGCGCCATTACGCCAAGGTGTTCCAGGGGTTGGCGGTTGAACTGCGGTTCTTCGATGCCAAGACTCATCCGCTGGGCAACCCGAAGCTGTCGGTGCCGGTGGAGGTTTAGCCTCCCAGTCAGCGCAGGACCGTGGCGAGGGAGCTTGCTCCCGCTCGGCTGCGAAGCGGTCTGAAGAGTTTGCCGGCCGTGTAGCCGTCATCGCGAGCAGGCTCGCTCCCACAAGGGCGAGCCTGGCGATGCGGTCAAAGCGCCGTCAGCGTCTTGTCCTTGATCACCGTGGTCGGTCCGTTGGCCATGACGCTGGCAATGCCCTTGTCCCGGGCGGCGTCAGAGGAATAGCTTTCGCTGCTGCCGATCACTTCGTGATTGCCAGCCTTGAGGTTGAAGTAAGGGTGGCCGTCCTTGGTGCTCTTGAGTTCATAACGTTCGGCCAGTGGGCTGTTCTTCTGCACCGAAGCGATGCCACCGTCGGCACCGCTGCGGGTCGTATACAGCTCGCTGGTCAAAATCGTTTCGGCGTTGGCCGCCTTGAGCACAAACCTAAACTGGCCGTTGCTGCTTTTGCTGACTTCGTACCATCCGGACATGTTCTTTCTCCTGGGCGGTTGAGGCATCCCCAAGAGTAAAGACCCGCTGCGCTTGTTCTGCCAGTGCCTTACAAGGTGATGGCCGTGCCCAGCAGCGTCAGGAACCCCGCCAGCCAGTTCGGGTGCGCCGGCCAGGCCGGGGCGGTCGCCAGATTGCCTTGAACGTGGCCTTCGGTGACCGCGCACTCGATAAAGGTCCCTCCGGCCAGACGCACCTCCGGAGCGCAGGCGGGATAAGCGCTGCATTCGCGCCCTTCCAGGATGCCCGCCGCTGCCAGCAATTGCGCACCGTGGCATACCGCCGCAATCGGCTTGCCCGCCTGGTCAAAGTCACGCACCAGTTGCAGGACTTTCTCATTCAGGCGCAGATATTCCGGCGCACGTCCGCCCGGCACCAGCAATGCATCGTAATCAGCGGCCTCGACACTGACGAAATCATGATTGAGCGCGAACAGATGCCCCGGTTTTTCGCTGTAGGTCTGGTCGCCCTCGAAGTCGTGGATCGCCGTGCGCACGGTCTGCCCGGCGGTTTTGTCCGGGCACACGGCATGAACGGTGTGACCGATCATCTGCAAGGCCTGAAATGGCACCATCACTTCATAGTCTTCGACGTAATCGCCAACCAGCATCAGGATTTTCTTTGCGGCCATGGGGAGGACTCCTTGAGGAATGCGTAGGTAGTGAACGCATTAAAGGTAGTCCGGTACGTCGGTAGATGAGGGATAAGCACTGATTACCTGACGGGCTGCACAGGTACGATCACTTTGGGAGGCCTGACACTGTGGGAGCAAAGCTTGCTCGCGATGAAAGCACCGTGATTCAACAGGCAAACCGGGTCATCGTTCATCGCGAGCAAGCTTTGCTCCCACAGGCTCGCCCCCACAGGGTGAGGTGCCAGTCGCTCTAGGCGAGATAACCGTCAGCGCGCAGCAGGGTTTCGAGGCAGTGCTCGGTGATGTGGTAGAACGCCTTGAGTTCCTGGATCTTCGCCAGCAGCTCGACCGGGTCCACCGGTTCGGCGCGTTTGACCGCCAGGATCATCTTGTTCTTGTTGGTGTGGTCCAGGGAAATGAACTCGAACACTTTGGTTTCGTAACCACATGCCTCCAGAAACAGCGCCCGCAGGCTGTCAGTGACCATTTCTGCCTGCTGGCCCAGGTGCAGACCATATTGCAGCATCGGCTTGAGCAACGCCGGACTCTGGATTTGCAAGCGGATCTGCTTGTGGCAGCACGGCGAGCACATGATGATCGAAGCGCCCGAGCGAATGCCCATGTGGATCGCGTAATCGGTGGCGATATCACAGGCATGCAAGGCAATCATCACATCCACCGCAGCCGGCGCCACGCTGCGCACATCGCCGTGTTGGAAACTCAGGCCCGGGTGCTCCAGCCGCGCGGCAGCTTCGTTGCACAGCTTGACCATGTCCTCTCGCAGTTCGACGCCGGTCACGATCCCTTCAGCCTGCAAGGTGTTGCGCAGGTAGTCATGGATGGCGAACGTCAGGTAGCCCTTGCCCGAGCCGAAATCCGACACCCGCACCGGTTGATCCAGGGCCAGCGGCGACGATGTCAGCGCATGGCTGAAGACTTCGATGAATTTGTTGATCTGCTTCCACTTGCGCGACATCGCCGGGATCAGTTCGTGCTTGTGGTTAGTCACGCCCAGATCCGCCAGGAACGGGCGGTTCAGGTCCAGAAAGCGGTTTTTCTCCCGATTGTGCTCGGCCGATGGCACTTCTCGCAGTTGCTGGGGTTTGCTCTTGAACAGCGAACTCTTGCCCTTCTTGCTGTATTCCAACTGCGCTTCGTCGGTAACAGCCAGCAGATGCGCGTTCTTGAACGACACCGGCAACAGCGCGGCGATGGTCGTCACGCCTTCGGCCAGCGGAAAATTCTTGGTGATGTCGCGGGTTTTGTAGCGGTAAACGAAGGACAGGCAGGGCTGATCCTTGACCGTCAACTGCTTGATGATCAGCCGCTGCAGGTCCGCTTCCTCACCGACGTACTTGGCCAGCACCAGTTTGATGAAGGCGTTCTGCTCAAGGCTGCTTTGCAGCAGCTCGATGAACTGGGCATGGTGATCCGGCGCAGGACGGGCGGGGGTAGCGGTAACTGACATGGAAAAAGCGGCCTCGGGGCGGGCGGATCGGGAATGGCGGTTATTTTAGGGGGGATGGGCAGCGAGGGCACGGAAAAGTTCGTGTGGCGAGCAGTAGCCCCTGTGGGAGCAAGCTTTGCTCCCACAGGCTTGTGCTGGCAGCCATTTTTCAGCCCAGCACCACCAACCGATTCGGCAGCTCATTGCGCGCGTGAGTCACCGGCACATGCTCCTTGAGCAATTGGCCGCAGGCCTCGATGCAGGTAACAAAGCCCTGCAACGTCTGGCCCTGGCGGACCTGCTGGGTGAAGGCGGCGACAATGGTTTCCCAGTGTTTGTTATCGAGACGTGTGGAAATGCCTTCGTCCACCAGGATTTCCACGTACCGCTCGGCTTCGCAAACGAAAATCAACATGCCTGTGCCGCCGACGGTGTGGTGCAGGTTCTGCTCGAGAAACTGCCGACGCGCCAGATTGGAGGCGCGCCAGTGGCGCACGGAACGGGGGATCAGGTGAGTGGTGATTGCAGGAATGCGAAACGCCAGGCACAGCACGATAAACAGGCCCCACTGCACCAGCAGCAGACTGTGCATGTTCAGCCAGCCCGTGAGGTAATGCACCATGCCGGGTACCACCAAGGCCAGCAGGCTGGCCCATAGCAGCGGGATGTAGGCATAGTCGTCGGCGCGAGCGGCGAGCACGGTGACCAGCTCGGCGTCGGTGTCGCGCTCCACCTGGGCGATGGCCTCGGCGACCTTGCGTTGTTCGTGTTCAGTCAGTAATGCCATGGTTAAAAGTGCCTGCTCATTATTATTGTCACCAGCCGCCCGACGAACCGCCGCCCCCGAAACTGCCCCCACCGCCGCTGAAGCCACCGCCACCGCCGCCAAAACCACCGCCGCCACCGCCAAAACCACCGCCGCCACCGCCATAGCCGCCCCCGGAACCACCGCGTCCGGCCGGCAGGATACCGAGCATCTGGCACACGAACACCGTTACGATGAACAGCAGCACCAACAACACGAACAACCCCGGATGGCGCCCGACGAAATCGCCCGCCTCCTGGCCATCGGCACCGTACGCCGCAGCCGGCTCATCCAGCGCATTGCCGCCCAGCACCATCAACATCGCCGCTACGCCGTCGCTGATACCTTTGCTGAAATGGCCGGCCTTGAACGCCGGGGTGATCACCTGGTTGATGATCACCGAACTCTGGGCGTCGGTCAGGCGGTCTTCCAGTCCGTAGCCCACTTCGATCCGCAGTTTACGGTCATCCCGGGCCACGATCAGCAGCGCGCCGTTGTTTTTATCCTTCTGCCCGATGCCCCAGTGACGCCCCAGTTGATAACCGAAGTCTTCGATGCTGGTGCCTTGCAGGTCCGCCAGCGTGACCACGACCACCTGTTCACCGGTGGCCTGTTCATGGGCCTTGAGCTGTGCATCCAGTTGCGTGCGCACCGAAGGCTCAAGCATCTGGGCAGTGTCCACCACCCGCCCGGTCAGTGCCGGAAAACTCAACTCGGCCTGGGCCGTGATGGCAAAGACCCAGAGCAACAGCACCAGGCCAAATTTCAACACTCGCATCGTAACTCCTGTGTGGGAGCGAGCTGGTGTGGGAGCTGAGCTTGCTCGCGATGAAGGCACCTTGGTCTTTCTAATGACCGCGTTATCGTTCATCGCGAACAAGCTTTGCTCCCACAGGCTCGCTACCACAGTTTTTTCAGAACTTCACTTCAGGGGCTTTTTCGGCGTTGGGGCTGGTGGCTTCGAAGGTTTCGCGGATCGGCAGATCGCTGTACATCACGCTGTGCCACAGGCGACCGGGGAAGGTGCGGATCTCGGTGTTGTATTTCTGCACCGCGAGGATGAAGTCGCGACGAGCCACGGCGATGCGGTTCTCGGTGCCTTCAAGTTGTGATTGCAAGGCCAGGAAATTCTGGTTGGCCTTGAGGTCCGGATAACGCTCGACCACCACCATCAGCCGGCTCAACGCACCACTCAACTGATCCTGGGCCTGTTGGAACTGTTTGAGTTTTTCCGGGTTGTCCAGCGTCCCGGCATCGACCTGGATGGACGTGGCTTTGGCCCGCGCCTCGACCACCGCCGTCAGGGTTTCCTGTTCGTGCTGCGCATAGCCCTTGACGGTCTCCACCAGGTTGGGGATCAGGTCGGCTCGGCGCTGGTACTGGTTCTGCACCTGTCCCCAGGCAGCCTTGGCCTGTTCGTCCAGGGTTGGAATGTTGTTGATGCCGCAACCGGCCAACAGTGTGGTGAACAGCATCAGCGCCAGCATTTGCAGGTGGCGAAGGTGATTGAGTCGTAGATTCATCGGTTGAAGCTCCCCTCTACATTCCATTGAAAAAACACAGTCACCTATCTCTCCGGTGTCTGGGGCATAATCTGCCGCCGCCACGGGATTGAATCAGGGTCGGTGGGCTAAAAGATGCCCTGCACGAAACTAAGTTCATCCGCGTGCGTTCGAAAACAGTGCTGCTCTTAAGTCAGACAATACTCGAACAACAATAGCCGCTCCTCACATTTTGCTGACGGCGTGTACTGATGACCGCCCTTAGGCTTGCGAGAAACCATTCATGAAGAAGCTGTGTTTGCTGGGCCTGTTCGTCACACTGGCCAGTCAATCCGTAGTAGCCGACAACCTGCCAACCCCGATGGAAAACAAGGATGCCTTCATCAGCCACCTGATGAAGCAGATGACCCTTGAGGAGAAGATCGGCCAGTTGCGCCTGATCAGCATCGGCCCCGAGATGCCTCGGGAGATGATTCGCAAGGAAATCGCCGCCGGCAACATCGGCGGTACGTTCAACTCCATCACCCGTGCGGAAAACCGCCCGATGCAGGACGCGGCCATGCGCAGCCGGCTGAAGATCCCGATGTTCTTCGCCTATGACGTGATCCACGGCCACCGTACCATTTTCCCGATCCCCCTGGCCCTGGCCTCGAGCTGGGACATGGACGCCATCTACCGCTCCGGCCGCGTCGCTGCCAAGGAAGCGGCGGCCGACAGCCTGGACATCACCTTCGCGCCGATGGTGGATATTTCCCGCGACCCACGCTGGGGCCGGACCTCCGAAGGCTTTGGCGAGGACACCTACCTGGTGTCGCGCATCGCCGGGGTGATGGTCAAAGCCTTCCAGGGCAGCGGCGCCAACGCGGCCGACAGCATCATGGCCAGCGTCAAGCACTTCGCCCTGTACGGCGCAGTGGAAGGTGGCCGGGACTACAACATCGTGGACATGAGCCCGGTGAAAATGTACCAGGACTACCTGCCACCCTACCGTGCCGCCATCGATGCGGGTGCCGGCGGGGTGATGGTCGCGCTGAACTCCATCAACGGCGTGCCCGCCACCGCCAACACCTGGCTGATGCACGACCTGTTGCGCAAGGAATGGGGGTTCAAGGGTCTTGCGGTGAGTGACCACGGCGCCATCTTCGAACTGATCAAACATGGCGTGGCCCGCGACGGTCGCGAAGCGGCGAAGCTGGCGATCAAGGCCGGCATCGACATGAGCATGAACGACTCGCTGTACGGCAAGGAGCTGCCTGGGCTGCTCAAAGCCGGTGAAATCGAGCAGAGCGACATCGACAATGCGGTGCGCGAAGTCCTCGCCGCCAAATACGACATGGGCCTGTTCAAGGATCCGTACCTGCGCATCGGCAAGGCCGAGGACGACCCGGCCGACACCTACGCCGAAAGCCGCCTGCACCGTGCCGATGCCCGTGACGTGGCCCGCCGCAGCATGGTCCTGCTGGAAAACCGCAACCAGACCCTGCCCCTGAAGAAGAGCGCAAAAATCGCCCTGGTCGGCCCGCTGGCCAAGGCACCGATCGACATGATGGGCAGTTGGGCTGCTGCCGGTCGCCCGGCGCAGTCGGTGACTTTGTTCGACGGCATGACCCGCGCCCTGGGCGCAGAATCAACGCTGATCTACGCCCGTGGCGCCAACATCACCGGCGACAAGAAAGTCCTCGACTACCTGAACTTCCTCAACTTTGATGCCCCGGAAGTGGTCGATGACCCGCGCCCTGCCCAAGTGCTGATCGACGAAGCCGTTAAGGCCGCCCAGCAAGCCGATGTCGTGGTGGCCGCCGTGGGCGAGTCCCGCGGCATGTCCCACGAATCCTCGAGCCGCACGGAACTGAGCATCCCCGCCAGCCAGCGCGAGCTGATCAAGGCGCTGAAGGCCACCGGCAAACCACTGGTGCTGGTGCTGATGAACGGCCGCCCGCTGTCGCTGGTGGATGAAAAGCAACAGGCCGATGCGATCCTGGAAACCTGGTTCAGCGGCACCGAAGGCGGCAATGCCATCGCCGACGTGTTGTTCGGCGACTACAACCCGTCGGGCAAGCTGCCGATCTCCTTCCCGCGCTCGGTGGGACAGATTCCGACCTACTACAACCACCTGAGCGTTGGTCGGCCATTCACGCCGGGCAAGCCGGGCAACTACACCTCGCAATACTTCGATGACACCACAGGCCCGCTCTACCCGTTCGGCTACGGCCTGAGCTACACCGAATTCAGCCTGACGGACATGGCCCTGTCGTCCACCACGCTGAACAAGACCGGCAAGCTCGATGCCAGCGTGACCCTGGAAAACACCGGCGAGCATGACGGCGAAACCGTGGTGCAACTCTATATCCAGGACGTGACCGGCTCGATCATCCGCCCGGTGAAGGAGCTGAAGGACTTCCGCAAGGTGATGCTCAAGGCTGGCGAGAAGAAAGTCATTCACTTCACCATCACCGAAAACGATCTGAAGTTCTACAACGCCCAGCTCAAGTACGCCGCTGAACCGGGCAAGTTCAACGTACAGATCGGCCTGGATTCCCAGGATGTGAAACAGCAGAGTTTTGAGTTGCTCTGATTTACCAACACCGCAAAAACCTGTGGGAGCGAGCCTGCTCGCGATGAGGATCTAGCAGTCACCGCATCATTGACTGTCAGGCCGCCATCGCGAGCAGGCTCGCTCCCACATTGTTTTTTGGTGAACCTTAACCCCGCCGCCCCAGCAGGTTCACCACCAACCGATCCACCAACCCCCACACCCGTTGCTTGACCCGTTTCCACAGCGGCCGACGCTTCCAGGCGTCGAGACTGACCTCCAGGCTCTGGGCGAAGTCTCGCTCGAAACTCGCCGCCACCGCGGTGCTGAGTGCGGAGTCGAGGGCTTCGAGGTTGGCTTCCAGATTGAAGCGCAGGTTCCAGTGATCGAAATTACAGGAGCCGATGCTGACCCAGTCGTCCACCAGCACCATCTTCAGGTGCAGGAAACACGGCTGGTATTCGAAGATTTTCACCCCAGCCTTGAGGAGACGCGGGTAATAACGGTGCCCGGCGTAGCGCACGGACGGGTGATCGGTGCGCGGCCCGGTGAGCAGCAGGCGCACATCGATGCCCCGGGCGGCAGCCTTGCGCAAGGAGCGGCGCACGTTCCAGGTGGGCAAAAAATACGGGGTCGCCATCCAGATCCGCTTTTGACCGCTGTTCAGGGCCCGGGACAACGATTGCAGAATGTCGCGATTCTGACGGGCATCGGCATACGCCACCCGCCCCATGCCCTCCCCCATGGGCGGAACTCGGGGTAAGCGCGGCAAGCCAAAGTTGGACGCCGGCTTCCAGGCACGGCGATGACGGTTGGCGAGCCATTGACGGTCAAACAGCAACTGCCAGTCGAGCACCAAGGGGCCGACGATTTCCACCATCACCTCGTGCCATTCGCAGCGGTCATCCAGCGGGCTCCAGAACTCATCGGTCACGCCGGTGCCACCCACCACCGCTAGGCGCTGGTCCACCAACAGCAGCTTGCGGTGGTCCCGATATAAATTCCGTACCCAGCGGCGCCAACTCAGGCGATTGTAGAAACGCAACTCCACGCCCGCCTCGATCAGGCGATTGCGCAGGTCCTGGGTAAACGCCAGGCTGCCGTAGTCATCGAACAGGCAACGCACGCGAACACCGCGCTCGGCAGCCTGGACGAGTGCCTGGACCATCGCTTCGGCGCAAGTCCCCGCCTCCACCAGGTACAGCTCCAGCTCAACCTGTTCCTGGGCGCGGGCGATTTCCACCAGCATGCGCGGGAAAAACTGTGGGCCATCGATCAACAGTTCGAAGCGATTGCCCTCGCGCCACGGAAATACCGGGCCGCTCATGTCAGCGCGCCGTAAAAATCAGCACCGCATTCACCGGCACTGCGAGGCTGATGGCCGACAGCCCGGCCTGTTTGCGCAGCTTCTCCAATCCCGGTGCCAGGTCGAAATCCGCCGCATTGAGCACCACCGGCTCCAGGGTCACGACCTGGAAGCGTCGCTCATCCAGGCGCGTTGCCAGCAGTTCGGCCTGATACACATGTTGCTTGCCGTGCAGGTCCACGGTCAGCGGCAAGCGCAGTTCCAGTTGAGCGCCGTTGGCCAGGTCCTGGATCGGTAACAGGTCGAGCTGCGCAGTGATGGAGGCATCGGCAAATTGCTTGATCTCAAACAACTCGGCGCGCATGCGCTCGTCACGCAGGGGAATGCCACTGTTGACCGACTCCAGCTCCACTTCCAGCCGGACCATCCCCTTGGGCTGGACCTGACCATGCAGCACCAGGAAGCGCTGGACCTCGGACACGTTGCCATTTTTGCTGCTGATAAACGACAGCCGCGACGATTCGCCGTCCAGGTACCAATTGGCCTGGGCCGGCAGCGCGGCGCAGGCCAGCAGCAAGGTCGCGACAGCATGAGAAAAAGACCGCTTGAACATACACACTCGGAGGGCAGATAAACCTGTGGCGAACCTTAACCGGGCCGAGGGCACTTGCAAACCTTCTGTTTCAATCCCCCTTCGGGAACACACAGATCCTTTGACAAGGGGGATTCAAAATGTGTGGGAGCAAAGCTTGCTCGCGATGAACGATCACTGGGTTTGCCTGCTGAAACGCGGCGCCTGCATCGCGGGCAAGCCTTGCTCCCACAGATCCGGTCAAGGCTCCAACCGACACCCCTGGCGCTTCCCCAGCCATCGCGCGCTATTGCTTCGCCCCAGCCCGGCGACGGTGATGCGCTTCGCTTCAGGCGTCTCGAGAAAATCGCTGATGGGCAACGACTGCTTTACATAGCCATGGCAATAGTCAGCCGGTTGCTCCATCACGTAGCGACACGAGCAATACTCCTTGGCGGTGTAGGCGCTGATGATGCCGGGGAAGGCCCGCAGCGCCACCCGCTCGAGCCAGATCCAGCCGAGCAGCACCACAACAAGCACCGACATCAGCGTGAGCAGCGGTCTGCGTCTCATGGCTGCACCGTCCCGGCGAACGCCGCCATGGCTCGCTTGAGCAATTCGTTGTGGCGGTAGCTGCCGTCGCGGTCATCACCGTAGCGCACGATCACCAGCCCGGCGCTGGGGATCACGTACAACGCCTGCCCCCAATGGCCCAGCGCGGCAAACGTATCCGGCGGCGCATCGGGCCACGGGTGGATGGCCGGGTCGGCAGCGCGGTTGAGCCACCAATGCCCACCGGGCACCGCTTCGTCCTGGCCGGCCCGGAAGCGAGCGAAGGGCTCGCGATTGAACGCCACCCAGGCTTGCGGGATCAGTTGCCGCTGGCCCCAGCGTCCCTCCCGTTGCATCAACAGCCCCACACGCGCCAGGTCCCGCGCCGTGAGGTAGGCGTAGGAGGACCCGACAAACGTGCCGGCGGCGTCGGTTTCCCAAGTGGCGTGGCGGATACCCAGCGGCTCGAACAGGGCCGTCCAGGGATAATCGGGATACTGCGCCGGGCCGACGATATTTTTCAATGCCGCCGCCAATAGGTTGCTGTCACCGCTGGAATAACGGAACGCCTGTCCCGGCGGGCTGAAGCTTTCATGCTGCGCGGTGAACGCCGCCATGTCATGACGCCCCCGGGTGTAGAGCATCGCTACCACCGAGGAGTTGAGCGGTGCGTATTCGTAATCCTCTTGCCAGTCCAGGCCCGAGGCCCAGTGAAAAAGATCGGCCAGGGTCATGTCCGGGTGCTTGCCCAACGCTGGGTAATACTTGGCGGCAGGATCCTGCAGACTGAACAGCTTTTGCCCGTAGGCCACGCCGAACACCGTCGCCATCAGGCTTTTGCTGATCGACCAGGTCAGGTGCGCAGTGTCGGCACGGGTGGACCCGGCATAACGTTCGTAGACCAGCCGCCCGTCCTGGATCACCAGCAGCGCATCGGTGCGGATACCCTGGCGAGTGGCATCGTCGCGGGGTGGGAAGGCGTATTGCTCCAGGGCTTCGATGGCCGGTCCGGTGGGGGGCGGGCCGATTGTCCACTGCTCGCCAGGCCAGTTTTCGGCCTGGGCGTGCAGGTTGAGCATCAGCAGGAGAATCAGTAACCAGCCTTTGAACATGCTTGGGGCTCGCAGGATTGAACCTTCGGAGCCTAATCAAACTGGATGACAGATTAGATATTTGTGGCATTTTCCTGTGGGAGCGAGCCTGCTCGCGAGAGCGCAGTGTCAGCCGACATCGATGTTGCTGGTCCAGCGCCATCGCGAGCAGGCTCGCTCCCACAAGGGGTCTGCGCTTGAAGGGCTACCCCAACGCCTTGGCCAACCGCTTGGCCCGCGCCCCCGCCGCCATCTCCATCACGGCTTTATCTCGCGTCCACATCTCGCGCCACAACGCCGGGCCGGCGGCCAGGGCGTCGCTCAGTTCTTCATCGAGCCCGTTGAACTGGGCGAACAACCCACCCAACAGCACATGCCCCGCCGCGCTGGACGGGTTGTGACGGCTCACTTCAGCGCAACCTGCCAGCAACCCCAGCAGGCGCAATTGCAGGGCTTGGGGCCAAGCGCACTCCTGCCCCACGCCATACAACCAGGCGGCCATGGCACTGAGCACGTAAAGGTCTTCCAGGGTGCGGAACGGTTTGACGTAGGCGTCCCAGCCGTCGCCGGCCAACAACTCGCACAGCGCGCCATCCAGCACCACCCGGCTATGGCTGATGTCTGGCATCAGGGCGATGGCCGGGAGTTTTTCCAGGGTCACGCCCGGCTCTCCGGGATAAACCACCGCAAGATTCAACCGCGGCGGCTCGCCGGGTGCTTCGCTGCGAGCGGCGATCAGCAGCCACTCGGCGGCATCGCCCGCGGTAACGAAATCCTTGCGCCCGCTCAAACGCAGATCGGTGACACGAGTCTGCATGTCCGCCGGGCGCAGGCTGCGCTGCTCCGTAGCGCACAAGGCGCCCAGGCTCTGAGGCGCGCTGGGCCAAAGCACCCGTAGCGCCGCCTGATAGCCCACCAGAAAAGCCAACCCCGGCGTTGCCATCAATCGCGCCCCCAGTACGGCCAGTTCGAACGGCGTAACCGGTCCCAGGCGTTGCAGCAAGGACGCATAACCCTCGGCCAGGTCCGGATGGGCGGGCAGTCGTTCGCCGCGTTCGATCAGGTTTTGCCAGGGCATGGGAGGCTCCTCAATGGGCTGTCATATAAGCATCACCAAAGCTTCATGGCGATGACACCGGGGCTACATAGCCTGACTTTGCACAACATGGCTGCATAAAGAAAGTCGATCGGCTGCAACTGAACAGCCCGCACGGAGATTCGCTATGACTCAGATCGCCCGCATCAGCGACACTGGCAATGAACGCCGCCTGCAAGCCGAACGCCTGATTGGCGCCAACGCTCTGCAAGAAGCCCAGGCCCTGCGCTTCAACGTCTTCAGCGGCGAATTCAACGCCAAGCTCAAAGGCGCGGAAATGGGTCTGGACATGGACGACTATGATGTTCACTGCGCCCACATCGGCGTACGCGACCTGAACACCGGCCGCCTCGTGGCGACGACGCGCCTGCTTGATCACCACGCCGCCAGCAGCCTGGGCCGGTTCTACAGTGAAGAAGAGTTCAGCCTTCACGGCCTGGTCCATCTCAAGGGCCCGATCCTGGAAATCGGCCGCACCTGCGTCGACCCGGCCTACCGCAACGGCGGCACCATCGCGGTACTCTGGGGCGAACTGGCCGAAGTGCTGAACGAGGGCGGCTACAGCTATCTCATGGGCTGCGCGAGCATCCCGATGCAGGACGGCGGCGTCCAGGCCCAGGCGATCATGCAGCGCCTGCGCGAGCGTTATCTGTGCACCGAACACCTGCGGGCGGTGCCGAAAAAACCGTTGCCGGCCCTGGACGTGCCGTCCAACGTCATCGCCGAAATGCCACCTCTGCTCAAGGCTTACATGCGCCTGGGCGCGAAGATCTGTGGTGAGCCGTGCTGGGATGAGGATTTCCAGGTGGCCGACGTGTTCATCCTGCTCAAGCGCGACGAACTGTGCCCACGCTACGCCCGCCACTTCAAGGCAGCGGTGTGATGAGTCGGTTGCGGGTGTACGCGCGAATCGCGCGAGTGTTGCTGGTGGTGACGCTGGGCCTGAGCATGGCCAGCGTGTTCGGGCTGTTTGAACGGTTGGGTGTGGCCAACTCCATGGTACGTCGCCAGCGCTGGTCGCGTTTTTTCATGGCGCGCCTGAGCCACGCCCTGCCCTTCCACGTGACGGTGCACGGCCAGATGCCGCAACAGCCCATGCTGTGGGTCAGCAACCATGTGTCCTGGACCGATATCCCACTGCTGGGCATGCTCACGCCAATGTCCTTCCTGTCCAAGGCCGAAGTGCGCACCTGGCCCGTGGCCGGATGGCTGGCGGCCAAAGCGGGCAGCCTGTTTATCCGGCGCGGCTCGGGGGACAGCCAGTTGATCCGCAAGCAAATGGGCCGACACCTGGAACAGGCTCATCCACTGCTGATGTTTCCCGAAGGCACCACCACCGATGGCCGCTCCCTGCGCACTTTCCACGGTCGTCTATTGTCGGCGGCCATCGATGCCGACGTGGCACTGCAACCGGTGGCGATCCGTTACCTGCGCAACGGCGAGCCTGATTCGCTGGCACCGTTCATTGGTGATGATGATCTGTTGTCCCATCTGATGCGCTTGTTTGCCAATGACCGGGGCGACGTGCATATCCATCTGCTGCCACCCATTGCCTGCCACGGCCAGGAACGCGCAGCCCTGGCATTCCAGGCGCAACAGGCGGTGCATAAGGCGTTGTTTGGCGAAATTCCACAGAAGCAACAAGTGCCGATGCGGCCTGCGGCGATTGCTGCCTGATCCGGACCCTCTGCAAAGACCTTGTGCAGAGACCTTGTGGGAGCGAGCCTGCTCGCGATAG
>NZ_JABWQV010000064.1 GCF_014268615.1 Pseudomonas tehranensis | reverse complement strand
CAAAAGTGACCCGCTGTAAGAGCGGAACCGTAAGTAGCCGTTACCGTAGCAACGGATATACACACGATCAAAAAGACTGGGAAACCCATGGAACCCACCCTAAGCCTACATCACCCCGTCCCAGCACTCCCATCCCAGGGCCTGATCGCCGTGATCGCCCCCGCCGGTCCCGCCCCCCTGGACACGGAAAAAGCCATCCAATGGATGCGCGCCCGAGGCCATGACCTGCGGATCTTCCCCGGAGTCTACGAAAAGAACGGCTACCTGGCCGGCAGCGACGAGACACGCCTCAACGACCTGCACGCCGCCTTCGCCGACCCAGAAGTAAAAGCGATCATCTGCCTACGCGGTGGCTACGGCACACCACGCCTGCTGGACCGCATCGACTTCGAACTCCTGAGACGCAACCCCAAGCCATTCGTCGGCTACAGCGACATCACCGCCCTACACCTGGCCATCAGCCGTTACGCAGGCTTCGTCACCTTCCACGGCCCGCTGCTCAACGCCGATCTTCTGGGCGACAAGGATCCATCAACCGTCACGTCTTTTTTCAGCCTGCTGCGTGGGCAGTTGAGGGCCGGCAGTGTACTGAGCCATCCCGCGGCTTATCCGTTGACCACCGTTGCACCCGGTATCGCCTGCGGGCGTTTGCTGGGGGGGAATCTGTCGATGATTGCCGCGACCATGGCCACGCCCTACGAAATCGAGGCCGAAGGCGTGATCCTGCTGGTTGAAGACATCAACGAGCCGCTTTACCGCATCGACCGTCTGCTGACCCAATTACGGCTGGCCGGCACCCTGGCAAAGCTGCGGGGTGTATTGGTTGGGGATATCGCAGGGGTGGACGTCGAGGCGTTGAACAAACTGTTCAAGCAGACCTTCGAGCCGTTTGGCATCCCGGTACTGTCCGGCTGGCGCAGTGGGCATTGCGATCCGAACCTGACGTTGCCCATGGGCGCGCTGGTGACGCTGGATGCGGGGGAGAAGAGGTTGGTGCTGGAGCAGGATGTGGTAGTCAGCCGCTAAGCGCTCGTCGTCTGATAGTCCCTCATCGCGAGCAGGCTCGCTCCCACAGTTGATTTCAAAACACGGTCCAGTGTGGGAGCGAGCCTGCTCGCGATGAGGGCAGCGGCCATAAGGCAATCTAGCGGTTACGCAACCCTTCCAGCAGCTTGTGCGTCGGATACCCATCCGCTGGCCAGCCGAACGACTGCTGGGCGCTGCGTATGGCCTTGCGGGTGTTGGCGCCGATGATGCCGTCGGGCGTGCCTGCGTCGAAGTTGTGTTTGCCCAGCAAGGTCTGCAGTTCGAAGCGCTCGCTACGGCTCAAGGGCAGATCGTCCTTTGGCCATTGCCCGTTGATCAGACCCGCGCCCGCGAAGCGCTCTGACAGCAGGCTGACCGCCAAGGCGTACGACGAGGAATTGTTGTACTTGAGAATGGCGCGGAAGTTGTCGAGCACCAGGAAAGCCGGCCCGCGGTAGCCGGCCGGCAGCAGCAGGGCCGCCGACAAGTGTTCGGCACCGGCTGGGACCTGGCTGCCGTTGGGCAGGCTGACGCCCAGTTGCAGCCATTCGGAGACGGGTTTGCGGATCGCGCCATCGGCCAGCGGATAGTCGAACCCTTCTTTGAGTCGTACCTCGAAGCCCCACGGCTGCCCGCGCTGCCAGCCAGAGCTTTGCAGGTAGTGCGCGGTCGAGGCCAGGGCATCGGTGGCGCTGCCCCAGATATCGCGGCGGCCGTCACCATCGAAGTCCACCGCATGGGTGTTGTACGTGGTGGGAATGAACTGGGTCTGGCCCATGGCGCCGGCCCAGGAACCCAGCATTTTTTCCGGTGCGATGTCACCCTGCTGCAGGATCTGCAGCGCGGCGATCAGCTGCGCATGGGCAAACCCCGGGCGTCGCCCTTCGTAGGCCAGGGTCGCCAGGGAGTTGATCACCGACTTGGTGCCCTGGAACTGACCGAAGTTGCTTTCCATACCCCATACCGACACCAGGAACTGCCGATCCACGCCATAGCGCTGCTCGATGCTTTGCAGAATGTCGGCATGCTGTTGGACCAGCGTCTGGCCCCGGCGTACTCGCAGTGGCGACAGGGCACCATCGAGGTATTCCCACACCGGACGGCTGAATTCCGGCTGGCTGCGGTCGGCCTTGATGACGCTCATGTCCGGGCTGACGCCGATGAAGGCGCGATCAAACAGGTCGGCACGGATCCCGGCGGCCAGGGCTTGCTTGCGAAAACCGGCTTGCCATTCGGCGAAAGTTTGCGTGGGTGCGATGACCAGGTTGTCACCGGTCGGAACCACCGGCGGTACGATGGCCGGAGCAGGCACGGCTGGGACGGTCTTGAGCGGTTGGGCGTCGGCGGCGGTAGGTTTTTCTGCGCAGGCGACAAGCAGAACGACGCTTGTGGCTGCAATCAATTGGCGCAGGGGCCAACGACGGGAAAGACAAAAGGGCATGCACGGGTCCAGATAAACAAATCAGATGCTGACCTTATCATGCGCAAAGGAGAATAGGGCCGGTCCGGGTGTTTCAAGCCGCCACAAAGCAAGAAGCCTCCCAGTTGTCAGACTGGAAGGCTTCGCGGCGGTAGCTGCCTTTGCCCTTGGCGGGTCGTTCCTGGCGGCTGCGGAACAGGGGCTGGGCGATGATGGATTTGGCCTTGTTGGGGCCATGCTTGGATGGCTTTTTGCTCATGATGGTTCTCTCGTGGGTGGGTTTTACGGGGCAAATCATGGGGCAGAGTTGGGGGGCTGTCTATAGGGTAAATGGAGGTGATATTTGTAGGATCAAGGGCGAAAAAGCTCGCAGCCTTCGGCAGCTCCTACAATGAAATGCATACCTCTGTAGGAGCTGGCGAAGGCTGCGATCTTTTATTCTGCTGGCAGAGTCAGCCGCTGACCGGCCATCAACAGCGACAAACGGCTCAGGCTCATCCACGGCGACCCCGCCGCTTGACCTTTGATCTGCGCATCGATGCGCTGGGCTTCGAGCAGCAGTTGCGCCCAGCGCGGTGCCGAGTAGCGTTGCAGGGCCTTGCTCATCAGCGGCTTGCGCTTGTCCCACACCGGCGGTCGGGCCTGACTGAAAGCTTTGTCCAGCGGCACGCCCTGGCTGTATTGCAGCGACAGGTTAGCCAGCAGGCGCAACTCCCGGGCCAGGGCCCAGAGGATCACCGGAGGCTCGACGCCTTCGCCCCGCAGGCCTTCGAGCATTCGCAGGGCGTGGGCGGCTTCACCGTTGAGAATCGCATCGGTCAGCCCGAACACATCAAAACGCGCACTGTCGGCCACGGCAGCCTGTACCGTTTCCACGGTGATCTGCCCGCCCTCGGCCATCAGCTTGAGCTTTTCGATTTCCTGAGCGGCGGCCAGCAGGTTGCCTTCGACCCGGGCGGCGATCAGCTCCACCGCGTCCTGGCTGGCTGAGAGGCCGGCCTGGGACAGGCGCTGGCGGATCCAGCTGGGCAACTGGCTGACGTCCACCGGCCAGATCTGTACGAACTGGGTCTGCTGACCTTCGACCAGGGCCTTGCCCCATTTGGTTTTTTGCGCGCTGCCGTCGAGTTTTGGCAGGCTGATGAGCAACACCGTGTCTTCGGCCGGCCGTGAGCAATATTCGATCAGCGCGGCAGCGCCCTTGTCACCGGGTTTGCCGGACGGCAAGCGCAGCTCCAGCAGGCGTTTTTCCGCGAACAGCGACATGCTCGCACCAGCCTGCAACAGCGTGCCCCAGTCGAAACTGGCGTCGGCGGCGAACACCTGGCGTTCGTCGAAGCCTTGCTGACGGGCGGCAGAGCGAATGGCGTCGGCGGCTTCCTGGCACAGCAGCGGATCATCGCCACTGATGATGTAGACCGGCGCGAGGGCGCCTTGCAGGTGTTTGCCGAGTTGGGCGGGAGCGAGCTTCATAAGAGAAGGCGAGCGGGGCGCCGAAGCGCCCCGCAAGGCTTATTCAGACGGGATTTGCATCGGCGACTGTTGCGGGGTTTCCGCTTCAGCCTTGCGCGCCGCTTCCAGTGCCTCGGCTTCTGCCTTGGCGCGGGCGTCGGCGGTCTGCTGCAACTGGTCCAGTTGGGCCGGGCTCAGTTGTTGCAGGCGCAGCATCATGCGTTGCACGAGGTCGCGACGCATTTCGTCACGTGCTTCGCTCGACTCCTGGTCGGAACCGGTGATGTTGTTGCCATCGTGCAGGTAGACCTTCTGCACTTGCAGTTTGTCGTCCAGCAGCACCAGGTTGTTCTGGCCGCGGATCTCATAGCTCAGGACGTTGTTGAGTTCGTATTCGGCCGAGCGACCGGCACCGGCGTAACTCAGGCTGCGCTGGCTTTGCTGTTCGCTGGTCAGCACCAGTTTGTACGGCGCGCCGTTGTAGATCTTCACGCCGCTGTTCTCCAGCGTGTCACGCAGCATCTTCACGGTCTCGCCATAAGCGTCCCGGGCGCTGAGGTCCAGCTCCGTGATGGCCAGTTCGGTGGTGCCGGTGCCGCGCAGCTGGAAGCCGCAGGCGCTCAACAGGACCGCCAGGCCCATTACCAGCAGATTACGTTTGATCATCTTGTTGCTCCCCTTGAAACCCTATGGCTCGACAGTGCGGCCCCGCAGGTTATATTCGGCGCCCGGCCCAAGCCGGCGCCCGATCCAATTAGCTTGCGACGATGTTGACCAGTTTGCCGGGCACGACGATCACTTTGCGGATCGTCAGGCCATCGACGAAGCGCAACACGTTTTCATTGGCCCGTGCGGCGGCTTCGATTTCTTCGCGAGTGGCGGCGGCCGGCATTTCGATCTGGCCACGCAGCTTGCCGTTGACCTGGATGACCAGGGTCAGGCTGTCCTGCACCAGCGCGGTTTCGTCCACCACCGGCCAGCCGGCGTCAATCACCGGGTCAGCGTGGCCCAGGCGATTCCACAGCTCGTGGCTGATGTGCGGCGTGATCGGAGCCAGCAGCAGCGTTACGGCTTCCAGGCCTTCGTGAACCAGTGCGCGATCCTGTTCGGTGCCTTGCGCGGCCTTTTCCAGGACATTCATCAGCGTCATCACCTGGGCGATGGCGGTGTTGAATTTGTGGTTCTGGCCGACGTCATGGCTGGCCTGCTTGATGGCCAGGTGGATCGAACGGCGAACGGCTTTCTGCTCGTCGTTCAGGCCGGCGACGTCCAGTTTGCCCGGCAGGCCCTGAGTGACGTGGGCTTGAGCCAGGCGCCAGACGCGCTTGAGGAAGCGGTGCGAACCCTCGACGCCGGAGTCGGACCATTCCGCGCTCATGTCGGGCGGCGAGGCGAACATCATGAACAGGCGGCAGGTGTCGGCGCCGAACTGGTCGATCATCGACTGCGGGTCGACGCCGTTGTTCTTCGACTTGGCCATCTTCTCGGTGCCGCCGATTTCCACCGGCAGGCCGTCCGCGATCAGTTTGGCGCTGATCACCTTGGCTTTGCTGTCGCGTTCGAGTTCGACGTCGGCCGGGTTGTACCAGGTGTAGGCACCGTTGGCTTCGCGACGATAGTACGTCTCGGCGATCACCATGCCTTGGGTCAGCAGATTCTTGAACGGCTCGTTGGAGCTCACCAGGCCTTCGTCACGCATCAGCTTGTGGAAGAAGCGCGCGTAGAGCAGGTGGAGAATGGCGTGTTCGATGCCGCCGATATACTGATCCACCGGCAACCAGTGGTCAGCTGCGGATTTTTCCACCAGGCCGCCTTCATAGTGCGGCGAGGCGTAGCGGGCGTAGTACCACGAGGACTCGACGAACGTGTCCATGGTGTCGGTTTCACGCCGGGCCGGTGCGCCGCATTTCGGGCAGATGCATTCGTAGAACTCGGGCATGCGCGCCAGGGGCGAGCCGGCGCCGTCGGGTACCACGTCTTCGGGCAGGACCACGGGCAGTTGATCTTCCGGCACCGGAACGTCACCGCAAGTATCGCAATGCACGATCGGAATCGGGCAGCCCCAGTAGCGCTGGCGGCTGATGCCCCAGTCGCGCAGGCGGAACTGGGTGCGGGAAGCACCGAGGTTCTTCTTGATCAGGGCCACTTCGATGGCGTCGAACGCGCCGGGGAAGTCCAGGCCGTCGAACTCGCCGGAGTTGATCAGTTCGCCGTGTTCGCCATAAGCGTCCTGCCATGGCGCTGGGGTCTGGTCGCCGGCGCTGGTACGCACCACGGCCTTGATCGGCAGGTTGTACTTGTGGGCGAACTCGAAGTCGCGCTCATCGTGGGCCGGAACAGCCATGACGGCGCCGTCGCCGTAGTGCATCAGCACATAGTTGGCGACCCACACCGGGAGTTTTTCGCCGGTGAGCGGATGCTCGACGAACAGCGAGGTCGGCAGGCCTTTCTTCTCTTGAGTGGCGACATCTGCTTCAGCGACGCTGCCACCTTTGCATTCGGCGATGAACGCCTGCAGCTCGGGGTTGTTGCGGGCTGCCAGGGTCGCCAGCGGATGCTCGGCGGCCACGGCTACATAAGTGGCGCCCATCAGGGTGTCCGGACGGGTGGTGAAGACTTTCAGGCTGCCCGCTTCGCCAATGGAGGCGACGTCGTAGGGGAACTGCACTTCCATGCCCCGGGACTTGCCGATCCAGTTGCGCTGCATGGTCTTGACCTGTTCAGGCCAGCCGGTCAGTTCGTCGAGACTCTCCAGCAGTTCATCCGCGTAGGCGGTGATCTTGAAGTAGTACATCGGGATTTCGCGCTTTTCGATCAGCGCGCCGGAGCGCCAGCCGCGACCGTCGATCACCTGCTCGTTGGCCAGGACGGTCTGGTCCACCGGGTCCCAGTTCACGGTGCCGTTCTTGCGGTAGATCACGCCTTTTTCGAACAGGCGGGTGAACAGCCATTGTTCCCAGCGGTAGTAATCAGGCTTGCAGGTGGTGACCTCGCGGGACCAGTCCACCGCCAGGCCCAGGCTGCGCAGCTGGGTCTTCATGTAGGCGATGTTTTCGTAGGTCCACTTGGCGGGAGCCACGTTGTTCTTCATCGCGGCGTTTTCCGCCGGCATGCCGAAAGCGTCCCAACCCATGGGTTGCAGGACATTCTTGCCTTGCATGCGCTGGTAGCGGGAGATCACATCGCCGATGGTGTAGTTGCGCACATGCCCCATGTGTAGCTTGCCGCTGGGGTAAGGGAACATCGACAGGCAGTAGTAAGTCTCCTTGCCTGGCTGTTCACTGACTTCAAAGGACTTTTGCTCGTCCCAGAACGACTGGGCGGCGGCTTCGATTTCACGGGGCTGGTAGTGTTCGTGCATGGCTACTTTTGTACTGAATGGGGTGGCCCAATCCTCTTCGTTGCCATGCTGGACGCAGACGACGCCTGATGCGGCGTTTTCGATGCCCAGCCGAGCTGGAAGTGGAGTTACAGGAAGCGCCGTAGCATACATGACCGTGCTCTGCCGAGGGAAACCCTGATTGCGTGCCGGGCATTGTCGATACCCGGTGACGGCGGCTGTTCAGGGCCGTTGGTCGCGGCGCCCTGCCGGTTTGCCCAGCGAAGCTAAGCTTCTCAATGGGGAGTGAGTCTTATCTTCAATGAGGTGAGGGATGGTTGAATCACAACGAAAAGTAACTACACCTGAGTTGTACGAAAAACTGATCGATCGTCTCGGGATGGCCCTGGACGCTGCAAGAACCGCCGGTCGCTTGCGCGATGAACGCCCGGCAGAGCTGGAACTGCGTGGCTTGACGCCCGCAGAGTTCGAACTGGTCAAGGCTTACCTTGAGCAGGTCGGGCATCAAGCCCCCACAAGTGGGGCCCAGCTACTCAAGCGCCTCGATACACCCCGTTCGGCCAAGGTTGTATGGCTCAAGGATCGGACGCCCACCAGGGATGCTGTAAAAGTCCGGTCACTGCAGTTCAAGTAAAGCCGGATTCACGCGTGTCGCTTTTTTTGATTCAAGGTTGTTTCGAATCTGTTGTCGCTTTGCGTCAACCCACCTAGGCTTCGGGCATCTATGGAGATGCCCGATGCCGTTTCGCTATTTCATCAAACAACTTTTATTGCCACCCGGCATTCTTTTGCTGCTGTTGGTGCTTGCCTGGTGGTGGCGCAACTCTCGGCCGCGTCTGGCTCGCCTGTGTTTCATTGCTGGGGTGGGCGGTTTCTGGCTGATGAGCTTGCCTGTGGTGGTGCAATGGAGCGCCAAGGCATTGGAGCGCGAGCCGCCGCTGCCTCGCAGCGAATGGGTGACATTGGCGCAACGTGCCGATGCCATCGTGGTACTCGGTTCCGGTCGTGATCGCGGTGACCTGGCCTGGGGCACCGACCAACCCACGGGCATCGGTCTGGAGCGCCAGCGGTATGCGGCGCGACTGGCCAAGGCATCGGGATTGCCGGTGCTGACCAGCGGCGGCTTGCACTACGGCTCCCCACCGAGTGAAGCGAAATTGATGGCCGATTCGATGCTCGATGATTTTGGTGTCACCGTGCGCTGGCAGGAAGGGCGCAGTCGCACGACCTGGGAAAACGCCCGGATGAGCGCCGAGATGTTATTGCCGCAGGGCATCAGACGGATCGTGGTGGTGACCCATGCGTCGCACATGCCGCGGGCAGTGTGGAGTTTCGAGCGCTCGGGGTTTGAAGTGATTCCTGCACCGGTGGGCTTTCTGGGGCAGGACAATGCCCGCCCGCTGGGCGGCTGGATGCCGGAGTTCAAGTCGATCTGGCAATCGGGGCAGTTGATGAACGAGGCGGTGGGGCAGGTGGGGTATAGGTTGTTCTATCGTTGAGTGCTGTTGCGGCGAGGGACATCTGTGGGAGCAAGGCTTGCCCGCGATGAAATCGACGCGGTCCTGCCTTGGGAGCAGGGTGCCTGCATCGCGGGCAAGCCTTGCTCCCACAGGAAATTCGTTGACCCCGCAGCGGGATCAAACCGTCTTGGCCATCCGTCCCGCCATCAACGCCCAGCCCAGCAGCAACACGCACAAAATGATCAGCGGCCACGAGCGCCATTGCAGGTATGGCGTCAGCCCATGCATCGGCACCACTTCGCCGTACAGGATGCCACGCTCGAATTGCGGGATCTGTGCGGTGATCTGGCCGAAGGGGTTGATCAGGCCAGTGACACCGTTGTTGGTGGAGCGAATCATCCAGCGACCGGCTTCCAGGGCGCGCATCTGGGCCATTTGCAGGTGTTGCAATGGGCCGATCGAGGTGCCGAACCAGGTGTCGTTGCTGATGGTCAGCAGCAGGTCGCTGCGCGCCGAGAGGCCGGCGGCGAACTCCGGGTAGACCACTTCATAACAAATGAACGGCGCGATCTGGTATCCCTTGGCTTGCAGCAACGGCTGGTCGGCCGGGCCACGGGCGAAGTCCGACATGGGCAGGTCGAAGAACGCGATCAAACCACGCAGAATGTCCTGCAACGGCACGTATTCACCAAATGGCACGAGTTTTTGCTTGAGGTAAGTGCCGTCACCTTCGCCGGTCACGGTGATGCCGTTGAAATAACGCTTCTGTTGATGCACCACCTGGCGAATCGGCACGCCGGTAATCAGCGCCGAATTTCGCTCGGCGGCGAAGGTGCCCATCATGTCCAGGTAGCCCTGGGCGGATTCCTTGAGCACCGGCACGGCTGTTTCCGGCCAGATCAACAGGTCGACCCGTTTGGAGGCAAAACTCATGTCGCGGTACAACGCCAGTTGCGCGTTGAGCTGGTCCGGGTCCCACTTCATGCTTTGTTCGATGTTGCCCTGAATCGCCGCGACGCTCAGCGGATCACCCGAAGGGCTGGTCCAGGCATGGCCTTTGAGTGCCATGCCGGCGACCCATGGGCCGATCAGCAGGATCACGCCCGCTGCGATAAAGCTTTTGCGCCCGGCGCGGATCAACCGTGGCGCGTTGTACAGCAGCGCGGCGGTCAGGGCCAGGGTGAAGGACATCAGCCACATCCCGCCCAGCGGCGCGAGGCCGGCCAACGGGCCGTCAAGTTGGCTGTACCCGGAATACAGCCACGGGAAGCCGGTGAGGAACCAGCCGCGAAAGGCTTCCTGGCCCAGCCACAGGGCGGCGAAGGCCAAGGCGTCGGCCAGCGGGGCTTCGTTACGCCGCAACCACCGGGCCCAGAGCCAGGCGGGCAGGGCGAAAAACCAGGCAATGGCGGCGATGAACAGCAGCATCAAGAAACCGGCGAGCAGCACCGAGGCGCCGCCGAAGTTGTGAATGCTGACGTAGATCCAGCTGGTGCCGGCGCCAAACAGGCCGAAACCGAAACACCAGCCACGGCCGATGGCTTGACGCGGCGAAAGCTCGCGCAGACCCGCATAGAACAGCCCGACCGCCAGCAGTGCCAACGGCCAGATGTCAAACGGCGCCAAGGCCAGGGTGGTGATCGCGCCAGCCGCCATGGCCAGCAGGTTACCGGGCCAGCCGGGGCGGGTTATCCAGCGCATGTGTGTCCTTAGCGGGTCTCGCAGGGTTTATCGGGCAATGGGTGACAGGCGCAGCAAGTGAATCCGACGGCTGTCGGCGTTCAGGATGCGAAAGCGCCAGGAGCCGATTTCCGTGGTTTCATTGCGCTTGGGCAGGTGCCCGAAAGCACTCATCACCAAGCCGCCGACGGTGTCGAACTCATCGTCGGAGAACTGACTGTCGAAGAATTCGTTGAAGTTCTCGATCGGCGTCAGCGCCTTGATCAGGAAGTCGCCGCTGGGCAGCGGCTTGATGTAGCTGTCTTCCTCGACGTCGTGCTCGTCTTCGATGTCGCCGACGATCTGCTCAAGCACGTCTTCGATGGTGACCAGCCCGGCCACGCCGCCGTATTCGTCGATAACGATGGCCATGTGGTTGTGATTGGCGCGGAATTCACGCAGCAGCACGTTCAGGCGCTTGGACTCGGGCACGAAGGTGGCCGGGCGCAGCAAGTCCTTGATGTTGAAACTGTCGCCGTTCTCCTGAAGGATCAGCGGCAGCAGATCCTTGGCCAGCAGCACGCCCATGACGTCGTCATGGCTCTCGCCGACGACCGGGTAGCGCGAGTGAGCGGAATCGACCACAGCGGGCAGGAATTCGCGAGGTGTCTGGGTCGCCTTGATGCTGACCATCTGCGAACGGGGGACCATGATGTCCCGCACTTGCAGGTCAGCGACCTGGATGGCGCCTTCGACGATGGCCAGCGCTTCGCTGTCCAGCAGTTTGTTCTGATGTGCATCGCGCAGCAGCTCCAGCAGCTCCTGGCGGTTTTTCGGCTCATGGGCAAAAGCCTGGGTGAGCTTGCCCAGCCATGACTTCTGCCCGTTGCTCGATCGATCTTCGCTCATAGCGATTACTCTGAATCCTTTGTCGTTACAGGTTGATGTATCAGTGTTCGTCGCCGGCGTAGGGGTCGGGGTGACCCAGCTCTGCAAGCAACGTTCGTTCCAGTGCTTCCATTTCTTCGGCTTCGTCATCTTCTATATGGTCGTAACCCAATAGATGCAAGCAACCGTGAATCACCAGATGGGCCCAGTGGGCCTCAGCGGTCTTGCCTTGTTCGGCAGCTTCGCGCTCCACCACCGGGATGCAGATCACCAGATCGCCCAGCAGCGGAATGTCGAGCAGTTCGTCGGGCACGTCGGCGGGGAACGACAACACATTGGTGGCGTAGTCTTTCTGCCGCCAGGTGTGGTTCAGCTCGCGGCCTTCGGGCTCGTCGACCAGGCGGATGGTCAGTTCCGAGTCGGCGCTGCGCTGGCGCAGGGCCAGTTCGCACCATTGGCGCAACTGAGCCTCGCTGGGGGCGGGGCGTTCGCTGGCCAGTTGCAGGTCAAGTTCAAGCATCGTGGCGATTGCCCTTGTCAGCGGTCGCCCGCTCATCCTGAAGGTTCTCGAAGCGCTCGTAGGCTTCGACGATGCGCTGCACCAATGGATGGCGCACGACGTCCTTGGGCATGAAATGCGTGAAACTGATGCCCGGCACGTCCTTGAGCACCTGGATCACATGGTTCAGCCCGGACTTGGTGCCACGGGGCAGGTCGACCTGGGTGATGTCCCCGGTGATCACCGCAGTGGAGCCGAAGCCGATCCGAGTCAGGAACATTTTCATCTGCTCGACCGTGGTGTTCTGGCTTTCGTCGAGGATGATGAAGCTGTTGTTCAGCGTACGGCCACGCATGTAGGCCAGCGGCGCAACCTCGATGACCTGGCGTTCGATCAGCTTGGCGACATATTCGAAGCCGAGCATTTCGTACAGCGCGTCGTAGAGCGGACGTAGGTACGGGTCGATTTTCTGAGCCAGATCGCCGGGCAGGAATCCGAGTTTTTCCCCCGCTTCAACCGCCGGGCGCACCAGCAGGATGCGGCGCACCTGTTCGCGTTCCAGCGCATCGACGGCGCAGGCCACGGCCAGATAGGTCTTGCCGGTACCGGCCGGACCGATGCCGAAGTTGATGTCGTTGCCCAGGATTTCCTTCACGTAGCGCTGCTGATTCAAGCCGCGAGGGCGAATCATGCCTTTTTTCGTGCGCAGGGCCACGGCAGGTTCCGACGGAGCGTGGTTCTCGAGTTCTTCGAGGGCTGACTCCTGCAGGAACAGGTGGACGGTGTCCGGCGACAACTCGCTTCCCTTGGTTTCCCGATAGAGGCGGCGCAGCAGGTTTTCCGCGGAGGTGGTGTGCTTGGGTTCGCCGATCAGTTCGAACTGGTTTCCGCGGTTGCGGATCTCGATGGCCAGGCGCTGTTCGATCAAGCGCAGATGCTCGTCGAATTGCCCGCACAGATTGGCGAAGCGGCGAGCCTCAAAGGGCTCGAGAATGAAACGATGTGGTTCGATGGGTGCGTTCAAGGTCGTTTTTAGCCGCCCTGGGGCAATTAAGATGAAATCAAGGATAACGCCAGTAGGCTGGGTGCGAAAGCTCTTAATAAACCGAGCAATCTTGTGGGAGCAAGGCTTGCCCGCGATGAATGCACCTCGGTCCCTCAAGAATTGAGGCGCCTGTATCGCGGGCAAGCCTTGCTCCCACAAGTTCTGTTTTCACAGGGAATCGGCGGGTTACTGAATCAGCGAGCCGCGCAGGGAGTGCGGTTGCGCGGCGTCGATGTGTACGTCGGCGAACTGGCCGATCAGCGCCGGAGTGTCGCAGCGGAAGTTGACGATGCGGTTGTTTTCGGTCCGCCCTTGCAATTCGCCCGGGTCTTTTTTCGAGTAATCGGTCACCAGAATCCGTTGGACGGAGCCGACCATTTGTCGGCTGATCTCGAAACCTTGCTGGTTCAAGCGATGTTGCAAGGCGTTGAGCCGTTCTTTTTTCACTTCTTCGGGGGTCTCGTCCGCCAGATCGGCCGCCGGGGTGCCGGGGCGCTGGCTGTAGACGAACGAATAGGAAAAATCGAAGCCCACGTCTTCGATCAACTTCATGGTCTGCTGGAAATCTTTCTCGGTTTCGCCGGGGAAGCCGACGATAAAGTCCGAACTGATGCAGATCCCTGGCACCGCCGCCCGCAATTTGCGCAGCTTGGATTTGTACTCCAGCGCCGTGTGGTTGCGCTTCATGGCTGCCAGGATCCGGTCGGAGCCCGATTGCACCGGCAGGTGCAGATGCTTGACCAGCTCAGGCACTTCGGCGTGGGCCTGGATCAGGCTGTCGGAGAACTCCAGCGGGTGCGACGTGGTGTAGCGGATACGGTCGATGCCCTCCACGGCCGCCACCACGCGGATCAGCTCGGCGAGGTCCGCCAGGCGCCCGTCATGGGTCAGGCCGCGATAACCGTTGACGTTCTGCCCCAGCAGCGTGACTTCGCGCACGCCGTTTTCCGCCAGGTGGATGATCTCGGCGATGACGTCGTCGAACGGCCGGCTGACTTCTTCACCGCGGGTATAGGGCACCACGCAGAACGTGCAGTACTTGCTGCAACCTTCCATCACCGACACGTAGGCGCTCGGGCCGTCGATGCGAGGTTCGGGCAGGTGGTCGAATTTTTCGATTTCCGGGAACGAAACGTCCACTTGCGGCAGTTTGGTGATGCGCGCGGCGTCGATCATCTCCGGCAGACGATGCAGGGTCTGCGGGCCGAAGACCACGTCGACGTAGGGCGCGCGGTCACGAATGGCGGCGCCTTCCTGGCTGGCCACGCAACCGCCCACGGCGATGACCATTTCCGGGTTGGCCAGTTTCAGTTCGCGCCAGCGGCCCAGCTGAGAGTACACCCGGTCCTGGGCGCGCTCGCGGATAGAACAGGTGTTGAGCAGGATCACGTCGGCGTCTTCGGCGCGGGCGGTGACTTCCAGGGCCTGGTGTTCACCCAGCAGATCGACCATGCGCGAGCTGTCGTACTCGTTCATCTGGCAACCGTGGGTTTCGATGTAAAGCTTCTTGGCCATGGACGGAGTCATCACGTGATTCAAAGAACCGCGCATTATAGGGAACAAGTCACCCGGTTCCTACCGCTGTGCGAGCAGCGGCTATGCTATAGTTCGCGCCCTCATTTTTTACCCGCCGATGTGTTTCGCCAGCCATGACCAAACGTGAAGCTCCAATCTACAAGGTGATTTTCCTCAACCAGGGCCAGGTGTTCGAAATGTACGCCAAGCAGATCTATCAAAGTGATCTGTGGGGCTTCCTGGAAGTCGAAGAATTCGTCTTTGGCGAGCGCACGCAAATGGTCGTCGATCCGAGCGAAGAGAAGCTCAAGGCGCAGTTCGAAGGCGTGGTGCGCAGTTTTGTGCCGATGCATTCGATCGTGCGTATCGACGAGGTCGAGCGCCTGGGCACCCCGAAAATCAGCGAAGCCCGCGGCGCGGTCGGCAATGTCATGCCGTTTCCGATGCCGATGCCTGAGAAGTAAGAAATATTTTTGTTGCTGTGCTGGGCCCTGTAGGAGCTGGCGAAGCCCCTGCGATCTTTTGATCTTGATCTTTCGCTCTCGATTCAATTGCCTGTGGAGAGATCGCAGCCTCGTTGCACTCGACAGCTCCTACAGAGCTCAAGAGGCTGTGCGGTTCAGGGCAGTGGTGAGAAGGGCGTGCGCCCGTCGGCGTTCTGCAATTCCATCAGGTATTTGCGGAAGATCTGCCCCAGCACCTGGGTCGCGACTTCCAGCTCGTCGCGAGGCATCTGTTCGGCGACTTCGTCGGCGGTGTCCAGGGCTTCTTCGGCGCCATTGACCGCTGCCATCTTCAAGACAATGTAGGCCTGCACGTTGTTGGCCGGCACGCCTTCGCCATGGAAGAACATGCCGCCCAGCTTGTATTGCGCCTGGGCATGGCCTTGCAGTGAGGCTTTCTCGAAGTAGCTGAGGGCCAGCTTGAGGTCGCGCGGCGCAGCCTTGCCGGCGTAGTAGAACTCGCCCAACTCGTATTGCGCTTGCGCATCGCCCGCGTCCGCCGCTTTTTGACAGGCGTCGAGTGCCGGTGCGAGATCTTGTGGCTGGGTGTTGAGCGTGCAACGGCCCATCGCCGGGATCAACAACGAGTTGCCGCCTGCTTGTGCGTTCACCAGCAGCGGCTGAAGGAGCAACAGGCAGCCCAGGGCAAGGGTGCGGCCGGTGCGGTTCATGGGAATCGACTTACCTCTGAGGGGCACGCGGACCCTCCGGGGGATCCAATAAGCGCGCATTATGAAATAAGCAGGGCCATCCTTACAAAGTCTTTACTCGTTTTTTCTGCTGCGAGGGAGCGCTATCGACAGCTTCGAGGGGTAATACGTAGGAAAAGGGGTAAGAGGTTGTCGTCAATCACTGACGCCAGCGTCAGCCAGCGTCAGTTATCCACAGGCTTACTTCAACGCGGCGAAGGCCCGCTCAGCGGCGTCGAGGGTGATTTTCAGCTCGGCCTCGCCATGGGCGATGGAGGTAAAGCCGGCTTCGAACGCGCTCGGTGCCAGGTACACGCCACCGTCGAGCATCAGGTGGAAGAAACGCTTGAAGCGGTCAGCGTCGCTGGCCATCACCTCTTCGAAGGTCACGATGTCATCGGCGCCGCTGAAGTACAGGCCGAACATGCCACCGGCCTGGGTGGTCACGAACGGAATGCCCGCCGCGTCGGCACGAATCTGCAAACCGTCGAGCAGACGGGTGGTGTAGTCGGTCAGCTCGGCGTGAAAGCCCGGGCGGCTGATCAGACGCAGGGTGGTCAGGCCGGCGGCCATGGCCAGCGGATTGCCTGACAACGTACCGGCCTGGTAGACCGGACCCAGCGGCGCGATGCATTCCATGATGGCACGCTTGCCGCCGAAGCAACCGACCGGCATGCCGCCGCCGATGATCTTGCCGAAGGTGCTCAGGTCCGGTGTCACGCCGTAATGGGCCTGGGCGCCGCCGAGGGCCACGCGGAAGCCGGTCATCACTTCGTCGAAAATCAACACCACGCCGTGCTGGTCGCACAGGCTGCGCAGGCCTTCGAGGAAACCCGGCGCCGGCGGTACGCAGTTCATGTTGCCGGCCACAGGCTCGACGATGATGCAGGCCACTTCCTGGCCGACTTCGCCGAGCATCTTCTCGACCTCTTCGAGGTCGTTGAATGGCAGGGTCAGGGTGTGCTTGGCAAACGCCGCCGGTACGCCGGCCGAACTCGGTACGCCTTGGGTCAGCGCGCCGGAACCGGCCTTGACCAGCAGGCTGTCGGAGTGGCCGTGGTAGCAGCCTTCGAACTTGATGATGCTGTCGCGACCGGTGAAGCCGCGCGCCAGGCGAATCGCACTCATGGTCGCTTCGGTGCCGGAGCTGACCATGCGCACCATTTCCATCGACGGCACGATCGAGCAGACCAGGTCGGCCATCTCGGTTTCCATGGCGGTCGGGGCACCGTAGGACAGGCCATGCTGCAACTGGTTGCGCACTGCTTCCAGCACGTCTGGATGGCTGTGGCCGAGGATCATCGGTCCCCACGAACCGACGTAGTCCACATAGCGCTTGTCATCCTCGTCCGTCACGTACGCGCCTTCGGCATGCTTGAAGAACAACGGGGTGCCGCCCACGCTCTTGAACGCACGAACGGGGGAGTTCACGCCGCCGGGGATATGTTTCTGGGCGTTGGCAAACAGGGTTTCGGAACGGGACATGGTTGGGCTCTCGAAATCGAAAAATTATTTGATCTGCAACAGATCGTTGAAGGCACGGGCGCGACGCGTCACTTCCAGCGGGCTGTCGGCGCCGAACAGGCCATGGACCACGGCCAGCAGGTCGACACCGTGAGCCACCAGCGGGCCGGCGTTGTCCAGGGTGATGCCGCCGATGGCGCACACCGGTATATGCAGTTTGAGCCTGGCCTGGTCGAGCAGTTCAAGGTTTGCGCTGGGTGCGCCGGGCTTGGTGTTGGAGTTGAAGAAGCGTCCGAACGCGACATAGCTGGCGCCTTCGCTGGCTGCCTGTTCGGCCAGCTCCAGGCTGGAGTGACAGGTGGCGCCGATGATTGCATCGCGCCCCAGCAGCGCCCGCACCGGCGCCAGCGGGCCATCGGTCTGGCCCAGGTGAACGCCGACGCCCAGGCGCGCGGCCAGCTCGGCGTCGTCGTTGATGATCAACCGGGTCTTGTAGCGCTCGCACAGATTGCGCAGCGCTTCGGCTTCGCGCAGGCGGCGGGCTTCGTCGCTGCTTTTATCACGGTATTGCAGCAGGGTGACGCCACCTTCCAGCGCCGCTTCTACATAGGCGAGGAATTTGCCGGCCAGCAGTTGGCTATCGGTGATGGCGTAAAGGCCACGTAGTTTCATTCCACAGCCTCCGGAGCTACGAGCAGAAATCCAGCGGCAGGCGCCGCGGAACGAACTGGCCTTTGCCCAATTGTTCGGCATCGCGCAGGGTGCGCCAAGTGTAATCCAGTGCTGTCTTGACCGCGCTGGCCAGGTGTTCGCCCTGGGCCAACCGTCCGGCCAGGGCGCTGGCCAGGGTGCAGCCGGAGCCGTGGTAGCTGCCGGGCAAGCGCTGGCAGGTGAAGGTTTCGCGGCGACCGTCACGGCTGTACAGGCGATTGTGGACTTCATGTTCGTCGCCGTGACCACCGGTGATCAACAGGTGCTTGACGAAGGGCAGCAGTTTTTCGGCGCACTCATCGGCGCTGCCCTCGGGCAGTTCGGCGAGGATGCGTGCTTCCGGCAGGTTGGGGGTGGCAATGATAGCCAGGGGCAACAGGTGTTCGCGCATGGCGTAGCCGACTTCATCCTTGCCCAGGCGTCCGCCGCCACCGGCACGCAGCACCGGGTCGCAGACCATGGGCAAATGTGGGTGCGCCTGCAGCAGTTCGACCACCGTGTCGACCATTTCCAGTGAGCCGAGCATCCCCAGCTTGACCGCCGCTACCTGCGAATCGTTGAGCACGGCATTGGCTTGCGCCAGCACCCACTCCCGATCGAGCACACGGAAATCGCTCACGTTAACCGTGTCCTGCACGGTCAACGCGGTAACGGCCGGGGCGGCGTGACAACCCTGGGCGAGCAGGGCTTCGATATCTGCCTGCAAACCGGCGCCACCACTGGGATCGTGGCCGGAGAGACAGAGGACAACGGGGCGAGAGCTGTAGATATTCATGGTGCGCGAGCTTACCACCAAACCCCTTGTCGGGCGCGCCTGTAGTGACGGGACTATCTACAGGCAGGATTTATTTGTGGCGAGGGGATTTATCCCCGCTGGGGTGCGAAGCGCCCCCATTCAAACTGTCTGATATACCGAGCCGACAGTTACTGGGGCTGCTGCGCAGCCCAGCGGGGATAAATCCCCTCGCCACAACCGAGCCTGACTCCAGGGCTGTATTGCACGCTGACCAAAGCAACAGCTCTATCTCAATGCTTCGCGCTGGAACGCCCGTTCTAGAGCCCTCTGTAGGAAAAATTTCAATGGTGCAAATTGGCCATCAACGGCTATGCTAGAAATGGATCCAACCAATAACAGGTAATGCCGGTTTTACGTCTACTCAGGGAATGGGGGGCTTCCTGATTCAACCGGACAGGCCACGCTGGGGCTTAAATGCGCTATTTGCTGATGTTGCTGCTGTGCTTGCCCGCTTTGGCAAGCGCCCTCGAGTTCGATGAATTCACCCAAAGCCTGCCCTTGGGCCATGCCCTGCAGGTATTCGAAGACACCCACGGTACGGCCACCATCGATGATGTCCTGGCAGAGGCCGCGGCGGGGCACTTCAAGCCCCATGACAACGCCACGCTGAACGCGGGTTATTCGCGCTCGGCATTCTGGTTGAAAATAGATCTGCACTACCGCCCCGGCAATCCGGACGCCCAGCGCACCTGGTTGTTGGAACTGGCCTATCCGCCGCTGGACCATCTGGACTTGTATCTGCCTGATAGCGCCGGGGCGTATCGCCTGGTTCGCCAGACCGGCGATGCCTTGCCGTTCGCCAGCCGTGAAATTCGCCAGAACAACTACCTGTTCAGCCTGGACTTCAAACCCGGACAACGCCAGTCCGTGTACCTGCGCCTGCAAAGCCAGGGTTCGATCCAGGCGCCGCTGACGTTGTGGTCGAGCACGGCCTATCTCGAGCAACAACCTGTGCGCTTGTACGTATTGGGCATCATCTATGGCGTACTGCTGGGGATGCTGGTCTACAACCTGTTCATTTACCTGAGCGTGCGAGACACCAGTTACCTCTATTACATTGTCTACATCGCTTCGTTTGGCCTGTATCAGTTGTCGGTCAATGGCGCCGCCGTGGAGTATTTCTGGCCGGACAACCCCTGGTGGGCCAATGCCGCAACACCCTTTTTCATCGGTTGTGCGGGCCTGTTCGGCAGCCAGTTTGCGCGCAGTTTCCTACAAACCGCGCAACACAGTCGTTGGCTTGACCGGCTGTTGCTGGCGCTGATCGTCTACAGCGCAGTAGTAGTGGGCCTGTCGCTGATGACCAGTTACGCCCTGGCCTTGCGCCTGGCGACGGCATTGGCGCTGGTGTTTACCGTGGTGATTTTCGCCGCCGGGCTGTTCGCCTGGTGGCGGGGCCTGCGGGTGGCGCGTTACTTCATCATCGCCTGGTCGGCGTTTCTGCTGGGGGGCGTGGTCAACACGATGATGGTGCTCGGTTATCTGCCCAACGTATTCCTGACCATGTACGCCAGCCAGATCGGCTCGGCCATCGAAGTAGCGCTGTTGTCCCTGGCCCTGGCCGACCGTATCAATGCCATGCGCGAGCAGCAGGCCCAGACCCTGTTCGACGCCGGGCAAAAACTTGAGGTGCTCAACCAGCAATTGGCCCATGGCAACAAACTCAAGGATGAATTCCTCGCCACCTTGACCCATGAGCTGCGCACGCCGATGAATGGCGTCATCGGTTCGCTGGAGTTGATGGAAACCGTCGAAATGAACGAGGAGCTGACCCAGTATCAACAGACCGCCGCAGGTTCTGCGCGGGACATGATGCGCATGGTCAACGGCATCCTCACCCTTACCGAGTTGCAGGCCGGCAAGCTCAAGGCCTACCCGGCGCCGTTCAGCCTGCGCGCGATGGTCGACGCCTTGCAGGTGCAGTTCGGGGCCAATGCGGCGGTCAAGGGCCTGGATTTCAAGGTCGACGTGGCACCCGGGCTGACGGACCGGCTGATCGGTGACAGTGGCAAGCTGGCCCAATGCCTGGAATGCCTGCTGGACAACGCCGTCAAGTTCACCCGCACAGGGGGCTTGGCGCTGCGGGTCAGTGGCAGGCCGTCGGGGCTCGATCGGCTGGTGCTGTCCTTTGCCGTGATCGACACCGGTATCGGTTTCACGGACCTTGGAGAGGCGACCTTGTACCAGCGCTTCTTCCAGCTTGACGGTTCCATGACCCGGGAATACGGCGGCCTGGGTGTGGGTCTGGCGATCTGTCGACAGCTGGTGGAGTTGCTGGGCGGACGCTTGACCCACACCTCCGAACCCGGTCGCGGTAGCCGATTCCAGTTGGATGTCGAGGTGGAAGTGGCCTTGCCCGTGGAGGCGCCGACGCCGTTCTCGTTCAGCCCGCGAGAAAGCGCGCGGTTGCCCCAGGACTGCACGGTGTTGCTGGCTGACGACAACAGCATTGATCTGCTGGTGATGCGCGGCATGTTGCTTAAGCTTGGTTACCGGGTGCGTACCGCCGACAGCGGCCGCGCGGCACTGGATATGCTGCAGGGCGAAAGTGTTGACGCGGTGCTGCTTGATTGCCAGTCGCCACCGCTGGACGGGGTGTCGGTCTGCTGTCAGATCCGTACGCTCGCCGGCTGCGAGGATCTGCCGGTGTTTGTGGTCAGTCCCCATCCGAATCACGAGCGCTGCACGTCTGGCGCGTTGACCGATTACCTGAGCAAACCGGTGAAATTCGAGGTGTTGCGCACGATTCTGCAACGACGGGTGCTTTGTCCAAGGCAGGGTGAAAGCGCCGATATTTAGGCGGGTATGACACTTTGTTCGGCCTTGGGGCGGTGCTTAACTGAACCTCTGCTGGCCGACCAAGGAGCCCTGTCATGAACCTGCACCAGTTCGCCGAAACCCACGAGGTCACCAATCAGCCACCGTCCCTGGATGGCGCCAACCTCTATCGCATCGACCTGCCGCTGCAACAGTGGTCGCAGCGTTTCGGTGCGGGCTGGGCGCAAGGGCGGATCGACGCGTATGGGGCGCTGGCCGGCGGGCCGCTGATGGAAGCGGGGTTTCTGGCCAATCAGAACAAGCCGGTTTTTTCCAGCCACGACCGCTACGGTCATCGCATCGATCTGGTGGAATTCCATCCCGCTTATCACCAGTTGATGCGCACCGCCGTCGAGCATGGCCTGCCCAGCCTGCCATGGGCCCACCCGCAACCCGGCGCCCACGTCGCCCGAGCCTCGATGACTTATCTGCACAGCCAGGCTGAAGCCGGCACCGGTTGTCCGCTGACCATGACCTTCGCCAGCATCCCGGCGTTGCGCTTGCAACCGGACCTGGCCGAGCTCTGGGTGCCCAAAGCGCTCGCCACCGAGTACGACTCGCGAAACGTTGGCATGGCCCACAAGGCCGGAGTCACCCTCGGCATGGCGATGACTGAAAAGCAGGGCGGCACCGACGTGCGGGCCAACACCACCAAGGCTTATCCGGTGGGCGCCAGCGGTCCGGGGCAGGCCTATGAGCTGGTGGGCCACAAGTGGTTCTGCTCGGCGCCGATGTGCGATGCCTTTCTGACCCTGGCCCAGACCGACAAGGGCCTGAGCTGTTTCCTGCTGCCGCGCCATCGCCCGGACGATACGCGTAATCAGTTCTATATCCAGCGGCTTAAGAACAAGCTGGGCAATTGTTCCAACGCCTCCAGCGAAGTCGAATTCCGTGGTGCGCTGGCCTGGATGGTCGGTGAAGAAGGGCGGGGCGTGCCGACGATCATCGAGATGGTCGCCATGACCCGTTTCGATTGCATGGTCGGTTCCAGTGCTCTGATGCGCCAGGCTCTGACCCAGGCCAGCCATCACTGCGCGCACCGCAAGGTCGGTGGCAAGTTGTTGAACGAACAGCCACTGATGCAAAACGTGCTGGCCGATCTGGCGCTGGAAAGCGAAGCCGCCCTGGCCTTGAGCCTGCGCATGGGGCGGGCGCTGGATCACTTGAGTGACGAACACGAGGCCAAGTTCGCGCGGCTGGTGACGGCGGTGGGCAAATACTGGATCTGCAAACGCGCCCCCGCGATGATCAACGAAGCTGCCGAATGCATGGGCGGCGCCGGTTACGTCGAAGACAGCATCCTGCCGCGCCTGTACCGCGAAGCACCGGTGAACTCGACCTGGGAAGGTTCCGGTAATGTGCAGTGCCTGGATGTGTTGCGGGCCCTGTCCAAGGAACCGGGCGTGCTTGAAGTGCTGTTCACCGAACTGGGTGACGGCCACGGCGACAAACGCCTGGCTGCCCACATCGATCGGTTGCAGGCGGCGTTCAAGGATACCGCTGACATCCAGTACCGCGCCCGGCAATTGACTGAAGAGATCGCCATCGGCCTGCAAGCCAAGCTGCTGCTGGAAGCGGGCAACAGCGACGTCAGCGATGCCTTCATCGCCAGCCGCCTGGGTTCGGCTGGCGGGGCCTACGGCGCCTTGCCCCGAGGCCTGAATGTCGAGGCCATCGTGGCGCGCTCCACGCCCCAGGGTTTCTAAGGAGACCAAGAAACCCCTGTGGGAACGGGCCTGCTCGCGAAGGCGTAGGCACACTCAACATCTTTGCTGACTGATACACCGATTTCGCGAGCAAGCCCGCTCCCACAGGGGATTTGCGACGAATAAAGATTCTGCGGCCACAGGAAATCAAGGGTGGGAGCGAGCCTGCTCGCGAT